>DBOE01000066.1:2335-14007 GCA_002299585.1 Hydrogenovibrio sp. UBA654 | reverse complement strand
AATAGCTAGCTATTGCCTGCAATACATGCCTATAATTGATAGGCTAGAAGTCCACACAGAATTTCAATCCGTTGTTAAGTGACTCCTTAAAGAAGACGATTATTAATAACTAACAAGGTGTTTATTTTTTAAGTTAGGAGTTGGTACGACCGAGTGGATTTGAACCACCGACCCCTACCATGTCAAGGTAGTGCTCTAACCAACTGAGCTACGGTCGTATAAAAAAAGGATTGAAGATGGTACCAGTGGGCGGACTCGAACCGCCACGCCCGTAAAGGCAACGGATTTTGAATCCGTCATGTCTACCAATTCCATCACACTGGCATAGCAATAACTTTTATGGGAAGCTATTTTGAAACCTGCTAAATTATAGAGATCTGTTAGAGTTAAGTCAAGCAGACACTTAATAACTAACATAGTTAGGGGGAAGTTATTTAACTCTAGGAACTATATTTTTTACATTGCGAAGCCACGAAATAATGCCAAATTTTTCCTTATATTTTTGGCGGTAATCATTAGCTTCTTTTATGTCTGAGTAAGAGCCTATTATAACTATGTATTTTGTTAAACTTGGATCTGGATCATGTTGAATAATTATTTTGCCTCCTTCTATAGATTTGTCCTTTATCAATTTTTTTGCGGAGTCTTTATTTGGCAAGCTTGCCAACTGTAAAGTATAGTTAGTAAGCGGTTGATTCATTAACCATTTGGCATCAACAGAGTAGTTTTTAATAGACTTTGTAGCTGCTAAAGGTTTTGTTATTTTTTCTAAAACTTTGAATGCAAGCTTATTTAAATCATTTGTTATTGGAGTCTGCTCTTGTCTCGCTATTTTTAAGTTATTATTTTCTTTTTTTTGTATTAATTTTTTTAATTTAAGGTCTATTTGGTTTATCTTTTCTATTTGACTTTCAAGATAGACTAATTTTTCTTGCGTATTACTTTTAGATGTTATTTTTTTATCCGAAGATGATTTTACTGATGAGATATCTTTTAGATATTTAATTTTTTTTTCTTGAATATCTATTTTTTGTTCTAATTCAATTATTAAATCTTTTAATAGTTCCACTTCTGTGGCATTGCGTTCTTGACTTGTTTTTACTTGAGTAAATTCTTTATTAATACTAATATAAGCTATATAAGATGCACCTATTATTAATGAAAAAATAATAATTGAAATAAATAACCAGGATTTTTGTGGTTTATTCAAAACTTGTGTTGGCTTTTTATTGTTTTTAGACGAGCCTCTATAATCTGAATCAGATGGTATAATGTTCTCCGCAGCACTCAACCAGTCTTTTAGGTTGTGCTCTTTATTATCAGCTGACTTGCTTCTTTTTGATGATAATTGTTGGGCTTTGTTTTCAATAGCTTTAAGTAGATCCGCCCTTTCTTTTTCTAATTCTTTCATATTTTATCTAATTAATTTTATTTTTACATTACTAACACAATATTATATTATATTAGAATTATTGTTTAACCTTTTTATTTATGGATAATATTAAATGCACAGTATTGGAATGGATGATGTTGGAGAAGCTTTATTGATTACAGCAGGTCTTTCTGTTGTTGCTGTTATTATAGTTAGTTTAGCTATGTGGTGGGTCTTTAAGGTATTTAAAAATAACGATAAAGATAAAAATTCTTAGCAAATTTTAAAGAATTTCACCTCGCTGCTCTAATTTTTTAAGTAGTGAAAATAGTTTGCTTAATAAAATTATTGTCGCTACAAAAAAACCTATCACTATTGAATACCAAAATCCTTTTACCCCCATAGGTTCAAAAAAAACTGGAGTAAAAGCAAATAAATATCCTATTCCCAAACCTATACCCCAAAAACAAACAAAAGTTACCCACATAATTATATTAGTATTGTGCAGCCCCCTTAAAGCACCTGAGCAAGATGCCTGTATAGAGTCAAAAACTTGATATATTGCCGCAATTCCCAATAAACCTACCGCTAATTTAAAAACTTCTACATCATCAGTAAAAAGTTTAGTAATAGGTTCTTTTAAAAAATAAGTAAATACGGCTAGAAAAATACCTGCAATTAAAGACATTAATAAACCAGAATAAATTCTATTATAAACCTTTTTTTTTTGAGATTTACCATAAGCTTGACTAACTCTAATAGTTATTGCCATAGAAATGCTTAAGGGTAGCATGAATAATAATGAAGTATAACTAACCCCTATTTGCTGGGATGCTATAACTTTTGTCCCTAATACAGCTATGAATAAACCAATAAAACTAAATAAGCTAACTTCAAATAATATTGCAAAAGTGTTAGGGATTCCTAATAACAAAATATTTTGTATACCCCCCTTCCAGATAGGAAATTTAAAGTTACTAGGTTTTAAATTTAGATAAGGGGTTATTTTTTTGGATAATAAAGCATAAACTATAGCCACTATCAATATCAACCACATAGTAATAGCCGAAGCGATACCACAACCTGACGCGCCATAAGCATCAACCCCCCCCCAACCATAAATAAATATAGCATTTAGTGGTACATTAATTAAGATTGTCAACAAACTTATCCACATGGTTGGCAAGGTTAAACCTATCGCTTCCCAAAAATACCTAAATACAAAATAGACAGAAAGCGCTGGTAAGCCAAAAGCTATATAAAATAAATAATCATTACTTAGTTGAAATACTTTATCTGTTAAGGGTAGTAGATTTAAAACCCAAGAACTATTTATTAATAAAAAAAAAGTGATTATTCCAAGAGGAATAGACAACCAAATTCCTTGTTGAAAAAAAACTTCCATTTGCCGAAAATCTTTTTTACCAAATTGTTTAGCAACTAAAGTTGTTATAGTTATTAATAGACCTACTGCCAGCATCATTACGGGGAAAAGGATGCTTGAACCTAAGCCTATTGCCGCTAAATCATCAGTGCTAACTTGCCCTGCCATTATGGTATCTATAACTCCTAAAGAGGCAAGTGATAATTGAGCAATTAATATTGGCCAAGATAATTTAACTAACTGTTTAGATTCATTAAGTATGGACACTTATTTTTTGTTTTCTTTATTTTTATCTTGCCAATAATCCTCACCATATTCTTGTATTGTAGCTGGATCAAAAGTATCTGGATCTGTTTCACATTTGTTTTCTTCTAATAAATATGGTGCCAACAGAATAATAATTATTTTAAAAACCCAATAAATCATGGCATAAATAATTATCGCAAACAACAAAACTACAGGTAAACCTAAGAGTAAATCTACAAATAAGGTTTGACCACTAATAAAATTATTTAAAAATGATTTTTCAATTAAAGCAAAATAAAGCCAATAAATAACAGGCATAATGCTTAAAATAAAAGCTAAATAATTTAATGGATATACAAACCTTGAATTTCTAAACAAACAAAACATAACTTTAACCCCGTAAAAATAACCATTGCAATGCAATTATAGTACTTGCTACATTAAACTCACCAGCAAGTAATTTTTGCTTGGCTTTAGCATAACTAAAAATAACTACCTTAATATCTTCTGCTTCTGACTCTAAGCCAGCATATTTTGGTAAATTTTTATAATCAATGTCCGCAGCATATAAATGTAAAACTTCTTCGCAAGCTGCTGGGCTTGGGTAAAAACTATAAATAAATTTAAAAGTTGCATTTTTTACCCCTGCCTCTTCTTTGGCTTCTCTTGCACAGGCTTGTATTTGACTTTCACCTTCATCGATCATTCCAGCAACAGGCTCTAATAACCAAGCCTGTTCATTGTTTTTTTGTCTAAAGTCTATTGCCCCCACTCTACACTGCTCGACTAAAATTACTTTTTGTTTTTTAGAATCATAAAGTAGAACTATAATAGCATCACCACGAACAAAAAGTTCTCTTGTAATTGCTTCAGATAATCCACCATTATATTTTGAAAAACTATAACTTAGTTTATCTAATTTAAAAAACCCATTAAATTCTCTAGTTTTTTTAAATCTACTATTTTTTTAATCATCTTTAACTTCTATTTTTGGCACCCTCTCTGTTATGCCACACAAAAGTTCATAGCTAATTGTGCTTGCAAACTTGGCAACCTTAGCAACAGGTAAGTTTTTACCCCAAAGAATCACCTCAGAACCTATAAAAACCTTATCTGCAATAAGGGTAACATCAACATTAATCATATCCATTGAAACCCTACCTACAAGTGGTAATATTTGCCCAGAAATAAAAACTGGAGTTCCTGTTTCTGCATGCCTTGGGTAACCATCTCCATAGCCTACCGCAACTATAGCAATTAATGTTTTTTTATCTGCCGACCAAGTATTATCATAACCAACACTGTCACCTCTTTCTAACCACTTTAAAGAAATAATTTGCGAACAAAATGTCATTACTGGTTTAAAGTTAGGAACTGATTGTTTATGCCCTCCTACTCCGTATAACATTATCCCTGGTCTTACCCAGTCCAAATGAGATTCAGCAAACCGCTCAATAGCAGCAGAATTAGCTAAACTTTTCTCGCCAGTAACCCTTGCGGTTAATTCTGCAAACTTTTTTATTTGCTGCTGTGTAAAATCTACTGAACTATCTGCTGAGGAAAAGTGAGAAAGCCAATTAATATTAGCTAGGTTTTTTAGCTTAGCTATCCTAGCTTTTAACTCTACTAACTCCTCGCCAAGAAAACCAAGACGATGCATCCCCGTATCTATCTTAATCCAGACAGTAATTTGTGAAATTTTACTTGAGGATACAGATTCCAACCATTCTAACTGATAAAAAGAATGCACAACTACTTCTAACCTATGCTGGATAACCAATTCTAGTTCTTGTTCGCCAAAAAGACCTTCTAATAAAATAATTTTATGCAAAAAACCATTTTGGCGTAATAATATTGCTTCATCAATTGATGCCACACCAAAACCGTCAGCCGAAGATAATTGACTAGCTACTCTAATGATTCCATGACCATAACCATTAGCTTTAATAATTGCTAATATTTTAGACTTAGGTGCAAAAGCTTTAACTTGAGTTAAATTTTGTAGTAAAGCAGATAGGTCTATTTCAACTCTAGTTGGTCTATAAGTCATATAAAACCTAATTTAATAATCATCAGGTGCATTAAAAATTGCATGATTTTCAAACTTAGTATATCTACCAATAAAGGTAAGACGAATCGTTGCTAAGGAACCATTTCTATGTTTTGCTAAAATTATTTCTGCGGTACCTTTATCAGAAGAATCAGGGTTATAAACTTCATCACGATAAATAAAAATAATTAAATCAGCATCTTGTTCTATAGCTCCAGATTCGCGTAAATCAGCCATTTTAGGTCTTTTGTCTGGGCGTTGTTCGAGATTTCGGCTTAACTGCGACAAAGCAACAACAGGAGCATTTAGCTCTTTAGCTAAGGTTTTCAAACCTCGAGATATTTCAGATATTTCATTGACTCTGTTTTCAGTTTGAACCGAACCTCTCATCAATTGCAAGTAATCAATAACTATAAGACCTAAACCACTAACTTGTTGTTCAGGGCTATCAACCCCTGCCTCTAGTGCTTCTTTATACTGGTTATCTCGAATATCTTTATCTATCCTTCTTGCTCTTGCTCTTAGATCATTAATTGTTAGGGCTGGTGAGTCATCAATAAACACCTTAGTTTGCGATAACTGAGTAACTGCCACATTTAATTGCCCAAAATCTTCTGGCTCTAGCTTTCCTGTACGAACCCTCTCAGCATCAATCCTTCCTACTGAACTAATCATCCTTAAAACTAATTGTTCTGCTGGCATTTCCATGCTAAACACAGCTACATTAGCTTTACTTTTAATTGCTACATTTTCCACAACATTCATAGCAAGAGTAGTTTTACCCATTGAAGGACGACCTGCAACAATAATTAAATCACCATTCTGTAAACCTGAAGTTATTTCATCAATTTCAGATAAATTAGTTGCTAGACCTGTTATAGACCCATCAGAATTATAGCGTTGATCTATAGTTGAAACCGCGTCATTAAGCAAGGTTTGCATGTCTTGATATTCACGCTGCTGACCAAAACTATGCTCGGCAATAGCCATAATCTTACTTTCAGCTATATCCAAAACTTCACGTGTATTTTTGCCTTGCGAAAAATAACCAGCTTCTGAAATTTCATTGCTAGCTTTTATTAAACTCCTTAAAATAAATTTTTCGCGAACAATTTCTGCATAAAATTTAATATTAGATGCCCCGGCAGTATTGGTGACTAAATCAATTAAATACTCTTTACCTCCAGAATCATCTAATTTACCAATAGACTCTAGTTTTTCAATTATAGTAACTAAATCAAAAGGTCTAGACTGCTGTCTAAGCTCTAAAATTGCCTTATACAAAACTTGATGTTGTTGGGTGTAAAAATCTGTTTCCTGTAATTGGATAGAAACATCATCTAATTTTTCGTTATCCAGCATTAAACCGCCGATAACAGACTGTTCGGCTTCAATAGAATGAGGAGGTGTTTTAAAAAATTGTTCGTCTTTCATGAATTTGTTCTTAGTAATAAGATATAGGATTATAACCTAATCACAAGATAAAATTTATTACGAAGTTTAAAAACGAAGTGAAAACCTCGTTTTTAAAAAATACTACTTTAAAATTTAATCTTCAGTAGCTTTGATTTCTACAGTGATAGCGGCAACTACATCAGTGTGTAATTCAATATCAATCTCAAAAATACCTGTATGGCGTAAAGACCCTTCAGGCATACGAACGACCTTACGCTCAATGCTAAATCCAACGGCTACTAAAGCATCTGCAATATCGGCTGTACCAATAGAACCAAATAGTTTGCCTTCATCACCAGCTACAGATGAAATAGATACTACTGTACCATTTATTTTTTCATAAATAACAGTAGCGGCTGCTAACTCTTCAGCCTGTATCTTTTCAATTTCAGCACGCCTAGCTTCAAACTCTGCTAAATTTTCTTTAGTTGCTGGCTTAGCTTTTCCTTGTGGGATAAGAAAATTACGAGCAAAACCTGCCTTTACAGAAACTTGATCTCCCAAACCACCTACATTTTGTACTTTTTCTAGCAAAATAACATTCATAATCTAAACCTTTATAGTTTTTGTGTCAATCGTTTTCGAATATCTAACCAATTGTCTAGTAAACCAATTGCCGCTGCAATAAAAATTGTTTGTGGAAATACAATTAATACAATGTATAAACCTATTAACCATGCTCTTTTCAACTGCTTAATCGCAATAATATAGTGAGCAATCGCTAAACCTGGAAATACTAACCCAGCCATAAGTACACCAGATAAATCTTGCATAATGGACGACTTAACCACTAAACTTGTGACAATAACCACCGCAGCAAAATAAGCTACATTTTTTGGTAAACGAAGCTGCTGGAAGTTTTCATTAAACCTACCAGGGTAATACAACTGTGATTGCCACCATCTACCTATAAAAATGATTGATGTCCATAAAAATACTGCTGATATCCCCATTACTAGAGTTGCTATTTTAGCAATAGATTCAATATTTTCACTTGGGAATTCAATTTTAGTTTGTTCCATAAATGGCAACAAGATCATATCAAATAAATTTTTCCACCAAAGCGTAGTATCTCCTACCATTAGATGAAAAACTACCAAAAGAGCACCTGCCATTAACATAGACAAATGTATTGCACTAGCTAAAGAATTAGTTTTTCTTAAGACCAAAGCTATTAACCAAATTGGCAACATATACTCAAAAATAGCAATCATGCTAGCTATATTATTATCTAAATAAAATGCTGTAATTAGATAGTTAACCAACATTGCAACAACAAGTATTTTAAACCCTTCAGTCTCACTAACTCTAAGAGTAATTAAAGCAATCACAGCTCCTAGCAACAATCCAAAAGGAGAAAACCAAACGCTTAATGCTGCTAAGAGTATTGTTGCTACAAAAGCCTGAATTTGACCTTTCATTATATAATGGGCAACGAATAACATATTTAATTTTTTACTTATTTCTACTTATGTTGATCTGTGTAAGGTAACAAAGCAATATATCTAGCTCGCTTAACAGCATTAGCCAATTGGCGTTGATATTTTGCACTAGTTCCAGTAATACGACTTGGAACTATTTTGCCTGTTTCTGTGATATAGCTTTTTAAAGTATCTAAATCTTTAAAATCAATTTCTTTAATGCCTTCAACAGTGAAACGACAGAATTTTTTTCTTCCAAAACTTCTACTAGCCACGATTATCTCCTCGACGCTTGTCTTCTTTTTGAGCCATCATTACAGACGGTTCTGTAATAGCTTCTTTACGTTTAATAACCATATTACGCAAAACTGCATCGTTATAGTAAAATAAGTTTTCTAGCTCGTCTAAAGATTCTTGAGTACATTCAATATTCATTAAAATATAATGAGCTTTATGGATCTTATTAATTAAATAAGCTAATTGACGACGACCCCAATCTTCAAGACGGTGGATAGAACCACCTTTTTCTTCAATAAGACCACGGTATTTTTCGATCATTGCAGGAACCTGTTCACTTTGATCAGGGTGCACTAAAAATACGACTTCATAATGACGCATTAAATCATCTCCTTATGGATTAAAAAATAGCCTCCTAATTATATTTACTCAATGTAAATAAATATTAGTGAGGCAAGGAAATCAGAGTTTGCATATCTGAAAGACGAGAATTATAGCTATTTTTTTTAAAAAAACAAGAAAAAACTAAAATATGGCAGTTTTTTACTAGTCAACATTTATTGCCACGGGTAGTCTTTTATAGATCTCAACTAACCTTTGGTGAGCTAGGTTTTGTCTGAAAACCTCATCTCCTATGGGCAATCCATATAAAAACAAATCTCCATTTATAGATTTAGTTACTTTTTCTGTAGTCTGTTTTCCAAATAAAGCAATTAACATTTCAGTATTGTATATTGCCTGATTTTTATATAACTTTACTTCTAGAGCAAAACTTAAAGCCTTATAAAAAACTTTCATTGCTTTATCATCCACAAAATAAAAACAAGTCTGTAAACTTTCAAAACATTCTTCATGATTTTGTTGTGCTAATTGTAAAAACATTTTCAATTCTATTATTTTTAATTTCTGCCAATAGCTGTTTTTATCTGCTAACAAACCGATTAAACTAGCAACCCCTTGATGATCAGACAAGCCTAATTGCTGTACAACCTCTAAAGTCTGCTGAATTTGTTGCTGTACTTTATTTTGCGATAATTGTTCTAAAGACTCCCGTAAGATTCTACCTTGATTTTGATTATTATCTATCAGCTCTTCAATAGGAAATATTTCAGACATCCCTGGCACGATTACCCTGCTGGCTGGCAACCCATAATGATTAAAGTCTGCCGTATAAACCACTCTATCCATTTGCGTTATTTTATTTACTAAATACAGATATTGTTGTTCTATTGTACCTTCAAAACTCCAATTACTAAGTTTATAATCATAATTTGTGCTAATAAATTTCGCATTAATTAATCCACTAGAATCAATAAAATGGTTTTCTATATTTTCATCATTAGCAACTAATTCAGCATCAAACACCGGTGTTTGAAACCCACCTAACTTATGTAAACTTCTACCTTGTAAAGCTTCTGTTAAAGTTCTTTCTAATGCAACTTCAAATATAGGGTGAGCTCCAAATGAAGCAAAACATTGCCCCGTTGCTTGTTCAAATAGTATTACACTTATTACTGGGAAATGTCCCCCTAAAGATGCATCTCTTAGCGAAATTTCTAAACCCTTTTTTTTTAAATTCTCTATTGCTATAGTTATATTTAAATACTTCTCTATATTTTTATTAGAAAGCTTAGGTAAGCATAGGTTTTCTCTTAAAATTATTCCCTTTACCCAGCGTTCAAATATTTCTGACAGCCCCTGAACTTTTGCTTCTAAAATTGTATTGCCTGCACATAAACCATTGCTTGCATAAAGATTACTAAAAATATTAATCGGAAAATACACTTCTTCATTAGTTACTGCATTATTCATTGGCAAGCAGGTTATTTGTTGCTTAGCATCATTTAGGCTCAAAAAGTCTTCTGCTTGTAATTCACCCCCAGCATCATACAAAGCCCATAGTTTTTTATTCAAGCATAATTTATATTCTTTTAAAGTAAGTTTTTTTTCATTTAAATAATACAAAAAATCATCTTTAACAGCATCTATATCTATAAAAAAATCTGAAAAAAAATAGTTAGTAGCTAGTCTTTCTATAAACTCACCATAAGCACTTGCCAAACAGGATTTTTTACAAAAACCTTTACCATTAGCAAACAAAACGGAACAGTTTTTATCTCTAATATGCACAGAATAAATATTTTCAACGGGGTTTAACCAACTTGTTTCTTCAATTTTAAAACCTGCTTTTTTTAATATAGCCTGCATTTTTGTTATTGAATCTTCTAAACTAGCATCTTTACCTATTATGAAAGTTTTTGTTGGCATAGTGTTTTCCATCTATATTTAATTTAAGTGCCTCCCTAAGGAGGCACTTAATAACTGATTAAGATACTATCTTAAGATATTTAAACATTGCTCTTGATGATTTAGGTGGCTTATTTTCGGAAACTTCTTTATTCGCATTTCTTACCAGCTGCCTTAGTAAAGCCCTATCAGCTTGCGGGTAATCAGTTAAAAATTCATTTAGCCCACTATCACCCTCTTCTACCAACCTATCTCGCCAAATTTCTAAGCGATGAAAATGAGCATTTCTTTGCTGTTCTCTTTGTTCTATTTGTTGCAACCGTTCTTTAATTTGAATAATTAACAGCTCATTTTTGCGTAAATATTTACCAATAAAAGATTTTTGGCGTTTTAATGCCGGCCCTTTACCCATTTTTTTTAATAACAAAACCGCATCTAAAAATTCTGCTGGTAAATTAAATGAATAAATTTCACTAACCGTTAGCTCAGAGATTTGAATACCCAAATTTTTTACCGCATCAGCAGCTTTTTTTATATCTGTTCGGCTTTCAAACTCTTCTTGCTCCCAGTCAGGTACTTCTTTGGGTGCTTGGTATCTGCCAACATTACGAGGTCTTACCATGCTCTAATCCTTTTCCATCATTTTTAACCATTTGGCTTCCGTGAGTATTGTAACGCCAAGTTGTTCTGCTTTGCTTTTTTTAGAACCTGCTTTTTCACCAGCAATTAAATAATCTGTTTTAGCAGAAATGCTACTAGTAATTTTTGCTCCTAATTCTGCCAATTTAATTTTAGCATCACCTCTACTTATAGATTGTAAAATACCAGTTAAAACAACAAGCTTGTTATTAAAGGTAGAATTAACATCAACCTTTTTCTCTTCAGGAATTTGCCATTCTAACCCCTGCTCTAACATACTTTCTATTACCTGTCTATTATGAGGTTGTTTAAAAAAATTCTTAATGTGTTGGGCAACAATATCACCAACATCATCAATCTTAATTAATAATTTTTTATCTGCATTAGTTAAATTTTCAAGTGTTTGAAAATGATTCGCGAGATTATTGGCAGTAACTTCACCTACTTCTGGAATTCCTAGGCTATAAATAAATCTAGCAAAAGTAGTCCGTTTAGAGCTTTGAATGGCTTGATAAACTTTTTCTGCTGACTTCTCTGCTATTCTTTCTAGCTTAATAAGTTGTTCTACGGTTAGTTTAAATAAGTCATCAGGGTGATTAACTAGGTTTTCATCAACTAACT
>DBOE01000066.1:1713-2026 GCA_002299585.1 Hydrogenovibrio sp. UBA654 | reverse complement strand
CTAGGTTTTCATCAACTAACTGCACAATTAATTTTTTGCCCAAACTAACTATATCTAAAGCTTTACGCGATACAAAGTGCTGTAAAGCTCTTTTGCGTTGTGCAGGGCAATACAAGCCACCAGTGCAACGATAAGCCGCTTTGTCTTGTTCTTTAATTATTTGCGAATTACATTCTGGGCAAGTCTTTGGCATCACAAATAATTTAGTATTCTCTGGGCGTAAATTTAATACCGCACCAACCACTTCAGGAATTACATCTCCTGCTCTACGAACAATTACTTTATCGCCAATGCGTACATCTTTACGAATAAT
>DBOE01000066.1:1217-1391 GCA_002299585.1 Hydrogenovibrio sp. UBA654 | reverse complement strand
ACATCTTTACGAATAATTTCATCCATATTATGTAAAGTGGCATTAGCAACCATAACTCCACCGACTAAAACAGGCTTTAACCTAGCTACAGGAGTTATCGCTCCAGTCCTGCCTACTTGTACTTCTATATCTAATAAATCAGTCCACACTTCTTCAGCTGGAAATTTTCTTGCT
>DBOE01000066.1:640-868 GCA_002299585.1 Hydrogenovibrio sp. UBA654 | reverse complement strand
TTGCCCATCTTGGCGACTTGGCAGTAAATCCTAATGAATCTTGCAAAGCTATATCATTTAATTTATAAACTATTCCATCTATTTCATAAGGTAAATTTAAGCGTTTTTTAGATAGAAACTGGTAGTAATCTAAAACCCCATCAAGCCCTTCCACTACTTTACTATCTGGATTTAAAGGCAATCCCCAGCTTGCAAAAGCTTCCATTACTTTAAAATAACTGCTTGGCA
>DBOE01000066.1:0-331 GCA_002299585.1 Hydrogenovibrio sp. UBA654 | reverse complement strand
ACTTTAAAATAACTGCTTGGCATTTGCCAATCGGCTGATATTTGCCCCCAGCCATATAAATACAAACTTAGATTGCGTTTGCTTACTATTTTAGAGTCTAGTTGCCTAAGAGTTCCTGCGGCTGCATTTCTTGGATTAGCAAAAACTTTATCACTATTTTTTATTTGTTTGGCATTCAGCTTTTCAAAAGATTGTTTTGAAATAAAAACTTCACCTCTTACTTCTAAGATATTGGGGGGGGGGGGGGGCTTACTAGTTTTAAAGGTACAGAACGAATGGTTTTAATATTATCCGAAACATCCTCCCCTTTTTTCCCTTCTCCCCGGGGGGT
>DBOE01000030.1 GCA_002299585.1 Hydrogenovibrio sp. UBA654 | reverse complement strand
AAACAAAATAATAGAGTTTGATAAATTAAATATTAATATACCGACTTTATATTTAAATGAAATAGATAATAAACAAGCATATACAAGAAGCTTAACCCTTGCTAGAACTGCAAATACTGATGTTCTAATTAATTTTTTAGAAAAAAACAATATGAAAAAAGTTGCTGTTTTATTTGATGACTCTAATTCATCTATTAATTTAAAAAATGAATTTATGGCTAAACAGCAAGAGAGCATAGAGTCAATATTACCATTAGAGGTTAGTAAATCTATAGATAAATCAATACAAACTTTATTAAACTCAAATTTATCTCAAAATAGGAAAAATTGGCTACAAAAAACTATTAATAACAAGTTAAAGTTTAAGCAAAGAGTAAGACCAGATATAGATTTAGTAATTTCATTTTTACCTGCAGAATTAGCTATGCAGGTTAAACCAATGTTACAATTTTACCAAAATAATTATGTTGAACACATTTGGTTCCCTAGCAGGCTACCTTTCACTAACTCTTTTAAAAGTAAGCTAACTTATTGGCAAGATACCATCGCCATTTTACCTGAGTACTTCATTCAATATTTTAATACAAATAAGCAGGCTATAAATAGTCTATCTACAGAGAACAAACAACTTGGCACTTTTTATGCTTTAGGAGAGCTGGTTGCAGAAATAATTTTGAAAATAGCAAATTTTGAGGTTTCTGCAACTTTATCCAAATTAGGTACAGTTGTGTTTGATAGTAAATCTCAGATCACAATAAAACCAAAATTAGTCTGGATAGATAGAGGTAAGATTAACATACAAGAATAGAATTGAGTTGAGGTTTTTAACCAGTGGCAAATAATAGTGATTCCAGTGATTTAAGTAGCATAGATTCTTTGCTAGATGAAGCAGAGCTTGAAGGGTCAATTGAAGAAGAAACTGTGATTGTTGACGAATTAGCTGCAGATAGTTTGCAGGATAATAAGACAGAAGAAAAACCCGTAACTAAACTTGATGAAAAAGTAGAGTTAGAATCTACATCTACACCACTAGCGTCCCAGAAAAAACAAGATCGTGTGATTACTGATGATAAAACAGATGAAATTTTGAAAAAAAGATCAGTAGTACGCAAAGATCAATTAAAAAACCAATCATCGGCGGGTGAAATTAAAAAAATGAAAAAACTAATTATTATTTTTAGCTCAGTCATTATAGTATTACTTTTAATTATTTTAATATCTAGTATTTGGTTGAGTTTGTTACCATCTGGATTAGATGAAAAATCTCTTGTAAAAATTGCAAATATTGAAACCTCTATTAAAGAAACGGAGTTAGATGCAAAATCTTCTTCCATTGCATTAAAGGAGATTGATAAAAAATTAAATGCCCTTAGTTTTCAAGTTAATCAGATGGACATAGATTTATTAGAGTTGTCTAGTTTAAAAAAGACTCATAAACCTTTGTTAAATCTTACTGCGGATAGTAAGGTTGATAAAAAAGAAACATCTAAGGTTGATAAAAGTAAATTATCATCTAATTCAAATCTGAAAATTACCAATAAAATAGACAAAGTTAGTTCACAAATGACAATTGCTCAGCGCAGAATTTATGAAGTAAATAATCGTATAAAGTCATTTCAAACGCAGTATAAAGTTTTGTTAAGAAGTATTAAAAATATTGAAAAACAAATGTTACAAAAAGAATTAAAAGCAGCTAAAGAAAGGCATCGTGTACAAAAAGAGCTTAAAAATAAAAATATAGCAAAAGAAAATAAAAGTCGATATCAATATACAGACCCTGGTGGAATGTTTGAAGCTAATCAGGAATATTACCGATGAGAGTATTATTTTTGGTAATGTTTGTTTGGGTAATAACTTTAATTTCGGCTTGTTCAACAACTAATGTTAAAGTTTCAAATTATTATGAGCCTAAAGATATGGCGAAGCAATATAGATTAGGAAAAACTTTTAGTATCGATGAGTTACGTAGTGCTAGTAATAAATACTTTAATAAACAAGCTGGTGATTGGAAAACTCATAGGCAATATAAAAAATCATATTATTTTGAATAAAATGGAGAGAATTATGAAAACCAAATTTTTATTAGTAGCAGGCTTTGCTAGTTCCTGTATTTTACTAGGCTGCAGCGTCACTCCTATAAATAATGAATCTATGGGAGATAGGGACTTAATTCCTATTTTAAAAGTAGAAAATTATCATAGTAAAAATAGTCAAACTTCACAGGATATAGAATTAAAAACTGCTACTAATAAAAATATAGAAGCTAGTTTTAAAAAAGAAAGAAAATTCTATGATACATCTAAGCTAATTAAAATAATTGGTATAGGGTATGGAGCCGCTTCTACTGTTGAAAACATGACTAAAGGGCAACGGCGATTAATGGCAATCAGGGCATCTAAACTAGATGCTTATCGCTCCTTGGCAGAACAGCTCTATGGTATTAAAATAGATAGTAATACTGCGATATCCACTTTAACTACAAAAAATGATAGCTTTAGAGCTAGGGTAAATTCCGTAGTACGTGGGGCACGCATCGTGAGCATAACTCCAATGGCCGATAGTAACTATGAAACAGTATTAGAAGTATATGTAGATAAAAGTTTTTTTGCGAATACTTTTATTTATACACATGATTCTTTAAGTCGAAATTCATTTGGTGGTTGACAATGTTTTGATTGTAGATAATTTTTAGTTTTGGAAATAAATATAATGAAAAAAACATATATTGTTATTGGTTTGCTTATCAGCACTATTGTTTTGCAAAGCGTTGCTGTAGCTGCAAGTATTAGTAGCAGAGTACGAGTTCTAGAAACTCAATCTTATAAACAAAATAAGCAAATGCAACAACAATCAAAAAACCAGCAACAACTTAAAAAAACAGTTAATGAAGGTTTGCAAGAAATTAAAGATCTAACCCTTAAAGTAGAAAAAAGCATAAAAAACGCTAAAAAAGAAAATAGAATCATAAAAGCCAGTACAGATTATTATTTTCCTTAAGTAGGTAAAAATCATGCAGAAACGATTGGCTAGGATGTTAAAAATTGTTGATTTATCTAAAATTGAATTAGAAAGATCAGAGCAGAATTTACAAAAAATTAAGGGTCAATTACAATTAGCTACTAACCAACTAGATACTCTAATAGATTATCAAAATGAATATTTGCAGAAATTAAAAAGTAGTAAAACGACTACATTGCAAACAATTAATTGTACCCAGGCCTTTTTAGGCAAATTAAATCAAGCAATTGCATATCAAAACACTCAAATACAACAAATAGAAAAATCTTTAGCAAAAGATAAAAATGATTGGTTGGATAAAAAGACCAATGCTCAAGCATTAGCAAAGCTTTTTAATAAATTAGAAAAAAAACATATAGTTTCCTTAGAAAAACAAGAACAAAAACTGCTTGATGATTTAGTTGCGAGTAATTTTGTGGTTGGTAAATCTTCTATAGATTAATTTTGGCTTGTAAGTTGCTTTATCTAACCCATAATTTAAACAATATATTATGGTAAAAATATTTTTATGATTAAGCATCTTGAGACACTCACTGATTTTGCAGGACTTGAAGTTCAAAATCTTGCGACAGAAGGGCAAATATTACCCTCATCTGTTGGCACAGAAAATAATAGTTTTCCATCTATGCTAGATAAGGAGTTAGAGCATAATAATATTTTTTTTGAAATTAGTGTATTAAATGAAGATTCTACTATTGTGGAGGAAGAAAAAGATACTTTATTAACCGCAAACAATGAGCATATTATTCAAAATATAGATAATGAACAACCTCTTCACAATGTAGCTAATCAACAAACTCTTCAAAATGTAGATAATCAACAAACTCTTCAAAATGTAGATAATGAACAAGCATTTAATAAAATATTACCGCAATTATTATATAAAGATAAACAGTTAACTGGTTTTACATATAATCCATTAAAAGATGAGCAGGATTTAAATAAAGCAAATTTAGATGTTATTGAGCCTAATGATCAATTAAATTATTTACAGGTAAGTCCATCTAGTTCTTCTTTGGAAATTCCCAGTATCAATTTATTAGATTCAAAAAATCTGCCAATTATTGAGGCAATTCCTAATGGAAAAGAAAGCGAAAAAATTAATCTTATTAGTGATGAAGATTCGTTATCTCTTTTAGAGCCCGCTAAAAATAATATAGAGCAAGTAAAAGATGACAGGGAATTTCTGCTTGGATTACAAAAAAACACTAATTTAGATACAGTTTTTTCATCTGCAGAACTAAATAATATAGATAAGGTAGATGAAGGTGTAACGGAGCTTAAAGAGCAACCCATTCTAAATTTACAACAACTTATTGTTGATGAAAAAATAAATTACACTCTTGCTGAAAAAGATACTCGAACTAGCATAAATGTAAATAATTTAACTAACTATACTTTGCCATCAGCATCGGTATCTACAAATATCCAAAATGTATCTGCATCAACTAGCCAAGTTCAATATAGTTCTTCAAGTGAATCTGGTTCTTTTAATCAAGGACAAAGCTCTGGGCAACAACAATATAATTATTTTTTAAAGCAAAATACTATTAAATTACAAATACCTCTTGAGCAACAAGCTGTTCTACCAGAGTTTAAAACTAAACTATATGAGGTTGAAAAAACAGATAGAATTTTAGGTAATTTAGGTGTAGGTCTAGATAAGAAATCTGAACTACCTTTAGCTATGCAGTCAATTAGCCCAAACATTCGCTCTGCTAAGTGGTCCCAAGAACTAGGCAGTAGATTAGTTTATATGGTGAATAAAAATATCCAAGAAGCCAAAATCACCATATCTCCTGAAAAACTAGGACCGATTCAAATTAAATTAAATTTTGATAAAGAGCAGCTGTTACATGTAACTATGGTTGCTCAACATGGGGTGACAAGAGAATTATTAGAAAATGCAACCCCAAGATTGCGGGAGTTATTAGAAAATTCTAATGTAAATGTAGTTAATGTAGATGTAGGTAGCGGTAAATTTTTTGAACAAAATAAAAATGAATCAAATACTAAACAAACAGGTTTAGTAACAAATAATTTTACAGATGAAGAAGAGATTGTTAGTGCTAGAGTAATACATAGCTCCGATAATCTTATAGATTACTATGCTTAGTTTTCTGCAAAATGTCTTGTTTTTTGTAATTGGATATTTATTAAAAAGAATAGGTAGAGGTATATGAAAGGGATAATTGGAACAGTAGTTGTAATAGGCACTCTTTTAGGTGGTTATTTACCTCATGGTAGTTTTGGGATATTAATACAACCTCTTGAAGTTGTAATAATTTGTGGGGGTGCTTTTGGTGCTTATATTATTGCTAACCCAGGGTGGGTTATAAAAGCTGGTTTTTTTAATGCTTTAGGCACTTTAAAACCAGACCCTTACAATAAAGAAATGTATATGGAACTACTAGGATTAATGTTTTTAATTTTTAATAAAGCAAGGCGTGAGGGCTTAATGTCAATTGAGGCAGATATTGAAGATATACATGCCAGTGATCTATTTAATAGTGCACCAAAAGTTGCGGCTAATCATCATGCCGTTGACTTTGTTGCAGATTATTTACGATTAATGATTTCTGGTACATCTAATCCTTATCAGCTTGAAGACCTGATGATTGCAGAACTTGATGCACATCATCATGAAGCTTTAATGCCTAGTGCTGCTGTAGGAGAAGTTTCTCAAGCGTTACCCGCTTTTGGTATTGTTGCGGCAGTATTAGGCATTATTGTAACCATGAGTTATTTAGATGCAGGGCCTTTAGAAATTGCACATCACATGTCTGTTGCACTAGTTGGTACTTTTTTAGGTATTTTGGTTGCTTATGCAATAGTAGCTCCTTTAGCTAATGAGTTAGCTAATAGAGCTAATTCAGAAGGAGCTTTTTTTGCTTCTATTAAAACTTGTTTAATGGCAAACTTAAACGGCTATGCTCCACAAATTGCCGTTGAATTTGGTAGAAAATCAATTCCTAGTCAAGCAAGACCAACTTTTATAGAAGTTGATGAACACTTGCAAACTTTAAAATAAAATTTTGGTTATTTAGTATGAGTGATGAACAATCGATAATAATAAAAAGAGTAAAAAAAGCAGGCCACTGTGCGCATGGTGGAGCTTGGAAGATTGCTTTTGCAGATTTTATGACAGCAGCAATGGCTTTCTTTTTAATGTTATGGGTTTTAGGTGGAGTTAATGATGAAGAAATGAAAGCTATGGCAGAATATTTTCGTGACCCAACAGTCATTGAATCCTCCCCAAATGTATTAATAGAGTCAAAAGAAGCAGGTAGGACTTCTGATTCGATGATTGATATGGGAGGTTTTAAAGATACTCCTAAATCATCACAGGATGATGATACTGATGGTGAAAGTGAAAAGAAAAAAGAAGTTCAACATATGCTTGAGCTTAAAAAACAAATTGAAGAGAAAATAGCTGAAAATGAAGTTTTAAAGCAGTTAAAAAATCAATTAAAGATAGAAATAACCCCAAATGGATTGCAAGTACAGGTTCTAGATGATAGAAAAAGACCTATGTTTGGTTCAGGAGTTGATTTACCAAAAGACTATGCTAGCAAATTATTGGAAGAAGTAGGTGTTGTATTATCTAAGACCACTAATAAAATAAGTATTGCGGGTCATACAGATTCATCAGGATATTCTGCCAGTGCTGATTATACTAACTGGGAATTGTCTGCAGATAGAGCAAATGCAGCGAGAAGGCTATTATTAAAAGGCGGAGTAAATAGTAAAAAAATTGCACAGGCTGTTGGTTTGTCGGATACCGTACCATTTGATAAAGAAAATCCGTACAATCCTCGTAATAGACGAATTAGCATAATTGTTTTGAATAAAGATGCTCAACAGAGGCTCAAAAGTTTAAGTCATGCTTCTGGTGTAGAGGACTTATCAAAGCAATTAACAAACTCCCCACTTCAACACTAAAATTAAAGGAAAAGTTATGGCAAATGAAGAAGAACAAGAACAAGATATTCCAGCTAAAAATAGCAGTAAAGGTTTAATTATTATTTTAATGGTAATTATGATCTTACTAATTGTAGGCATTGGAGTAATGGCATTTTTTTTGCTTAGTAATGACAATAATGATAGTGAAGACTCCTCATCTACACAAGAACAGCATGCATCTGTAGAGCACGGAAAAAATCATAATGGGAAGCATAAAAATTTTTCAGGAAAGTATAAGCAATATGATCCTCCAGAACATGGAGCAGTACCACAATATTTTGCAATGGAGCAATTTGTAGTTAATTTTAAAGGTGAAGGCAAAGCTAGGTTTTTAGCTGTAACCTTAAAGTTTATGACTTATTACCCACAATTAATAACAGATATGGAAAATTATAGACCTGTTTTTCGTAATGATATTACGGGTTTATTAAGAATTCAAACCTATACAGAAATGAGTCAAGATGATGGCTCTGATTTGTTGCGTAAAAAGATTTTAGAAAAAGTTCGAAAAATACTTGAAGAACATGGGATTTTTCCGGATACTTTAGAAGATGTGTATTTTGAACGCTTTGTAATGCAATAGAACTATTTGGAAAAGTAAATAATGGATGATATTCTTAGTCAAGATGAAGTTGATGCTCTTCTCAATGGGGTGGGTGGCGGAGAAGTAGAAACAGAAGATGATGATTCTAGTAATGGTTCTGTTGCCCAAAAATATGATTTCACTAATCAAGAAAGGATTGTTCGTGGAAGATTACCAGCATTAGATATTATAAATGAACGCTTTGCTAGAGGTTTTCAAAAAAACTTTAATGAGATGATCTTATCTAGTGTAGAAGTAACAGCAGGAGAGGTAAGAATTATTAAAATGGTTGACTATTTACGCAATTTGTTTGTGCCGACTAGTTTAAATCTTTACCGTATTGACCCGTTAAATGGAGTGTCATTATTTACCCTAGACTCTAAGCTTATTTTTACTGCTGTAGATATGTATTTTGGAGGCACAGGTTTATTACCTTTTAAAATTGAGGGTCGAGAATATACCCCCGTTGAAATGAGCATGGTTAGAAGCATCTTAGATATTTTGGCAGAAAATTTAAGAAAGGCTTGGGCACCAGTAATGGATATAGAAATTAACTATATGCATTCAGAAATGAACCCCAAGTTTGCAAGTATTGTTGATGCAACAGATATGGTAGTTATTAGCCCAATTGATGTCAGGTTTGAAGGAGTAGAAGGGCGGGTTGATATTGTTATGCCCTACTCTATGCTTGAGCCAGTTAGAGACAAACTTGAAGAAGGCATGTCAAACTTACAAGGAGCATCTGATAATAGATGGTCAAGGACTTTAAAAGAAGAGTCTAAAAATATTGAAGTTGATTTAAGTGTCGATCTAGTAGAAGTTAAACTTAGTATGGATGATATTATGCGTATGGAAAAAGGAGATATTATTCCTATTGAAATGCCTAATCAAGTTGCAATTAAAGTTGAAGGAATTGCTTTCGTAAAAGGTAAATTAGGTGAAAGTAATAATAAGAAATCAGTAAAAATTGAAAAAATACTTCACCATCCAGCTTACGAAGAGCGGATGGTTAAAAACATAAAGGAATGGTCTGATGAGTAATAAAGATGATATGAGTGAGTGGGGGGAGGCTATGCAAGAGCAAGCAGACACCCCAGTTGATGCAGATATTAGTAATGAAATATCTGATGTTGCTGATTCGACTGATACTACTGAAGATCCTTGGGGTAATGCACTTGCTGAGCAGTCAGAATCTGAGGAGAGTAAAAATGGCGATATTGATGCAGCAGATTTTGAACAGCTACAAAAAAGCCGTGGAGATAGTGCAGATAAGGTTGACTTAGATGTTTTATTGGATATTCCAGTAACGTTACAATTAGAAATAGGTAGAGCTAAGGTATCAATAAGAAATTTATTATCTTATACCCAAGGATCGGTAATTGAGATGAGTAGACTAGCAGGAGAGCCTTTAGATTTATTGGTAAACGGAACCTTAATTGCTCATGGAGAAGTAGTTGTTATTAATGATAAGTTTGGAGTTCGTTTAACGGATGTAGTTAGCCCACAAGAAAGGATTAAACAACTTAAATAAACTGTATAAAACCATCTTTTTACAGTGCTATTTAGAGACCTACGCTAGCTAAACAACAATTTGTTATTAAGGATTAATTGGCCATTTATTTACGATATTGCAGAATAATTCGGCTGTTTTTATAGTGTCGTATTCCGCTGAATGAGCTTTTGAATTATCCCATTCTATATTTGCAGATTGTACGGCTTTTGCTAGTACAGTTTGTCCGTAAACCAAGCCCGCTAAGGATACTGTATCAAGGGTGCTAAACTCATGAAAGGGTGACTTTGTTTTAGTCCTTTCAGCCGCCTCTTTTATAAAGTTTAAATCAAAAAAAGCATTATGCCCTACTAGAATAGCTCTAGTACAAGCGGTTTTTTGAAGTAGTTTTTTAATCGGGTTAAAACATTTCTCTAGGGCTTGTTGTTCTGAAATTGCCATTCTAAAAGGGTGGGTTGGATCCTCAACATTAATAAATTTTAGAGCACTTTTATCTAATTTAGAACCTTTAAAAGGTAATACATTGGCTTGTATAGATTTGTTAGGGCTTAATATTCCTTGGGCATCCATACTTAGAGTCACGATTGCAATTTCTATTAAAGCATTGGTTTTTGGGTCAAACCCTGAAGTTTCTACATCAACTACTACAGGTAAAAAGCCTCTAAATCTATTTTTTATATGGGTTGGTTTATTGTTCATAATTTTTTAATTAGTATCTTGGGTTTTCTAGTTTTATTATAAGAAATCAGTTTTTGTTCTGGTAAATATGACACATCAACATTATGAAAGCCTTGTTCTTTAAACCAATGGTTAGTTTGGGTGGTAAGTATAAAAACTTCGTTATGATTTAGTAGCTTGGCTTGTTGCTCTATTTTGTCTAAAAGTTGGATACCTATTTCATCTCCTTGATGTGACGATTCGACTACTAAGCAAGCAATTTCCGCAACTTTTGGGGTAATTGAATAAATTGCTGTACAGCCGATAATCTGCCCATCTATTTCAGCAACTATAAAATTTTTAAGGTCTTTTTTTATATTTTTTTCATCTCTTACTATTAAAACTCCTTGCTTCTCTAAAGGTTTTATTAGATTTATGATCCCAGTTATATCATCTTGGGTTGCTGGGCGTAATTGGTGGTATCTATCTGTATAAATTAAGACCCCATCACCCTTGCAAGTAAACAATTCTAATAACATTGAGCTTGGGTTATCTTGATCCATTAAATGAATTCTTTTTATAGAATTACTTATGGTTAATGATTGTTGTAATATATTATTTAGTTCAGCGGTATTTTCTTGGGTTATGTTATCTTTTAGCTCATTAATATTTAGTGATTTGGGAAGTTTAGCCAAGTTTTTTTGCTCGGTAAAAATCATTAGTTTATTTGAGGCTAATTTTTTTCCAACAGCATAAGCTTGTTCTAGTGTATTTAGATTAAAAACTTCGCCAAAAGAAGAATAAGCAAGCGGAGTTAATAGGCATATTTGCCCAGTATTTAAAGTTTCGTTAATTGCTTGGAGGTTAATTTGTCGAAGAGTTCCAGTATATTCAAAATCAACCCCATCAATAACTCCCTTGGGCTTGGCGATTACCCAATTTGCTGAAACAAGAGATAATGGCAAGTGTTGCTCGGCACAGGCTTGACTAAAGACAGCCTCTAGTTTTGAACGAACTAAGCCTACGGTTTTTTGGATTATTTTTATTTGTTTTAGGGAAGTAATTCTAATATTTTTATGATACTTCCAAGCGATGTTATTTTTTTCTAATTCTCGGTTAATTTGTAGAGTTGCCCCTAAAGCTATTACTATTTTTGAGCCTAGATTTTTTAGTAAAACAATATCCTTTGCAAATTGTAATAGGTTATCACTGTCATCAATAATTTTACTAGGTAAATAAAAAACTATGGTTTTTCCTCTATGTTGAGAGATATATGGCGAAGCTTGGCGTAGGTTTTTAATAAAATATAATTCAGATTCAAGCATAACTATGGGATAATTAAGTGTTAAATATATAAAATCATAAGTATAACAGTCTAGCCATAGTTTTAATAGGTTAGTTATTTTTAGTCAGAGGAGACTATTAGTGCCAGAATATAATTCAAGAACCAGTACCCATGGTAGAAACATGGCTGGAGCAAGATCCTTATGGCGAGCAACAGGCATGGAAACAGAAGATTTTGGTAAACCAATAATAGCTATTTCAAACTCATTTACTCAGTTTGTACCTGGTCATGTGCATTTAAAAGATATGGGGCAAATGGTTGCTAGAGAAATTGAAAAGGCTGGTGGTATTGCTAAAGAATTTAATACTATTGCGGTTGATGATGGTATAGCTATGGGGCATGATGGTATGTTGTATTCTTTGCCATCAAGAGATTTAATTGCGGATTCTGTTGAATATATGGTTAATGCCCATTGTGCCGATGCGTTAGTTTGTATTTCTAATTGCGATAAAATCACTCCAGGGATGATGATGGCTACTATGCGTTTAAATATCCCAACGATTTTTGTTACAGGTGGCCCTATGGAATCTGGTAAGGCTGTTTTAGGAGGAATAGAGATTAAATTAGATTTGGTTGACGCTATGGTAATGGCTGCAGATGATGTTCATACTGATTCAGAGGTAGAAGAAGTTGAAATTTCTGCTTGCCCAACCTGTGGCTCTTGTTCTGGAATGTTTACTGCCAACTCGATGAATTGTTTAGCTGAAGCCTTAGGTATTGCTCTACCTGGCAATGGAACAGTTTTGGCAACTCATACAGATAGAAAAAAGCTATTTGATGAGGGGGCAAAAAGAATAGTGGAAATTACTAAACGCTATTATGAACAAGATGATTATTCAGTTTTACCTCGCTCCATAGCCACCAGAAAAGCTTTTGAAAATGCCATGACGGTTGATGTAGCAATGGGGGGGTCAACTAATACAGTATTGCATTTGTTAGCAATAGCTCAAGAAGCAAAAGTTGATTTTAATATGCATGATATGGATAAGATTTCTCGTAGAGTTCCTTGTTTATCTAAAGTTGCACCAAACTCCGAAAAATATCATATGGAAGATGTACACAGAGCTGGTGGTATTATGCGTATTATTGGTGAGTTAGATAGAGGTGGATTAATCCATGCAGATGTTGGTACCGTTCATTGCAAAACTATGGCTGAAGCATTAAGAAAATGGGATATTGCTCAAACAGATGATGAAAGTGTAAAAACATTTTTCAGAGCTGCTCCTGGAAATGTCAGAACGATAGAAGCCTTTAGCCAGTCTAAACGCTGGAAAACTCTAGATATTGATGCACTAAATGGTTGTATTAGAAGTGTTGAATATGCCTATACAAAAGAAGGCGGTTTAGCGGTTCTTTCTGGCAATATTGCTCTTGATGGTTGTATTGTTAAAACCGCAGGAATAGAAGAAGAGTTATTTAAATTTGCAGGGGTTGCTAAAATTTACGAAAGTCAAGATGATGCGGTAGCTAGTATTTTAGAGCATGAGGTTAAAGCTGGCGATATAGTATTAATTCGTTATGAAGGGCCAAGAGGAGGTCCTGGTATGCAAGAAATGTTATACCCAACTAGCTATTTAAAGTCTAAAGGTTTGGGTAAAGTTTGTGCTTTACTTACTGATGGGCGTTTTTCTGGAGGTTCTTCAGGATTGTCTATTGGTCATGTTTCACCAGAGGCTGCTGAAGGCGGTAATATAGGTTTGGTAGAAGATGGAGATATTATTATAATAGATGTTCCGAATCGTGCTATTAATGTACAAGTTTCAGATGATGAATTAGCACAAAGAAGAGTTGCTATGGAAGCAAGAGGCAAAAAAGCCTGGCATCCTATCAAGGACAGACCAAGGAAAATAAGTACAGCCCTTAGAGCATACAGAGCTATGGCAACTAGTGCCGCCTATGGAGCAATAAGAGATGTCACACAAATAGAAAAGTAAAAAGTTATCTTGTAGCTATAATTTTTATCCAATATAGCTAATAAGTTTATCCATGCTCTGTACAACAAGCATATTTAGTTTCGTCATTATCATTGCTATTAACTAAGATTAATGCTTCATCTTTTGGAATATGAACACCACATTTATGGCAGATTACCATCTGTGTTGGATCCATCAATGGGGCATCTTTTTGTGTTGATTCTTCCTTTAATTGATTAATTCTATTTAAAATAAATTTAATTATAAAATAGACAAATATAATCAAGATAAAAAACAATAATGTCTTCATATGTTTATCCTTAAAAGGAGCTTATAAAAAGCCCCTTAATATTTTGTAAGAACCTTGCTATATGGGACTTAGCGAAGTTTAAAATTAGTATAAGGCAAGTAAAAAAATACTTACTAGGCCTAGAACTTAATAAAATTATTTTAATATTTTTTTTATTTATCTTTTATAACGAATTGAAATGATGTTTGTACGAAATAACTACACCAAGTGACAATCCCCAACCACTTAAAGCCATCTTCAATCATGGAGCGCCAATGACCTAATAATTGAGATAAAAATGAGCTCATAAGCATGTCTGTAATGACAGAAAGAGCTAAAAAACTTAAAGCTAAGATTAAAATAATATAATTAGTTTTTAATATTAAAAACCTATATCTAAACAGATACCAAAACACCAATATACCCAAAATTAAAACCACAACTTTTTCACGGATACCAAAAATTAGGTATGCTATATACTCATGAAACAAAAACAAATCGTCAAGCATAAGGTATGTTGATAAAAATGCAGCGTTAAGTAGAAACCAGAAACTCTCTACCTGCCCAGACTTGCGAAGAATGATTGCCGCAAAAAAAGCTACTGATGCAGCAACACACCACAAAAGAATTCCTAAATTAGAAATAACTCCAGCAAGAGGATTAACCTTTCCGATAACTGAAATATCTCTGGTCATCATAGCTATATCTATATTAAGCACTATACTGGCAATTGCTACTGCCATTAAAACCAAAATGGCTGGTATAAATGTAATTAATAATTGTTGCTGATTTTTTAACAAATTCATGCTTTTTTTTTCCTTAAAAGATGTAAATAACTTATATATATTAATATAATAAAACATTTATTTATGTTTATGTTAGAACTTTTATATAATTATTAAGGAGGCACTTAACAACTGATTG
>DBOE01000055.1:19238-21674 GCA_002299585.1 Hydrogenovibrio sp. UBA654 | reverse complement strand
CCTTTACCTGACCCCTTTACCTTGTACTTTTCCACAGGACTACAAGCAACCAGAATGTTATAAAACACTACTAGCACAAAACTTTTAAACATTTTCATAAAAAACCCCTATAATACTTAAAGCTAAAAATAGTAAAAATTATATGTCTAGCGAGTACTATAAGTAGGCTCGCTTAATAAAGGTACTAGTTTTTCGATGTCTTTATCGTTATCTAGTGCTTCTATTAATTGATCATAAGAGTCTTGCGGTTTTACATCAAAAATTGCACTAAATCTGTTGGGTAACTGAGTTACTTTTTTGAAGTTATGACGATTAGTTATTAAATTAATATCTTTTTCTTGGTAGGTTTTTATTAGAAATACTCCATTTACTACTGCATTATGCCCACTAGATTGATTAAATAATACTGGTACTATGTTTATTTTATCTCGCTGTTGTGGTGAACATTGCTCTTTAGTAAACATATCCTCTGTACTTTTATAAATAAACCACATGCCATTTCTTGTTAATAGCTCTGCAGTTATACTTTGCGGCAGGTCTTCTGGTGCGGTAATACTGGCAAATCTATTAAGTTTTACCTTATATGAGTGACCTGCTTTTTGTGCAACTAATTCACAAGCTTGTTGATAAGCCGTGGCTGACATACTTACTAACATTAAAGATATAATAAATAAAGTTTTCATAATTTAATTCCCATAAAAAGTTAAGCTAAAATTGTTTAGTTTTCCTGTTCCTACATGACTTATATAATTAGAAGTACTACCATCTACATCAGTAATTTTAAGTGTCCAGCTACCTGATGCACTTTCTCCATAAAATGCATGCGAAATCATTTTAAGATTCGGCATATCATAACCTGATAAATAAGCATTAAAAGGGGTCATCATTATAGATTTAGTGCCACTTGGTGAAGTTAATTCTATTAAATAATCTGAGGCATCTATTTTATTATCACGTCTACTACTCGACGCAGTAACCGCTGAAATATCTACCCTTAACTCTACCGACTCAAGGGTTAGAGAACTTGAACTATTTAATGCTTTAGTTAAACCTGTTTGGCTTGCATTGGGGATGGTATTAGAAAAACTTGCACTATCAAAAATTGTGGTTTGCATAGCTGCAATATGGATGTTTGAATTTTGTCTTTGCTCAGCTAAGGTTACTGCACTAATTATATCCACTGCCCCAAAACCATATTCATTGCTAAAATTAAACCCAGCGGAGTTAGTTGTCCAGGCTTGGTCAATGATTTGGGTATTACCACTTAAACTGATGGTTCTTGCTGCTAAACTAGGGTCTAGCTTACGAGCAGTTTTGGCTAAAATATATTTAACATCTCGCCAAGTGGCTGAGGGGTTAGCTTCTAAAATTAAAGCCACTACTCCACTTACCGTCGGAGCTGCTGAAGAAGTGCCATTAAAAGAAGAAATATAATTACAGTTAGTGTTTTCATCGCTATCTCCACGATTAAATAAAGTATTTACAGAAATAGCGGCATCATCACGACTATAACCTTTCACACAACCAGATTGATCAGTAGTCATCATGGCAGGATGATTCCTACCATATTCGCCACCTGCCCCTGCTACCCAAATTGCTGAACCAGTATTACTATATGATGATCTTTTATCACCCGCATTAAAAGCCCCTACTACTATTTGATAAGGGGTAACATTTTCTGGCTCTTGGTTGGCATTGTAGCAAGTAATACCTTTTGCTATTGGCTCTGAACAGTAACTTTCATCAAAAGCTCTCCCTCCACGATATTCATTACCAGCAGCTTTTATATATAAAGCACCTTTATTATCTCTTAGTGTCTCTGTACCTTGGCGCATTACAGATAAGATAGCATTAATATTTATTATAGATGTGTCATCCATTTCTTCTAAAACTTTATTAGGATTCCTGCCGTAGCTTTTATTAAACACACTAACCGTATTACTTTGCATACTACTAAAGCCAGCAATTGAGCCGCCTAAGGAGGCTATTTCTTCTGACAAACCACTATTGCCGGCTAATAAATTAAAACCTCTTAAACTAGCTTTTGGGGCTACCCCGGTTATTCCTATCTCATTACCCCCCCTAGCAGCAGTAAGCCCTGCTACGCTAGTACCATGATCTCCTTCTGTTTTGGTAGAAGTTGTATCATGGATACCTTTACCATTAGAAGAACTAGCAAAGTTATAAGAACCATTGACAATTACATTGTTAATTAAGTCTTCATGGTTAATTTCCATGCCAGTGTCAACTATAGCTATCTCAACTCCTTCTCCTGTATAGCCTTTAGCATAGTTATTTAAAGCTAAATTATTGGAGGAAAAACCACGCATATCTGCACCTGGTACACCACCATTACTAGATGAGCTTAAAGCTGATTGCCCAATATTAAAAAGATACCATTGGTGGTTAGCTAAAGGATCAGGGTTAGCTATAGGA
>DBOE01000055.1:0-18868 GCA_002299585.1 Hydrogenovibrio sp. UBA654 | reverse complement strand
TCAGGGTTAGCTATAGGATCAGTAGTGTCACTTTGATCGGTAATATTGGTACAGGATGCTAAAAATACACTTACAAGTAAATATAAAGAGATAAATTTCATAACCAGTTTCCTTTTCGTTGCATTTGAGCTAATTTTGGGTTTTTCATAGGTAACATCAAGCCAACCCAGTCGGGCATATTATTAGCGTTAGTAGCAGACACTTTTATATCCATATTAAAGCTATGATTTTTAAATAATGAGGTATTAGCAATTAAATTCCAACCCTTTGTCTTTTGCCCACCAGTAATTTTGGTATAAATTTCTTGTTTTTTTAGTATCGGCGTAGCTTCTAATAAGTCAATTTCAGCACCTAATGCTGAAAATCTTGTGAGCGTTAATTTACCAGCTATTGCACTTGGCCATAAGTCTTTAGTTGGTAGGGTAAAGCTTAAGTTATGCAAGTGCAATTGCCCTGTTGCATCCGCTAATATTAATGTTTTATCTGATAATTTCATTATTTCATTAACTGACATATCCCCAGTTAAGTTAGTTATTTTTATTGTATCACTTGAGTAGCTTATCCTACCAGTGACTTCCCCTGTATTAAGAACCCAGCGCATATTAGCGGTTACTTTTGCAAATAACAAATCAGACCAGCTTAGTTGCCAGTATAGTTTTCCAAGTTTTTTGCTTTCTGAACCTTCCTTTAAAACAGGACTAAGATTGCCTTTCCACCAAGATCCTTGTGGTTTATGTAAAGTAATATTTTCAGGTATTTGTTGCTTTATTTGTGCTTGTTTTAAAACCCAGCTCAAAGGCAAGCTTAATACTACAGATACTATAAAAACCAAAACAAAAATCAATATAAACATTAAATATTTTGACATTATTTTACCCATTATTAAAATTTTCCTTAAGGAACTTCAAATGTTATTTCAACTTTAATAACACCTGTGGTTAATTTATTTATATTTAATTTGCTTGCTAAAATTGCTTCTTGTTCCATTTTAGAAAGCCAATAAAAAAACCTTGTTGATTGTACTTTATCAAACTTAATTTCAATGGCCTCTTTACCACGAGAGTTAACTGGTATTATTTCGGTTACAGAGCTTTTTAAATTATTAACTGCTAGCTGTTTTTGTAAATAACTAGTTAATTGCGAGTGACTATTAATTAACACTGGTCTTATTTGCTCACTAAATTTAGAGGTTTTTTGCTGCTGTTTATTTAACCATTGCCAAGTTGCTTCTGCATTGTGCATTTTTTTAATAGCCTGTTGGTTGTTAGTAGCAATCGGTAGCCAAATAAATAAATAAAATATAGCTAGCACTAAAAAAAATGCCATTACTTTAAGCAGTTGTTTTTCTCTTACTTGTAAACTATTCCAGCTGTGATAGGAAGATGTTTGCTGAATTTTTTGTATAGTATTATCTTTAAATTCATTTAACATAAATCTCTCCAGACACCTGCTGACTATTCTGGCTTGCTAGTTGGGTAAGTTTTAGCTTAACTTCATGCTTTTTAGAAAACTTATCCACTAATCCTTGCAAAATATTTATATTTTTTGCCTCTATCAATAACTTTAATTGCTTGTTTTTCCATTGCATATTAGTAACATTTATAGATTTTTCATTAATTAATAGCAACATATCTACCTCTAAACTTTGTAATATTTTTGCCACTCCAAAGGAGTTTTTATTATTAGAAAAACTAGCCATTTTTGCTTTAGTTTGGGCTCTTATATTAACAATCCTTTTGGTTTGTGGAAACATTTGGTGAAAAAGTTTTGCAGTGTGTTGTTTATATAATTTTTCTTGCTCTAAGTATCTATTTGTTTGTAAAAACTGGCTTGTCATTTGCATAATTAATAAAGCAACAACCAAACTTATCGGTAACATCCATAGTTTCCAGATTGAACTATTGGTATTTTTTATGGCAAAATCACCCTGCCTTAAAGTTAGCTTTTTTAATTCTTTAATGGAGGATCTAGGAATGATTTTATCCTTAACTCCACTTGTTTCTTCTAAATCATCTGCTGAATATTTTTTTTCTAGCTCTAATATTTGTTTAACCCAAGTAGCAGAGCCAGCAAGACCTTTATGTTTATCTGTTCTAACCAAAAGTCTTTTGTCAATTTGTAAACTACTTAATTTATTATCTACAAAAGGAAGAGCAAAAACATCAACCACTATTTGTGCCTGTTCAAGCCCATGGGCTTTTAGCTCATAAAGCCAATTAGTTAGTTTTTCTTTTTCTACTACGGCAACCGAGATGAAACCAGCTTTTTCCCCAGTTACTTGCCTATGTAAAACCGCAAAAAACAATTGTTCTATTGGTTGTGATAATTGTTCCTCTAATACAAAAGGTAGGGCTTTTTTCCAGTCTGTAATTTTTTTACCAGGCACAAAAACCTCTACTAATAAAACTTGTTCAGTTGGTACTAGTACAATATCATTAATAATGTTTTCACTAGCTATATTGGGTTTGTGCAAACAAGATTTTTGGTCTATAAAATAAAATTGCTCAAAAGCTACTAAATTGTTTACCTCCTTATTCATCAGTAACCCCTACCCACCTTTGCACTAGTTTTACATTTTTTCTATCATCACGCATAAATATTCCTAACAAAGTTTGCCTTGCCTCTCCATATTCAATCTTACCTACTAGAAAAAAATAATCACTTTTTACATCAATCAAACTATCAGGTAAATCTTTCTTTATTTCCGCAAGAGTAAACACTGGTAACTGCTCTGCTAAAAAATTTAAAAAATTAACTGTTTTTTGTGCAGGATCCTCTTTCCTTTGTTTAACCCACATAGTGGCTATTTCCTCAGTCATCCAATCAGTTAAAGCTTGTAAAACAACTATCTCAGCTGTATTAACATTTATTTTAGTAATCTTTGGTAAAGCTGTTACAAAGGGAGTTATTTGTTTTACTATTTTTGCGTTAAACCCTTCTAATAAGCCCAGTTCTTGCACTAAAACCAACTTTTGATTAGCCGCTCTATATGCTGGTTTTTTTAACAAATAAGTATCTGATTCTGCTCCATTTATTGAGGCATTATTATCTATATCAACCCAATCAGTAATAACTTCATGCAAATTAACATCTAAGCCTTGTTGTACTAATAATCTTTGTACAATTGCTTGCCACAATTTTAATTTATTTTTATCTCTTTCTTGCAGATTATTTAAATTAATTCTTCCTTGCAAGTCAAACAGTTGCCCAGATATTTCTCCATCTTCAAAAGGTACTGGAAACATTGGTTGTGCCCATTGTTCTTCTAGGTTATCAGTCTTAGACTGCTTTGCATCTAATGCTAAAGCTTTTTTAATCCAAGTCTCTAACCCCCAAGCAACCGCAGTTGCTTGTGATTGATGTAATATATTGATGCTTCGTTGTACAGTAAGTGATTGCTGATAAATTAACTGGGTTGCAATAATCGTAACCAAAGCGACTACTAACAAAACAGTTATTAGTGCAAAGCCTGCTTGTGCTTTTATATTATGCTGTTTTATCATTTCTCTATAAACCTTCAACTCCAGGAAAAATCCTGCGTACAGAGACATCATTTTTAAGCTTAATATTTATCTCAATTAATCTTGGTAGCGATATTTTACTGCTAGTTCCTATTTCTGGCCAATTTAATATCCAAATATTTTTTGTATTTAGGCTTTTTATACTAAATTCTTCCACATCGGTTAATACTGCCAAACGCTTAGGAACTGTATCAGGAGCTCTATCAATCACTGGCCAAATTAAACGATATAAGGTACCATCATCAAGTTGATAACCAATTCTAACTAAACCAGAAATTCCATAAGGAGATGGATAAATTGCTATTCTGGTAAACTCTATACCTTCAGGGCTTGTTAGATATGCAGGTAGCCTAGCTCCTAATTCATCTTGGATTGCTCGAGGGGCAAGCTGGGTAAAATCTTGTTCTAACCACCAAATAGTTCTTTGCAGCTTTTCAAAATACTCTACCTGCTGTTCTGTATTTTCTTTAATAGCAGTAACTTCACTAATTGATTGGTAGGATATAACTGCAATTATCGCAGAAATACTCATCGCAATTAATAACTCTATTAAAGTAAAACCCTGTTGCTTACTACTTGCCAACAATAGATACAACCTTTGCCGCAGGGTATTTCGTATCTTTAAGTTTTACCGATATAGTTACTTTATTTAGCCCTGGTATCAAAGTAGATTTTGACTCAAACTCTGTTTGCCAATCGGTACCTAACATAGTTTCTACTTTATTTTTTTCTATAGTAGTTCCAAACGAATTTTGTACTTCTAATATCCTATTTTGGGCAACCCAGGTTGCTACCACTCTTTCTTTAATCGAGGATTGGTTAAATAAATACTGACCTAGGGTTGCTGATAAAGCAACTAAGGATATAGATGCAATAATTAAAGCTATCATCACCTCTATTAAAGAAAATCCTTGGTTATTTTTCTTGATTGTCATTTATTTATTCCAAACTAAAGTTTAAAATTTCATTCCATTGTAAAGTATTAGTAAGTTCATTTAGCTTAAATGAAATTTTACCTGCATTTACTTCTCCACTAGGCCAGCACATCCAACCAGCCTCTTCCAAACCATTAGATTTAGCTAATTCTTTATCTAACTCCCAACTAACCTTAATGGCTTTATTCCATTGTAAAGCACTTTTTTCAATAAGCCCTAAGCTAGTTTCTTGCCAAACCCCCTTAACAAGCTTTTGCATACTTATATTTTGTTCACCAGGAATTAGAGCATAAATATGTTGGTCAAAAGCTGACTTATCACACATAGCAATCAAAGCTCCTTTAAAAGCAATACTCTGCTGGCGTAACTCTGCCGCTTGGTTTGGTTTTAAAGAAACGATTGCTAGAGAAAGTAATACCGCAAGTATGACTATAACCACCATCAATTCAATTAAAGTAAACCCTCGTTGATAATACTTTGCTAGTTGTTTATACACTTTAAAACCCTATTTAATTCTCTATAAACGGGACATCATGGTTATTAGTTTTCATAGCTAATAGTGTCATCTATTCCTTCACCACCTTCTTCACCGTCTGCCCCTAAAGTGTATAGGTCAAAAGCACCATTTTCACCGGGGCTTAGATAAATATACTCTCGTCCCCAAGGGTCTTTTGGTGTAGATGGTAAATAATTTTGCCATTTTTGTGGTACTGGTTCAGAGCTTGGCTCTGTAACCAAGGCTTCTAAACCTTGGTCAGTTGTTGGGTAGCTATAGTTATCTAATTTATACAACTTTAAAGCTGAGGCGATTGCCATAATATTTTGCTTAGCCTGCACTTTTCTTGCCTCATCTGGTCGATCCATGATATTTGGTAAAACTACCACTGCCAATACGGCTAAAATCACCACCACAACCATTAGTTCTATTAAGGTAAAACCCTGTTGTGATTTAAGCTTTTGTTTATACATTTATTTCTCCCAAAATAAAATTGGTTTATACCATTTGGTTCATTTCAAATATTGGCAACATAATAGCAAGAACTATTGTCATTACTACACCACCCATTACCAATATCATAATTGGTTCAATTAAGCTTACTAAGGTGGAGGCACTACTTTCCACCTCTGACTCATAATGTGATGCTCCTTTTAGTAGCATAACATCTAACTTACCAGAGCCTTCACCTGTTTGTACTAAGTTTAATAATAAAGCAGGAAAAAACCCTGCTACTTTCATCGCATCTTGTAAACGCTTACCTTCTCGTACCTGCTCCCCCATTGCTAAGATTTTATTTTTAAGCGGTAATAGCGTCATAACTTCTGAAGATATTTTTAAAGCATCAGTAACCGCAACCCCACTAGAGAGCAAAACTCCTAAGGTTCTAGCCCAACGAGCTGATGAGGCAAATACTAAAAATTTACCTAAAACAGGTATGCTTAATAAAAGAGTGTCTTTTTTTAGTTTCCAGTTATCTTTTTTCATTAAAATTTTATAGATAACCCACAAAATTATAAAAGTTAAAACTATCAATAACCAGTTAGTTTGCATAAACTCACTCGCCGACAACATAGCTTTGGTCAAAGGTGGTAATTCATGATCCATATTATCAAATACAGTTACTACTTTAGGAACCACAAAAATCATTAAGAAAAAAACAATCGATATCGACATTACCACCATAATTGCTGGGTAAATTAAAGCCGCTTTTAATTTTTTATTTAACTTAGCTTGTTGCTCAATTGAGTCCGCAAGCCTTGATAATACTTGTTCTAAATGCCCAGACTCTTCGCCTGCTCTAATAGTTGCCACAAACTCTTCACTAACTTGAAAATCACAAATATACATAGCTTGAGCTAAAGAATGTCCCTCAATAACCTTACCATATACTTGGGTAAGAAATTTTTGCACAACTTTGTTTTCTGACTGCTCAGAAACCGCTTTTAACGACTGTGTAAGGGGCATTCCAGCTTCAAGCAAAGTATATAGTTGGCGGGTTAATAAAGTTAAATCTGCAGTTTGAATTTTAGGTTTTAACCATTGCGATCGCAAAATATCCGACTTTTTAACTTCCATAGAATTTACTTCTAATGGTATTAAACCCTTGTCTCGCAACAACTGACGAACATGACGAGAAGAATCGCCGTCTAAAGTCCCTTTTTTAGTAGCTCCTGTTGTATTAAGAGCTTTATATTCAAAAGTTGCCATCTTAAACTAACCGCTTAACCTTGAGTAACTCGTAATAATTCTTCTAAACTAGTTTTTCCATCTAGCACTAGTTGAATGCCACTTTTTTGAATTGAGGTTACTTTTTTATGAGAATGCTCTGCCATTTCTAACTCCGAAGCATCTGAATGAATCATCTTGCGTAAAACATCATCAATTTCAACTAGCTCATACACCCCTATCCTGCCTTTATAACCAGTAAAACTGCATTTATTACAACCCTCTGCATGATAAATCATGGTACTGTCAACACCAAGAACTTCACATTCTTTTTCATCAGCGACCAACGATTCTTTGCACTCCTGACAAATTTTTCTAACTAGTCTTTGAGCCATAACCCCTAATAAACTAGAGGATAATAAAAATGGCTCAACGCCCATATCTCTTAACCGAGAAATTGCTCCAATTGCCGTGTTAGTGTGTAAAGTAGAAAGTACCAAATGCCCAGTTAAAGAAGCTTGCACTGCAATTTCTGCAGTTTCAATATCACGAATTTCACCAATCATAACCACATCTGGGTCTTGGCGTAAAATTGCTCGTAAACCTTTCGAAAAAGTCATTTCGGCTTTTGCATTTACCTGAGTTTGGTTAATGCCTTCAATATTGTATTCAACCGGATCCTCTACAGTCATTATATTACGATAGTTGCTATTTAAACGGCTTAGGGCAGCATATAAAGTAGTAGTTTTACCAGAACCTGTAGGGCCAGTTACCAATAAAATACCATGTGGTTTTTTTAGCATCTGTTGTATGCTAGATAATTGCTCTTCTGGCAAGCCTAAATCAATTAAATTTAGACGACCTGCACTTTTATCTAACAGCCGCATTACCACCCTTTCGCCAAAACTAGATGGTATAGTTGATATGCGTAAATCTACTGCCCTACCACCCAGTTTTGTAGCAATTCTGCCATCTTGTGGTAGGCGTTTTTCAGCAATATCAAGCCTTGCTAAAACCTTAATCCGTGAAGTAAGCATATCAGCCAACTCTACCTGTGGAGTTAATACTGTTTTTAGTTGACCATCTATTCTAAACCTAATCCTTAATTGACTTTCAAAAGGTTCAATATGAATATCTGAGGCTCCAGTACGAATTGCTTCTGCCATAATTGCATTTAATAATTTAATAATTAGAGCATCGTCAGAGCTATCCAATAAGTCTTCCGCTTCACTTACTTCTGCGGCAAAACTTGCTAAATCTGCAACATCTAAATTGCCCATATTTTCAATGGAAGTTGAATCAGAATGGGTATAAATAGTTTGTAATTTTTGCTCTAGATCTTCACCTGAAACCTTAAGTAAGTTATGCTCAATGTCTGGTTGTACTCTTTGTACTTCAGCTATTGCATCTAATGAGGTTTTATCAGTAAACCATAACTGCACAGATAGCTCATTTTCTCTAATAACAACTAGATTGTTTTTGCGTGCAAAAGCAAAAGGTAGCTCTGAACTCATTACTCTACTAAATCCGAAAGATCATCATCAGAAATCTTGTTAACTTTTTTTGGAGAAGATTTTTTTTGAGGCTTACCTTCTTTTTTCCACTGTTTGAGAGGCTTTAATCGTGGGCGCAAGCCTTCTAACAAACCAATATCTTTTTCTAAAATTTGTTGCTGATAGTCTCTAATCGCACTATATTTTTTTCTTGAATAATAATTACTCATTAGGTTATCACGAATAATTATTGGGCGCAAAAACACCATTAAATTAACTTTTTCGCGCTTGGATTGTCTTGAAGTAAACAAGGCACCAAGCAAGGGAATATCACCCAGCAACGGAACTTTACTTATTACTTCGGTTTCTTTTTCAGTCAACAGGCCACCTAATACAATAACATTACCATCACCGACAATAACTTTAGTTTTTATTTGACGTTTAGAGGTTTGTAAATCAACAGCATCACCTTTTGGTAAAACATCTGAGACCTCTTGATCTATTTCTAAAAAGACCTCATTACCTTCATTAATTTGTGGTTTAACTTTTAATTTTAAGCCGACATTTTTACGCTCAACGGTACTAAAAGGGTTGGTTCCTCCAGTGTTACCACTAGTGTAAGATCCTGTTGTAAACGGAACTTCTCGACCAACTACAATTTCTGCTTCTTCATTATCTAAAGTCATAATAGAAGGAGTAGCTAATACATTAGAACCTGTGTCTGAATTTAAAGCCCTAATTAATGCACCCCAGCCAGTGTTATCAGAGCTAAACTGTCCAGCCAAAATACTAGTGCCTTGCCCAAGGCTAGAAATAGCTCCAGCAACATTAGTAGTTGGGGATACTGCCGCACCAATCAAAGCAGGTATGGTTCCAGAAAAATCAATCATCCCAACCCCATTAGGGCCATTTACTGCCCACTCTATGCCTAGTTGTGCTTTTTTGTCTTCAGAAATTTCTACAAATACCGCTTCAATCAGCACTTGAGCCCTGCGAATATCTAACTGCTTAATAACACCTTTTAGTGCAGTTAGTATTTGTGGTGGAGCACTAATAACTACTGCATTCATACGCTCATCAGCTTCAATACTAATGCTATCTTTTAGTGTTTTACTATCTAGTTGAGTTACTTTATTACGCCCATTTACAGGTTTAATGGAGGGATTAGAAGCATCAACACTATTTAATAAGGAACGATTAGTTGAAATTTTTTGTAACACTGGCACTAGATCTTCGGCTTTTGCATAACGCAAATATACAACTTGTACCCTACCCGCTGATTCAACAACTACATCTAGTTTATGAATTAAAGCAATAATTCCTTTTCTAATCTTAGAATCACCAGATAAAACTATATTATTAGAACGCTCATCAAAATTGATTTTTATAGCCTGCCCTGATACTGGTTTATGCATAATAGATTTTATGGTTTTAACCATCTCCTCTGCCGAACCATATCTGACCTTAACAAGCTCATAACCTTCTGCTGTATTAACATCTACCTTGCTAACTATTTTTTTTATTCTGCCTATATTTTTGATGCTATCAGTTACAATTAGGTTATTGCTTTCTTGTAAAGCAACTAAATGCCCTTCCCTAGCAACTATTGGGCGAAGAACGGCTACTAGCTTAGCTGCTGAAATATGTTTAATCCTTATAACTTCGGTAACCCAGTTATCTTTAGCTGTTGGCTTATTACTATTAAATGGAATTCTATCTCTAGCTAAATTAGCTGGAATAATACTAATAGCATCTTCACCAGGAATAGCTATATAACCATGCACTCTTAAAATAGATAGTAATATTTCATTTAAACTATCCGCCGACATAGGTTCAGGGGCAATTAAAGTCACCTTACCCTTAACTCGTTGGTCAATAATGTAGTTTTTACCGGTTAGTTTAGAGATAGCTTCAATAACCACTCTAATATCTACATTTTGAAAATTCTGCTTTAGCATTACTTTTTCAGATTCAGAGCTTGTCACTGCATTAGCCAAACTATTTAAACCAATAGTTACTGCTAATATCATTAAAATTTTAATTATTATCTTTCTCATTTAACTTCCACTTAAATCTACAGAGACACCGTGCTGTTGCCCGTTTCTTTCTACTATTAAATCAAATTGACTTTCACTTAAAAAAGCTCGCCAAAGATTAGGGGTTATCGCCAGCTCATTAATACTTGTGCCATTAACATTAACTAACATATCCCCTTCTTCAAAGCCTAAAGCTTTAAAAAGTTTTTTATCGGTTCTCGACCAAATTTGAACCCCGGTCCAACGCCCATTTTTATTAATTGGCTTAAATTTAATAAACTTAGAAATCGACATCGGTGATTTTCTTAAGATACTGCCTATTTTATTTAAAGAATCACTCTGATCTTCTGATAAAGAATTTTGTTCTGCAATAACAGCACTCTGCTGTCTATTGTTTTTTTTGGTTAGGAGCTGATTTTTGCCTCTAACCAAACTTAATAACTCTTGAACTCCTCCATTAGAGATAACTATTTCTTCAGCAAAAACCTCTTGCAACACAACTTGAGGCATTATTTCATCTCCTACAAATACTACCAGTGTTTTACCAGCACTTTCTATTAAAGCTAAGGCATTTTCACCCAGCATAATTATGCCGACAAGAGTTAGATTTAAACGGGTCTTTTTTACTTCATCAATATTAATGGATGGTTTTTTTTCTACTTTTGTGACAGCCTTATCTGGTTTGCCAAAAAGATAAGAGACCTTACCCTGTGCAACACCAGCACTAACTGTAGCATCTAAATCTTGCCATTTAGGCTCACCAAGCTCTTCTAAAAGACTAGTGGTAAACCTACCCAACAGCCAAGCAAATAACAATATTAATAAAAATGATAAAAATGCTATCATCTTCTTATTACTTTGCAAAGAAATAAAAAATGGCTTAAATTGTTGAACCAGTTGTGACAAGATAATTAGCCTATTTTTTCAAAGTATACAATTGTAGCCTAATAAGTCCCTACTAACAATATCGTTACCAAAAAACAGTAAAATTATTCTTTTAGGTTCTGATGAAGCCTTAATTCGCTATCTACTAAAACCACTTTTAAATCATCAGGGATAGATATATTACTACTTAACATAAATGAAGTGCTAAAAACTCCACATTTAAGGGTAGAATCGGCAATAACAGTTGCTGATAAAATATTTTCTTGTTTCTGCTCCACGCCAATAATGTGTGAAAAAGTTTTATCCTCGATACTAATTCCTCTTTCATAACTAGCTGAAGTTGTTAAGGCTTGATTATTCAAATTAACAATAACTAGGTTTGAACTAGGATTTTTAGGGTTTTTAACACCTATAGCAAAATCCTTGCCATTAGGTTTATTACCAACAACATGAAGATCGCCACCAAAATTAACAATAGCAGATTTAATACCAAATTTACGCACGATATTAGCGGCTTCATCTACAGAATATTCTTTAATAACCCCCCCTAAATCAATTAGGGTTTCAGGATATTTAAAGATAATATAACTCCCATCCAAGTCCCAACAATCAAGCCCTGTTTTTGGGGCAAGCCTCTCCAAACAATCTGTAGATTCTACTAGAGTTGATTTTTTATAACACTGTTTTAGTGTACCCATGGTAATATCAAAAATACCATTAGTTGCAATGCTTAGTTCTCTAGTTGTTTGCAAAACCTCATAGGTTTGTTGGTCTAGTTTTATCTTGTCATATTTTCTATTATTGATTACCTGATTTAGGTAAGAACTAGCATTAAAAAAATTGTATTTTTTTTCTAAAGCCAGGGTGTTTTTTTTGATTTGCTCAAAACAGTGCTGGGCATTTTTAGCCCCCCCTTCATAGATCTGTAATACACAGGGGGTTGTCATAGAAATAAACTTAAAAAAGTATGGCTGAATATTATTCATTCTATCACGGTTTATGGAGTTCTATGGTCTAGCTTCCAAGCTAGTTTTTCAGCATTTGTTATAGCTACTCCACCTAGATCTATTACTTCATAATAACCAATTTTTGCATCATTAGCACTAGTCGCTCCAGTTGATTTACTAGAAACTATCGCCAGTTTACCTGCGGCAATTTCAAATGCTTCAACCGCATCGCCTAATAAGCTAACAGAGGCTATTTTGTCAGTATGGTTAATATCAAATATTGATACTTTTTTAAGGCTTTGTACAGCAATCAAGTATTGCTTGTCTGCTGAAAGAGTTATTTTATTAACCTGATTACTGGCTGTAAATGTATTTACTAAACTAATGTTTTGTTTGTCTGCTATATTATAATGATAAATTGTATTGCTACCGTTCAATAAAACAAATATTTCATTATCATTTAACACCAAAATGTTTTTTGGGTAATCAGCAGAAGTATTATTCAACAGATGGTGGGTGATCTCAACACCTGTCGTAGCATCATAAATCGACAGATAATGACCAAATTTTTTATAAGCTCCTGCCAAGATAAATTGCTTATCTAGCGTAATAGCTACTGATCTAATTTTGTCGCTAGTAGTTATTGATAATGTAGGGGAGGTTAAATTGGTAGAGTCAAATAACAAAACCCTATTATTATTACCTGCAGCAATCAACTGAGTATTATCTTCACTCAGACTAATATCAGTTATTGCTGGATATGGATAATAATTAGTACCAGTAACAACACTTGCAAAAATTGTCGTTGGTACAGTAGTTGATATAGATGAGCTATAAATACCCACCCCTATATCCCCCGTTGTATTTTCATAGGCTTTTTGAACCATTGAATAGATGCTAGAGCCATCACTGCTACTAACAACTTTACTTAACTCCTGCTCCGATGCTCCTGTGGAAGTATCTACATGATGTCTATCACCAATAACATTTAAAAAGTTGCTTGCACTTGTTTGTGTAGGAGAAGCGGTTTGATTACTAGTATCTAAAATATTTAGTCCATTATGCCATTTAGAATAAGCAATAACTTTATCTCCTGTACTATCTACTGTAGCACCAATAATCAATTCATCATTATGAGAGGTTGTCCAAGATAAACCTAAACTTAAATCTGTTATAGACAACCCGCGTGCAACACGCTCTTGGGCAACAATACTAGTTACTGTAACAGACACATTACTGGCTTTTACTACCTCATCAACTACATTAGCAATAGTATCCAATGGGACATTTTGTTGCAAAGCATAGGCTGCTGCATAAGAAGTAGTAAGTTGGCTTGCCTTTAACTGCTGAGTGCTATCTGCAGAATAGTCCTCACCCTTTAACTCAGCCTCTACCACAGGCACACCATTTAGTGGATCTATTAAATAATTAATAGATTCTTGATAATCTCCACCTAAATAAGGATTATATAATTGTTCATTTACCACTAGAGTTGTAAAAGGACTAATATGGGTATTACCAGTAGTTGCACGATTAGCTGTTAATAAATAACTTTCATCATTTGTTGTTGCTCCTTTGACTTGAGCAATCAAAAAGTCATCAGGAAATTGGTCAGAAACTGATTTTGCAAATGAATATTTTCCGCCGTTATAACTTCTCTCACTGGGCTCATTACTATTACAAATACCATCTTTATTAGCATCAAAACAAACTGTAGCACCGACCACATAATTTCCAGCCAAAACTTTACCTGTTACACCGTCTTTCTCAACATAATTAGCAGGATCAAATACCTGATTTGAGGGAAAAATGTTACGGCTTGCGGCATAATCATCATTAGCAAGGTCACACCCTGCTAAGGCTAAGGCTGCACAAATTGGTGTAAGATTTAATGCCAAGCTAGATGTAAAAATATTTTTTGTTCTATAAGGCATAAGTAACCCCCAAATGTACCCAAATAAAAGATAATCCATAAGATTGATGTTGAGAAGCAACAAAACCCTTAACAGATAATTTTTTTTGGATTTGTTTTTTTAAACCCAAGTTGTAAGTTACTGAATCAAAAGCGCTTAACCGTTGATCTGCTGAACCATAGTCAGTTTCATTAAAACTAAAATCTTGTGCTATATTAGATTTATGAAAAGAAGCCGCTGTTTGCTCATAGTATCTAATTAAAGGAGCAAGCGTCCAGCCAGACCACAAATCAATATAAGCATTAGTGGTAAAGGTGTTAGACATTATTGCCCAACTATCATTATAAAAACGATAATGCCCTTGCAAAGCAACATTTGAAAAAATTTTTGAGGTAAAGTTTAGGGTTATACCTGCAGCGGTCTTTTCATCTGGCCTTTTTTCGGTTGATATATAATACTTATAATAAGGAGTGCTATTTAAGGAAACATCAAACCTACGAATAATAGTTTTATAAGGATTGGTCAGAACTCCTTCTTGCTTAATACCAAAAAAGTTTATTTGCCCTACTAACTTCCTAGTAAATGTTTGTGTATAACCTATCTGGAAGTTCACAATATGAAAATCTTTCCAGTCGTTTGTCCGATAAAATTTGGCTTCATTTCCTTGCATTGAAACCCCTACCGCAATAGACCTGTTTCGAGAAGCATCAAGATTATATAAATAACCTACAGAAGCTTCTTTACTGGCAAAATCCTCTTCTTCAGAATAGGCAACCCCTAAACTTATTTCATCGCGTGATTTTGTTCTAATGGTTAAATTAGTGGAAAGAGCTTTTCGAGTATCGGTTATTTCAATATTTCTAAACGCATGATCGTCAGCATTAACTATTTGCCCATCTCCCACAATATTTTCTGTTCGAGTATCCTTACATATATAATTATTACTTTGGTCTATACAAGGGCTTTGACCAGTTGATGCATCAGAAGTTTCTCCTCCTGAACCACCAGAAATAGAATCCCACACTGGGGTACCACCAGTAATAGTGTCATGCGATAAAGAAACCCCTAAAGAATAATCAGTACCGAAATCTTTTTTAAAATCTAAGAGAGTAAAATCTATATCAATTCTATCATCACTTTCTCGATATGCCATATGGGTAAGGCTAATAGAATCAGTAGCCGCAGCATTAAGTATGGTTGGTGTTGAAGTCGTAGCTATTACACTTAGAGGTAAAACTATTTTTTTTGTTAATTGCATCCGCAACCTCCACCACCAATACCACCACCGCCAGAGCTAGCTTCTTTCGAAGTAAAGGTATGTTCATTTACTTTGGTTAGCTGAGCATCTCCACCACCTAATTGCATATTTTCTTCCGCCAAAATACCTTTTTGCCAAGGTTTCACATTGGAGGAGCAGCCAGCAAACACAGCTATTAACATAATCAACAATACTATTTTCATGATAATTTCCTATTCTAGTTTATCTATATCAGCTTTTATTACCTGGTCAATATGTTCAACTGCTCCATAAATAACCTTTTTAACCACCCCATCTTTAATGTAATAAATTGCGGGTACCCCAATTGGATCAAATTTAGCAACAACCTCTTGTTTATAATCGTTATAAACAAAAAACTCTAGCCCTAATTCTTTTTGGAATGCCAAACCCTCAGCAAGGTCTTCATCCATACCTATGCCAATAATTCTTGCCTGTTTATCATCAAGTTGTTTACTAAGTTTATTAATTAAAGGCAGTTCAATAATACAAGACACACACCAAGAAGCAAAAAAATCAACTACTGAAATGCCTTGATAATCCTCAATCTTTAACAATTTTGCAACATCTGCATCAATTTTATCGCCTACCTTATAAGCATAAGCATTCATACTAAATATAAAACTAAGCATCAAACCAAGTAATAATGCATAAATAGTGTAGATAACTTTATTCATATAATTTCCTTTCAAAATATTTAATGGTAATTAAAACTAAAAAGCGAGGATAAACCTCGCCTATTTGTTTAAAAAACTATTATATTAAGGTTTTATAACTGCCATATAACGCCCTTTATCAGTTCCTCTTCTTATTCTATAAGAGAATACCACCGCAGAACCATCACTAGAAACAGCCAGTCTATCTCCACCTGCTTCTTCATGTGAGAAGGCTTCTTCAGTCAAGGCTCCACTAACAGGATCTATAGCTAACTTATAAACACCATTTAAAGCAGCATCTGCTCTTTGCACAGGAAGATACAGATGGGTAGCTGTTGTACCACCACCATACATTCTACCACCAGTACCAGTACTAAACTGTTGCTCGCTAGATGGACTTAAAGCCATATCAAATGTATGTACATTACCTTCATAAGTATTTACAAAAATAAAGTTATTATTTGACCAGACTCTAGCCACTTCATGTACAAGAACGGATGTATGTCCAGCTGCATTAGATCTAATAACACTATCTTCTGTACGCTGATAGACAGTAAGTCCATCATTACTAATAACTGGTGGGCCATAAATTTTATATTCTGCTCCTGATTCCATAGTTATTGTTACATTAGCAGTAATAACACCAGTGTCCGCATCTACCGAATAGATATATGCCGAGTAGAAACCAGTATTCTCATCTTTAATCAGAACTGCAACTTTCGATTTATCGGCACTGAAACCAACACCTCTATTAGTAGGACGGCCTGTAAGAACCTGCTCATTAGTTACTGTTGTTGCCATAACACCAGACCCATCTATAGCCGCAGTAAAGATTCTAGGTGAAGGACCTTCACTAACCCCTATAACAAAGTTACCTGCTATCCCTACCCCTACCAAACTTTCGGTTGCGGTATATGTCATTGGCAGTGCCGCTGTACCAGTAGTAATAGTAGGTGTACCATCGCTAGCGATTAAGAAGGCATTAAAACCATATTGCGATTCACCACTGGCATTTTCAAACCGCATAGGTGCAACTGCAATAGTACCAGAATCATTGACTGCCATATATTGCGAACTATTATTATCTGTTTTAACTGAAATAGGCGCGGTCATGATTTCTGGAGCTTTACGAACTGTAAGATCAAACTCTTTAGTATTCCCATTGGTTCCTGTAGCTACATCACCACGGAAAGAAGCACTAACTGTCGCAGTTAAGCGTCCTGTAACATCAGTTCCTGCATTATCAGGTCTTGTAACAACACCTTTGCCAGACTCTAAAGCAAGATTAGTTATAGGCACGGTACTAGACCAAGCAAAATCTACATTCTCATAGTTAGTAGCAAGCTTAATGTCTGAAATTATTGCATTAAAGAAACCACCGCCATTTATGCTATCTTTATTTTGACCAGCTAGAGCAGAATCTATTTTAGAGGTTAAATCAACATTTTCATCTGTAGTTTCAACATGAATAACCGCTAAACTATTACGACCATCAATCACTGCTATATTATCATCATCAACCCAGCTTGCATCTCTGCTGGATATACCAGGAAAAACTGCTTGAACAGAAAAACCAGGTACCGTTAAATTAAGAATCTTCATGCTAGATTCTTCATGCCCATATATAGCAATCTTGGTAAAATCAGGAGAAACTGCACCGCCATCAGAAGTAAAATCAATAGTTCCTGAATTTACCACAGCTCCTTTTTTCAATACCGCAATACTCATTACACTATTATCATGCCCTTTATTAAAGGCTACCGCTTGATGATTACCTTCATCAATAGCAATTCCTTGTGGTACAAAATCTAAAGCAACTGTTTTAATCTCTTCTAATGTATCTAACGAAAGTACATGTATAGCCTGATCTGTTTTAGTAACAAATAACTTACCATTACCGATAATTAAAGATTTAACATCGGCAATAGCTGCTGTGACCAAAGGAACAGGACTCAAACTTCCATCATATATTGTTAGATTACCATCTGTGTCATATAAAGCTACTTTACTGTCATCAGGAGCAACTGCAAACCGGCTTACTTCTTCTGTTAACCTTGCCCCACCACCTGTTTCATCAATCTTTATGTGTTGACCTGCACCCACCACTGTAGTGATTGTTGCAACAGTATTATCAGTATTAACTTTTGCTTTATAAAAACCATAAGAGTCTAAGTCAGCCGTATCATTGTCTCGTTTAGTTATATTCACATAAACAAAGCTTGCATCAGCATTAAAAACCGCATCCCTTAAATAGTTTTCTGAAATTCCAGTAGAAGAATCAACTCCATGACCAGCATCAGTTATAGTAGAAACTGAGCTTAGAGTAGCTGTTGAACCTGCACTTGTATCCATAATTATCAAACCATTATGATAATGGCTACCGCCGACCATCTTGCCATTTCTTGTCGAAACAGAACGAATAGATGAATCTTTTGCATCAACCCAACCCGCAGCATCTTGAGCTGTTATTTCATCATCAACTGCATCAGATACCAAAGTGGTTAAAACCAAAGTATTTAAAGTAGGAGCATTTGCATTCATAATATCAACATCGGTAACAAAAATATCAGCAGCATTTACTAAGCCTGCTGTTCCGCCTACAACAACTTTATTAACTACTGCAGCAATAATCGCATTTCTATTATTTGGAAATACATGATCAAAACGAAATACTGCTTTTTTAATTGCCTCAGCAATATCCGTTTGATTAGCTGTAGTAAGAGTTCCAATTTTAGGGGTTAAATATGCGGTTACATCTGCTGACAATTTATTGTCAATAACTTGGTTAAAGACTAATTCATTAGCCATTAAAGTAGTGTCCGTAGTTAAGGTACTTGAACCTGCAGGAGCAGTTAAGGTATAACCATTCATGTCATTATAAGCTGATGGATAATCTGTACTTTGCACAGCCGTAGGAATCGCAATAGGAGTAACAGTAGCATCCCAGGGCACAGAATCAACGGAAGCTTCATCTGGCTCACATTTTGCATTGGCATTAGTATCAATACAAATATAGTTACCACCACGCAGTAAAGAACCTAT
>DBOE01000014.1:8566-9102 GCA_002299585.1 Hydrogenovibrio sp. UBA654 | reverse complement strand
CTAAACCGACACAAATAAATGACAGCATTATCATCACCAGAACCCTACGCCACATCCACTACACCCAGTTTTTTGGGGTAACCTCATTTTTGGCAAGATTAAAGTTAATAGAGTAAAATACCTTTAATAGTGCCAAGTGATCAACAATGAAAAATATACCAAACTGTCCAAAATGTGAAAGTGAATTTACATATGAAGAGGGTAGCCTTGTCATATGTCCCATGTGTACGCATGAGTGGAGTAAAGATTCAGATGTAGTAGTTGAAGAAGAAGCTGGGCTAATGGTTAAAGATGCCAATGGAAACATACTAGAAGATGGCGACAGCGTAACTGTGATCAAAGACCTTAAAGTAAAAGGAAGCAGTGAAGGCATAAAAGTAGGTACTAAGATTAAGAGCATCCGCCTTGTAGAAGGCAATGACGGACATAACATAGACTGTAAAGTGCCAGGGGTTGGTGCCATAAAACTCAAGCAAGTATTTGTAAAGAAGGCGTAAGTTTTTGAAAAGTAGTAAATTAAGGAGCCTCTGATTAAG
>DBOE01000014.1:8091-8253 GCA_002299585.1 Hydrogenovibrio sp. UBA654 | reverse complement strand
AATTAAGGAGCCTCTGATTAAGGGGACTAGGTGTATCTTCCCCAAAAAATTTGACAGTTAAACTTTAGATTTAAGAGCTAAGTCATTAGCTCTTGGACAGATGTGTAAAAGTGTAGAAGTATGCCCTCTTACCGTTGTAAACTATGTCTCTTGGCTATACAA
>DBOE01000014.1:7651-7785 GCA_002299585.1 Hydrogenovibrio sp. UBA654 | reverse complement strand
ACTATGTCTCTTGGCTATACAAGCTGTGGAACGAGGAAAAAATATTTTCACGTGATTGGCTCGCCATCATAATAGAGACAAGCATAGGAAAATCTCTCTCTCTGGAGTTGCTACACTATTTTCCTTTTCAAAGT
>DBOE01000014.1:0-7338 GCA_002299585.1 Hydrogenovibrio sp. UBA654 | reverse complement strand
ACTATTTTCCTTTTCAAAGTGGTGAGATTATCTCATTTCTTTGTGTCGGTTTAGTGTAGCAACTCCACTTGAAAAGGTTATGCAATAACATGCTTCAAAAAATTTTAGCTTCCTATCAAGAACCTTCGCCAGAATTAGAAAAATATATTAAGCTCTATTGGACAGCATATAATCCCACAGATGAAGCTGTTGAGATGCCCATTGTTCCTGATGGGTCTATGGATATTATTTGGCTCAATGGTCATATATTTTTGTCGGGACTTATGGAAGAAGCCCGTGTGATTAGTATCTCCCCTAAAGATAATTTTGTTGGTATACGCTTTAAACCGTATGCAGTGGCACTTTTCTTAGATGAAGACATTTCCAAGTTCAATAACAAAAGCATAGCCCTAGAAGAGATAAATAAGGCTTTAGAAGAAGATATAAGAGAACTCATTGAGCAAGATACTAAGTCGTATGAATCTCTAAATAAGTATTTTGAGATATTTTTCTCGGATAAATCAATAGATGATATCCTTATAAGTACTTTGGAGCTTATACATGTTTCTCATGGGAACATTTCTGTGTCTGATTGTGCAGAAGAGTTAGAAGTTCACCCTAAAAAATTAGAAAGATTATTTATAAAGTATGTAGGTGTATCGGTGAAAAAGTATTCTAAAATTATACGTTTTGATGACATACACAGTGTATTGAGAGAGGAGGGTTTAGAAGATTTAATGCAAAAAGTTTTAGATAAAGGCTATTTTGACCAAGCTCATTTTAACAGAGATTTTAAAAAACTTACAGGTCTTATACCCAGTTCAAAACTTATGTCTATTTTGTACAATACATAAGTAAATCATATTGGCTATAATTTGTTTATCAAAACTTACAGGATAAAAAATGAAATACGGATATACAATTATATATGTAAAAGATGTTACGGCTACTTTGGAATTTTACGAAAAAGCTTTTGGCTTTGAACGTGGCATGGTCTATGAAGAAAATGGCATAGTAGACTACTCAGAATTAAAATCTGGGGACACTACTATAGGATTTGCTTCTTATGACTTGGGAGAAATGAACTTTCAAGGAAAATATGAGAAGATAACAAGAGAGGGAAACCCAGTAGGACTAGAGCTAGTTTTTGTAGATGATGATGTAGCAGAAGCAACAGCACACGCTGTGAAAAATGGTGCAGAACTCATATCTGAACCTGTAGAGAAACCTTGGGGGCAGACGGTGAGTTATGTACGTGCCTTAGAAGGCACTATAATATCTATTTGTTCGCCTATGGGTGAGTAAAACAAATAGTCAACGCCCACATGTTAATTACGGTATCTTATAATTAATTAGGTCAAATAGATAAGGCAAAACAACATTTAAAAGAGGCTTTAAAATACCAAAAAACTAAAAAATATGCCCAACAATGGCTGGATAGTTTAGGCTAAAAACTATGCTTTTTTTATAGTGCTTTTTGCTCTCTAAACCCTTCATAAATAGATAAAAAACTAGGTATTACTAACAATATTAACAAAGTCGAAAATAGTAATCCAAAAGCTATTGAGGTTGCCATGGGGATTAAAAACTGAGCCTGTAGAGATGTCTCAAACAATAATGGTGTTAGTCCTGCAATAGTAGTTAAAGAGGTCAACAACACTGCCCTTACCCTTTGCACAGCAGCTTCTTCAAGAGCTTGATTGATTGCCATGCCTTGTGCCCTTAGCCGTTTATAAAAACTAACCAATATTATCGAGTCATTAACTACTATCCCAGACAATCCAAAAAAACCAAAGATCGACAATAATGTTAAATCTATACCCATCAACCAATGCCCCATAATAGCTCCAATCAAGCCAAAAGGTATTGCCATCATTACCACCAATGGCCAGCCATAAGATGAAAACACCCAAGCCAAAACAATATAAATCCCTGCCAAACCAATTAATAAACCTATTTTCATATCAGCAAATGAATTAGCTTGATTAGCACTTTGCCCTTCTAAAGAATAATTAATTCCATATTTTTTAATCAACTTAGGCAATAGTGTTTTTTCTAAGTTATCTAAAACATTATTGGCATTATTTAAAGACCTATCAACATCAGCCAACACCGAAATAGCTACACGGCCGTCTAGGTGACGAATTGCATCAAAACCTTGTTTTGTTGTCCAATTAACCACGGTACTTAGCGGTACTCTTTCGCCATTTGGGGCAACTAACTGCATACGCTCTATTATTGATAGTTTGTCCCTTTCTGATTTTGGTAGCTGTACTCTAACCTCAATTTCTTCATCAAGCTCATTAAAGATTTGTACTAAGTTGCCAGAAAAAGAAGTGCCTAATTGGCGAGCAACCGACGAATAAGTAAAACCAAGAGCATAACCCTGTGCTGTCAAATTGTAAACTAATTGCTCACGACCATAGGGTAAGTCATCTCTAATTGCCAGAACTCCTTTGACAGATGCCAAAGTTTGTTGTAATTCTACAGAGGCTTTTTTTAATTTTTCAGGAGTTACTCCCCACATTCTTATATCTATATCGCTGCCTGGTGGCCCTGCTGTAGGTTGCCTAATTGACAAAACATCTAACCCAGCAACTACCCCTGCCTTTTCTTGCCATAATTTAATAAATTCTGCATTACGGGTTTTTCTTTTATCTGGGTCAACTAGCTCGATAGTCATGCCACCAAAACTAGAGCCTTTATTCATGCCTGATTGATTATATTTAATTACTGCTAATTTTAAAATCCCTGGCTCTAACTCTTGTTCTGTTGCTAACAATGCTTGATTTAACCTGTTCATATATTTATGGGTAGTTTTTTCAGTTGTGCCTGCCACAAATTGTACATCTACATTTAACATAGTTGAATCTGGGGAGGGAAAAAACACAAAACCTATGCGTCCATTAACAATTAAACTAATAACAAAAACCAGCATGGTTAAGGTAGAAATGATGGTAATTCCACGGTTATTTAGGGATAGTCTTATGAAATCACGAAACTGGTGATTACGAAAATGGTCAATTGTCTTGTCTATTTTAAAGCGTATTGAATTCTGTTTTACTTTTTCAACTCCTTGAAAAGCATGATGTAGATGCCCTGGTAACACAGCAAAGCTTTCAAATAAAGATGCTAAAATAACTGCTATCACCACTAAGGGTATGGCAAATAGCATTTCACCCATTTCTTCACCAATCATCATTAGGGGGACAAAGGCTGCAATAGTGGTAAGAGAAGATGCTACTACTAAGGGAAACATTCTATTTGCCCCGCCAACAGATGCTTGTAAAGCTGACTCGCCTTTTTCAAAATGAGCAAGGGCATCTTCACCGACAACAATTGCATCATCCACCACTATACCAAGAGCCATGATAAGAGCAAATAGCGTAATTAAATTAATACTACCGCCAAATAGATATAGCACCATTAAAGCTGCTGAAAATGAGGCAGGAATACCAACGGCTACCCAAAAAGCTACTCGCCCATTCATAAAAACAAACAAGATAAGCACTACTAACACTAAACCACCAAGCCCGTTGTTAACTAGTAGACTAATCCGCTCTTGTACTAAGGACCAAACCTCGTCATAAACCTCTAAAGATACCCCCTCTGGTAAAGTTGGGCGAGTTTTTTCAATCCAAGCATGTAATATATCTGCAGATTTAATAGTATCGCCATTCTCAGATCTTTGTAAAAACATACCAATAGCTGTCTTACCATTAACTAAAAAAAATGGCGAATAGTCAGCTTCTTTTCGTTCTATATTGGCGATATTTCCTAAAAAAACTTGCTCAGTTTCATTAACTATTATGGGTATTTTTGCATATTGTGTTTCATTTCTGGCTTGTTGGCTAGCACGAACATCGCGCATAGCATCGTCATTACCAATAGTTCCTGCGGGTAAGTCTTTACTCATGCTTTTAATCTGTTCCGCTATTTGGGTAAGACTTAACCCATAACTCTCTAAGGTAGATTGTGGAATATTTATATTCATATTTTCATCATCCATACCATTGATGGTGATTTTATCTATACCTGCAGCTAACAACTCGCTTTCATAAAGATGGGCTAGAGAGCGTAATTCTTTTAAGTCACCTTTTTCACTAGTTATTAATAGTTTAGCAATACCTTCGTAAAAAATAGCTTTCTTAATTATTGGTTTTTCTGCATCTTTTGGTAAGTTTCGTAGTTGATCAACTTTTTGCTTAACTAGGTCAACAGCTTCACCCATATCGGTATTTTTGGTAAATTTAAGGGTGATTGCTGTTGCTCCATTCACAGCTGTAGAAGTTATTTCATCAATATCATCAAGATTGCGTAAGGCTCGTTCGATAGGAATAGTAAGCGACTGCTCAACATCTTCAGAATTAGCCCCAGTCCAGCTAACTTGAACAGTTACATAGGTTAGGTTTAGGCTCGGGAAAAACTGTATATTTATTTTTAATAAGGCTATATAACCTAATAAAAGCATAATTATCATCAATAAATTTGGGGCAACTTTATGGCGTGCTAGAACACCGATGATACCACCTGAATGGCTACCATCTTTTTCATTAATCATCTATTCATTCTCTCGTTCAACAACTACTTTTAGGCCAGTAATAGCATTAGGTAGATGAGTAGTAAGCACTAAGTATCCATCTTTAACATTAGCTCTTAGCAGAGCTTTATTATTTGCTGTTTTCCCTAGTTTTTGTACTTGTAGTGCAACTAGTTGTGATGTTTTTTCATCAATAACAAAAACTTTATCAAAGCCATATAAAGCGGAGTAAGGTACCGCAAATACATTAGGCAAGATAGCAGAGACTAAATTTACCTGCATTATACTGCCAAGAGTTATATTGTCTAAGCTTGCTGGAATTTGTAAAAAAGCATCTAAGCCACTGGCTGAAGACTGCCCTGCCAAGCGAAGTAAAGGTAACTTAAATTCTTTACTAGCATAACTATTATAGCTAGCAAACAATTGTTCACCGTTTTTAAGAGCTTGTTGAATACTTGATAAATATATCTGCGGAATTTTTACTCTTAACTCTAAATCATCTGCCGCATAAAAATTAATCAACCCCGAGCCAGTATTTACTCTATCACCAACCGCAACTAACAACTTTGCTACCCTGCCATCAAAGGGTGCAACTAACTGACCTCGTGTTAAATTAATTTTTGTCTGTTGTAGATTAATTTCTGCATTTTGTACCGCTGCCTGTAACTGCTTTAAATTGGCATCTTGCTCCGCAACTAATAACCTAGCCATTGCCACAGATTTTTGTTGATTAATTAACTCCTCTTTTGCTTTATCTAGAATCATTTCTGAAGAAAGTTTTCTTTTGGTTAACTTTGTATTACGATCGACATTTTTTTCTTTAATTTTTAATAAAGTTAATTCTGATTTTAAGTTTTTTTTATTGGTTTTTGCTTTTAATTTATATAAATCCAACTTAGCTTTATTACTAGTTAAATTAGCTTCAGCTATAGCAACTGGCAAGTCTAGGTCCTCTTTTGCCAGAGAAACTAAAGGCTGTCCTTTTTTAAAATAACCACCTTCTTGCACCCAAATACTAGCTATTACCCCCCCTACAGGGGCTGCTGCTTTCACCAGACTACTAGATTCTACTTTACCTAATAATGGATAGACTGGAGATATCTCATCTATTGCAATCCTTAATGCATTAACAACCCATATTTTTGGCTTAGTTTTTAGAGCTTCTGTTTTTGGTTTAGTTATTGCCATAAACGCAATAACAACCGTTAAAATAAATAATATGCCTATAAAAATTAAGCTTTTTTTAATTTTTCTACTCATTTTTTAATTTTCTCAAAAAAAATTTAATTTTTTTATGCCTTAGCTTCTTAATTTTCTTGCCTATTTCAACCCCATTAACTCCTGTTGCTAAGATTTTTTTATTGTCTACATTTCTAGCAATTATCGCCAATTTTTGCCAAAATTTTCTTTGCGGATAAGGTTTATCTTCAAAACCCAAGCGACCTTTTATATCCGCCTCACAAACAACCAAAACATCATCAAAAAAGCCATCATTTTTCAAACCCAAACAAGCACTAATTACTTTCAAATAAGTTTTAGCCTTTAAATAAGGCTTGCCCTTTTCAGTTAACCCTTGATGAATTATCCCATGAAACTCGGTTGTTTTTTTTGCTAGTTTTTTTATATCATTAGGCAACCGATATTTATTACAGAAACCGACCACCAGAGGTACGCCTGCCTTTTCATGACCATAATGTCTAGGATAAAGTTTTTTAGGCGTTAAACCCTTACCTAAATCATGCACCAAAGCACTAAATCTAACTGCCAAATCATCAGATAATTCAGTAACCGCATCTAAAACCATCATCGAATGAATCCACACATCGCCCTCTGGGTGATAAATTACTGGCTGCTCCACATCAATTAACTTATGTAAATCAGGAAATAAAACCTCAACTGCCCCTACTTGACGCAAGACCTCAAAAAAGATTGATGGTTTATCGGTTTTTAACGCTTTAGCGACTTCTTGCCAAACTCTTTCAACAATTAAACTATCTAGCTCGCCAGAGGCAACCATTTTTTTCATTAAAGTTAATGTTTCATGTGAAACCCTAAAGCCAAGCTCATAAAACCTAGCCGCAAACCTAGCCACTCGTAAAACTCGCAAGGGATCTTCAGCAAAAGCTGGTGAAACATGGCATAATATTTTATTTTCAATATCAGCAATACCGCCATAAGGGTCAATTAAATTACCCTTATCATCTTCGGCTATAGCATTAATAGTTAAATCACGACGAATTAAATCTTTTTCTAAGGTTACACTAGCATCGGCAAATACCTCAAAACCATGATAGCCTACTCCCTTCTTACGCTCGGTACGAGCCAGAGCATACTCTTCTTTAGTTTTAGAGTGCAAAAATACAGGAAAATTCTTACCCACCTGCTGAAAATCTTGTGCCAGCATTTCATCCACAGAAGAACCTACCACCACCCAATCGCGATCATAAACAGGCAAGCCCAACAAACCATCACGAACCGCTCCACCAACTAAATAAATATCCATAAAATATAAACATCAAAAAATAATAATGCTAACCATGATAACCGAAAAATTCCTGATTAAATGATTTTTAAAGCTTTTTTCAGAAATGGGCTGGCGTCTAACTCATATAGGCTAAAGTACGCATAAGACGAAACGGTTGTGTCCACAGAACTTTTGATTCATTAACCCGAAAACGCTGTGTTTCTAATTCCTTCACAAGATTAAGTAGACACTGAATAAGCAGGGCTAGAAGCCCCCTCATGCGTGCAGTGGGGGGGGGGGGGGGAATTGAGATGGCAACAATAAAAATTTTTAATTTTTATTTTTTTTTTTTTCC
>DBOE01000047.1 GCA_002299585.1 Hydrogenovibrio sp. UBA654 | reverse complement strand
GCTAAGTTATTACTGCATGCAATAAATGCATCTTTTATCGTAAAAAACCTTGTCAAGAGTTATTTTATTTAATTGCGGAGATTACCTTATGTTTTTTTTTGCATTTTACAGTCGTAACTTATTGTTTTAGAGATTATTTATATGCGTTTGCCCTGGGCTATTGTCAAAAGGCATAACAACGAGTGATGGGCTATAAGCCACGCCATAAGGGAGGTCTTAGCCAAATTTAGCACCTCTGAGTTATCATTTTTTACACTATAGCTATTATTGCAAAATGATGCCTTGACGCTGAAAACTTGGCGTTGCCAGAATCTTAATCGGTGATTAAGTGCCTCCATATAGTTAGAGTTGTTCAAAAATTCTTAAAATTTATGCATGAATAGGGGGGGGGTAAACCAAACTCCCCAGTGAATATTTGAATAACTAAGAGCGTTTTTCTATCGGAATATAACAAGAATTACCCACGCCTGTATATACTTGAGTGGGTCTGAATATTTTGTTATTTTGTAGTTGTTCACGCCAGTGAGCCATCCAACCAGCAGATCTAGCGACTGCAAAAATAGGGGTAAACAAACCGGCATCAAAGCCCATTTCTTTGTATAAAATTCCTGAGTAAAAATCTACATTTGGATAAACTCCCTTATGCCCTAATAATTCTTCACAAACTTTTTCTACTTCCATTGCCGTTTTAAATGTTTTGCTCAACCTTCCTGTTTTCTTTTCCAATAAGTTATCGGATAGTTTTTGTAAAATTGTCGCTCGTGGATCTTTAGTTTTATACTCCCTATGCCCCATTCCCCAAATAACTTTATTATTTTTTAACCTATCTTCAATATAAGCACGGGCATTTTCAGGACTTTCTATCTCTTCAAGCATTTCAATTACTTTTTGGTTGGCTCCACCATGTAATGGCCCTGATAAAGAAGCTATAGCTGAAGCAATAACAGAGCAAGGGTTCGCTAAGGTAGAACCTGTAACCATAGTAGTGAAGGTAGAAGCATTAATAGTGTGTTCCGCATGCAAAATTAAACAAGCATCTAATAGCCTCGCCCAATCTTTATCGGGTTCTTTACCTGTAACCATATATAAAAAGTTTTCGGCATAAGATAAATCTTGCCTAGGGTCTATAGGCTTATAACCATTACGCATATGTTCCCACATCGCTACCAAAGTTGCCATATGTGAAATAATTTTAACCGTTACATCATTTACATATTGTTGATTTTCAGTACCGCCTTTCATATACTCGGTACTCGGGTAAAAACTAGCCAAACTAGCTACCACTACTTGCAACATGTGCATAGGATGAGTGGTTGAAGGCAAATTTTCCATAATATTACGGATGTTAAACTTAACCCGTCGAGAATCTTTTAAAGCATTATCAAACTCATCAAATTCTGCTTGAGTAGGCAAACTACCAAATAAAAGTAATAGGGTTGTCTCCTCAAAAGAAGAGCGCTCAGCAAGCTCCATAATGTTATAGCCACGATAGGTCAATAGACCTTTTTGACCATCAATAAAAGAAATTTCAGACTCCGTTGCCGGAACGCCTGCTAAACCTGGAATATATTGCATAATTTTCTCTAAAAAGATAGGTTCTTATATAACTAAAAAAGAACCTGTATTGAATAAAATTACGGACTAAATGAAGAGCCACAACCACAAGTAGTAGAAGCATTTGGGTTTTCTATTACAAATCTAGCACCTTGTAAATCTTCTAGGTAATCTATTTTTGCTCCCACTAAATACTGAAAACTCATCGGGTCTATCATTAGTCTAACCCCATCTTTTTCAACCACAGTATCATCATCGGTCTGGCTTTCATCAAAAGTAAAGCCATATTGAAATCCAGAACATCCTCCACCTGAAATATAAACTCTTAATTTTAACTCAGGATTACCTTCATCTTCAATTAAACCACTAACCTTAGCAGCGGCAGCTTCTGTAAAATCAACTGGTTTTGCTAATGCTTCCATAATACTCTCCTCTATACCAATGACTCATTATACCGAAAGTTAAGGTAATAAAGCTAGCTGATTTAAACCTTCTTTTTCAGCCATCTCAAACATAAGGTTCATATTTTGTATGGCTTGACCTGATGCACCTTTAACCAAATTATCAATCACCACCGTTACCACAACTTTATTGCTATTTGCCAGTTGGTAAACTGCCATTTTGACCATGTTTGAACCCTTTACCATTCTGGTATCTGGTAAACTGCCACTAGGCATGACATCAACAAATGGTTCATTTTTATAAAAATCTTCAAATAAATTCTGCAATTCACTAGCGTTTATCTGCATAGTTAAATTGGCATACAAAGTAGTCTCTATACCTCTAATCATCGGTACAAGATGCGGCACAAAAGTCAGATTAACACTTTCATTAGCCATTAACTCTAGCCCTTGTACCATTTCTGGTTGATGACGATGTCCATTGACGGCATAAGCTTTAAACCCCTCTGCAGTTTCTGCCGCTAAAAAAGCCACATTTGCTCCTCTACCCGCACCACTAACCCCAGATTTGCCATCCGCAATTAAATCTTTAACATCAACTAAACCAGCTTCTAATAATGGCTGAAAACCTAATTGCACCGCCGTAGGATAACAACCAGGGTTAGCTACTATTTTTGCGGTTTTAATAGCTTGCCGATTTAATTCTGGCAAGCCATAAACCACTTCAGTCATAATTTCTGGACAAGTATGTTGCATACCATACCATTGCTCCCAAACTGCTATATCTATAATTCTAAAATCTGCCGCTAAATCAATTATTTTTACGCCAGCTTTTATTAAATCAGGAGCCATGCTCATAGCCACTCCGTGTGGAGTAGCAAAAAACACCAAATCACATTTTTTTAATACAGATAAATCAGGCACTGAAAAAGCTATATCAAAAAAATCACGCAGGTTAGGGAACATGTCAGCAACATTAACCCCATCTTCACTACGAGAAGTAATAGCTACTAATTCTGCATTAGGGTGGTTTGCTAATAAGCGTAACAGCTCAACCCCTGTATAACCAGTGCCACCAACTATAGCAATTTTTATTTTTTTATTGAACATAACCTTTCTTTTTTAGACTTGAAAATATAATTTGAAGATAAATTATAACAAAAATTAAAATCAAATTACAAACCAAAACCAGACCAAACTTGGCTAAGCCCTGTAGGACGTGGCTTCTAGCCTATCACTTCGTCGTTATGTATTTTGACAATACTAGCTATTTCCTGCAACACATGCCTAGAATTGATAGGCTAAAAGCTCCACAGAATTTTATGATACTTAATTAGAGGCTCCTTAAATTAATTGCGATAGTGATGCAAATTTAATGCCTGCTTTATATTGGTTTATCCGTTGAAAGTACGGCTAAAACAAGAGCGGTTACGGTATCTTTAGCTTTAGCTACCCCAATAAACCTATTACCATCAACTTGCATATGTACATAGGCAATAGCTTTTGAGTCTTTACCTTGTTGCATGGAGTGTTCGCTGTAATCTATAACATCAAACTTTTTATTAAGATGTTGTTGTAAAGCATTACATAAAGCACTTAAAGCTCCATTGCCTTCGCCAGTTAATATTTTTGAGTTTATTTCAATGGTTAAAATATCTTTGTCATCATGGCGATTTATTTGGTAGTTAGTTACTTTGTTTTGATCAGCGTCTATTTTATAGTGAGTTTTAAAAGACTTAAATAAATCTTCGTGGCTAACTATGCCACGGTTTTTTTCTGCACATGCTTGTGCGGTTGGTGCAAAATCTTGAGCAACCCAATAGGGCAATTTTAAACCATATTCTTGCTCTAAAATAAAGGCGGATCCTGCTTTGCCTGATTGGGTGTTTACCCTAATAATTGCTTCGTAACTTCTACCAATATCTTGCGGGTCAATTGGCAAATAAGCTACCTTCCAGCTACCATCTTCTTCTTTGGCACCAATGCTTTTGCGGATGGCATCTTGATGACTACCAGAGTAAGCTGTATAAACCTCCTCACCAACCCAAGGGTGCCTTAGATGAGTTTTTATATTAGTTATATCTTCCAAGACAGGTATCCATTTGCTAGGCTCAGATAGGTCTAGTTCGGGATCAATTCCCTCACTAAAAAAATTCATAGCTAAGGTTACTATATCCATATTACCTGTTCTTTCACCATTGCCAAGTAATGTGCCTTCTATTCGTTCAGCCCCTGCCAAAATCCCTAGTTCGGATGCAGCCACTGCACAACCACGGTCATTATGCGTGTGTAATGAAATAATAGCACTGTCACGATTTGGCAATTTACTAATAAAATACTCAATTTGATCCGCAAAACGATTAGGAGAAGTAACCTCAACCGTAGCAGGTAAATTTAAAATACATGGTTTTTTGGGTGTTGGTTGCCATACTGACATTACTGCTTGGCAAACCTCTACGGCATAATCAGTTTCTGTTTGTGAAAAGCTCTCTGGAGAGTATTGGAACTGCCAATTAGTCTCGGGGTAGGGCAAAGAATATTCCTGCACCCATTTTGCCCCTTGTACTGCCATTTGTTTTATTTCGTCCTTCGTTTTATAAAAAACCTTTTCGCGCTGAATGGAGGAGGTAGAATTATAAACATGAACTATTGCCTGCTTAACCCCAACCAAAGAATCATAAGTTTTGGCAATTAAATGTTCTCTTGCTTGTACTAAAACTTGTATAGTAACATCATCAGGAATAAGCTTGTTTTCGATTAAATGGCGAGTAAAATCAAATTCATCTTTACTAGCAGAAGGAAAGCCAATCTCAATAGTTTTAAAACCAATTTCTACTAGTTTTTGCCATAATTGTAGTTTTTGATTAACACTCATCGGTTTAGCTAAAGCTTGGTTGCCATCACGCAAATCAACGCTTGCCCAAATTGGTGCCTTAGTTAAACGCTTATTTGGCCATTGGCGATTAGGCAAGTTTGGTGTAATTGTTGGTCTGTATTTAGTATGATTCATTTAAAGTCTCCCTAGGTCAGTATTTTACGCTGTTATAGGTAGAATAAGATTGCAATATTACAACACATAAAGACATGTTTAGCATTAAATTTTTGTAAAAGCATAAATTTGTAGTAATATATTGCACAATAATCCTTAAGAGAGATAGTATAAAGAATGAAATTAGATAAAACAGACAAGAAAATTCTAAATTTAATCCAAAAAAATGCCCGTTTAACTAATCAAAATCTAGCGGATTTAGTCGGGTTGTCTCCTTCTGCTTGTTTGCGTCGTTTTAAAGCCTTAGAAGAGTCAGGGTTTATTTTGGGTTACAGAACAATATTAGATGCTAAAAAATTAGATTTGGCTATGACGGCTTTATTACAAATTTCAGTAGATAAGCATACTCAAACAAGGTTTGTAGAGTTTGAAAGGGCAGTAGATAAAATCCCAAATGTAATAGAGTGTTTACTATTAACTGGGCAGTCCGCCGATTATCAACTAAAAGTAGTAGTAAAAGATTTAGAACAATATCAAGATATTTTACTAAATCATATAACAAAAATAGCAGGGGTAAGCGAGTTACACACAAGCTTTGTACTACGAGAAGTAATTAATAAACCAGCATTACCCTTAGATTAATTGTTAAGGAGAAACTGAACAAGTATGATTATTTTATGCTGACAAAAATGCACGACAACTTCCGTTAAATTC
>DBOE01000044.1 GCA_002299585.1 Hydrogenovibrio sp. UBA654 | reverse complement strand
TTTAAAAATTTTTAAAAATATATTTTATTATTCACGCTTAAATTTTTCAGCTGGAGTATATACAGATCTTGATGTTTTAGATATATTATCAATGATAGATATAAAAATAACTCCTTTATATCTAGTTAAAGACTGTTCTTTAAAAGGAGACGAAAAAAGATTTTTAGAGCCTGTTATTGATATAAATAATCCTTTATTCAGGCTGGATTGTTCGCTTATTATTTTGCAAGCCAAACCTCGTAAATTTAAATTAAAGTAGAGATGACTATATGATTAAGATTGTTCTTTATTTTTTATTTTTAGGTGGGTTATTCTCTAGTAGCCTATATGCAGAACCTGTTTCAACTATCAGTAAACTAATGCTAACATCAGCACAAAGATTAGCTATAGATAAGCAGCGTAAGCAAATTTCATTTACAAGTAAAGGGCTAGTTCATAAAAAAATTATTAAGGTTAAAAAAGCCAATTCTTTACCAAAAAAAGTAGCAGTTTCTTCAGTTATAGTAACCCCTAGTGGCAATAAAATTGTTAGAGTAAATGGTAAATATTCATCTGGTTATTTAAAAAACATAAGGTTAATTAGTAATAAAACATCTTCTAATTCAGCTAAGTTTATTATTGAGGGGAGGTCTGTCAATATACCTGTAGGTAAAGCGTATATACCTTATTATAAAAAAGTTGTTAATGATTATGATTATAAAAGAAATATTAAAAAAAGAAAAAATAAACTTGCTAATATTATAAAAAATAAAAAAAAGGTAATAAAATTAAAAGCTAAAGAAGAAAATAAACAAATAAAAAGTGATGCCATAAGTAAGAAAAAACAAGAGTTAATTAAATTATTAAAAGGAGAGGAGACTTTAAAATAAACTGTGTAAAGCTACCTTTTATTTCTAAATCACTTATATAATAGCCCCTTAATTAAAAACTTAAAAGCAAACTTCTATATGACTTGGATCACTTATTTATTTATTTTTACTCTGTGTTTAAACATAATCATTGAACTTTGGTTAAATGTAAAAAACCAATTTCACATTAACCTACATAAAGAAAAAGTTCCCGCAGAATTTGCAGAAATTGTTGATTTAGAAGCCCATCAAAAAGCTGCGGCCTATTCTGCCGCTAAATTGCAATTAACTAGATTAGTATTGTTTTTTGATGCTGCAGTATTAGTATTTATGACTTTAGGTGGTGGTTTTCAAGAAATTTATAACTATTGGTTAGCCACTGATATTGTACCTATTTGGCGAGATACTGCCTTTTTAATTGCAACCTTTTGGTTTTTATCTCTACTTAGCTTGCCCTTTTCAATAATTTCTACCTTTAAAATTGAAGAAGAGTTTGGTTTTAATAAAATGACCCCAATAAAAATGTTAACTGACCTGTTAAAACAATGGGCATTAATGTTAGTTATAGGCGTGCCACTTATTTGGGCAGTTTTAACTATAATGAATCAATTTTTTGATCAAGCTTGGTGGTTATATACTTGGATATTTTGGGTAGGTTTTAATTTGGTTTTATTATGGGCCTATCCAAAATGGATTGCCCCTATTTTTAATAAATTCACTCCTCTTGCTGACGGTGAAGTAAAAAATAGGGTTGAATCCTTACTAGCTCGCACAGGATTTGAATCAAACGGCATTTTTGTAATGGATGGTTCTTCTCGTTCTGGCCATGGCAATGCTTATTTTACAGGTTTTGGCAAAAACAAACGCATAGTGTTTTTTGATACTCTAATTGAAACCTTAAGCCCAGAAGAAGTAGAAGCTGTATTAGCCCACGAACTAGGTCACTTTAAGCATGGGCATATTAAAAAAATGATGGTTCAATCTTTTGCGATGATTTTAGTTGGTTTGGCATTTTTAGGTTGGCTAGCTCAGCAATCTTTTTTTTATACCGGTTTAGGTATGACCTCACAAACTCCCGTGGTTGCTCTATTGTTGTTTTTAACTGCCATACCAGTAATGTTCTTTTTTATTAGCCCGATAATGGCTTATAAAAGTAGAAAAAATGAATTTGAAGCTGATAGCTTTGCTGCTGAGCATACAGATGCGAAATACTTGATTTCTGCTTTATTAAAAATGTATCGAGATAATGCTAGTAGCTTAACTCCAGACCCAAGCTACTCTGCCTACCACGATAGTCATCCTCCTGCTAATATTAGAATTGGACACTTAAAATCCTTACAAAAATCAGGAAAATAATATGCAAAATAATGAACTGGCTTTATTAGACCAAAAATGTCAAAATATACCAAAAAATAGTAAAGCACTAATTATTCCTAGGATAGAAAGTCATCTGTCACAAATGCTCGGCTGGGAAGCACCATTAAATTATTTTTATATTGAAAAAAAGTTTCAATTTAAAAATTATCATCAAGTTGTTTCTTTTGTAAATGCCGTAACTTGGCTTGCTCATAAAGAAGACCACCACCCAAAAACTTGTTTTGAATATAATTACTGCATAATAACTCTAACCACTCACTCTATAAAAGGCATCAGCCAAAATGATATTATAATGGCTGCCAAAATTGATAATTTACTTACTTAATTTATGCCTAAACGCAAATTAAATAAACAGCAAACCACACAAGTAAATAAAAGAAGATCTCAAAATTTAACCTATGCTTCAAACCATCAACACTTAGGTGAATCACAAGATGGTTTGGTTATCACCAACTTTGGTAAAAAACTATTGGTGGAAGATAAAAATGGCAATTTATATAATTGCTCAATAAGACAGCATTTGGGTAAGATGGTGGCTGGTGATGAAGTTATTTGGCAAACAGATATTGAAAAAAATGCCGGCATAGTTACCTTCTTAAAACCAAGAAGACAAGAACTAAGCCGGCCTGGGTTTAGAGGACAAACCAGAATGATAGCTGCCAATATTGACCTATTAGCAATAGTTGGTGCAATAGAGCCAGGTATTCACCCCGATATGCTAGATAGATACCTCGTTGTAGCCTACCAACTTAAACTACCAGTTTTTATTGTAATAAATAAAATTGATTTAATTACTAGTGATAAGCAGTGGCAAGCTATTGCAGAAATACTAGTTACCTACGATGAAATGGATATTGATATCTACCCTGTTTCAGCGCAAACAAACCAGTCAATGGATAAGTTAAGGGGATTATTATCAACCAATAATAGCGTATTTGTTGGTCAATCAGGGGTTGGTAAATCATCACTAATAAAAACTCTAGCACCCGATATTGAAATAAAAACCAACCAACTTTCAAAATCAACTAGATTAGGTAAACACACTACTACTAATAGCATTCTTTACCACCTGCCTGAATTTAATGGCAACATAGGTAATATTATTGATTCCCCAGGCGTTCGTCAGTTTAGCCCTATAGCTTGTGAACTACAAGAGTTAGAACAGGCTTATCAAGATTTTGAACCTTTTTTAGGGAAATGTAAGTTCAATAATTGCACCCACACTATAGAACCAAAATGTGCCATAAAGCAAGCGGTTGAAGATAATAAATTAAGTTATGATAGATATCATAGTTTTCAAAGGTTGATGGATGAATTTAAAAAAACCACTAATCACTAAGCTTTTGAATGCTAGATTTGAGCCTATGCTTAACTTATGCTGATTTGTTTAAAACGAATAGCCAATGCCTAAATAAGTAATTGCAGAATTCATATTAAAATTTACTTGTTTAAATCTTGTATTAGTATTTGTTACATCAACTTTAATATCATATAAGTTCCAAGAGGAATATCTATAACCTAATGTTGCATAGAGTCTAGGGCTAAGAGTAAACTCGCCAAGGTCATAATCATAAGATACTGGCTGGAACTTAATTCCTATATCATATTCTTGAAAAGTACCATTTGCGGTTAAGCTAGAGTTTAGATAGTTATTTTCAATATTGGCTGTTTGAAAGGCATAAGTAGCTGATCCATATACCGAAAAAAACTTATTTAAACTGGTTCTGGCAGTTAAGCTAGGGCCTATTTTATAAGTTATTATTTGTGTTTTGCTCTTCTGCATTAAATTCATTGCATTATTACTTAAAGAGTCATTGTTTTCTGATTTTTTTTTACTTTCAACCAAAGGAAAAGATATACCTAACATAATACCAATCCCTAAATAATCATTCTCACCTTTCTGTAGAAAATCTTTACCTAGTACTAAGTTTAAGTCTACTCCTTGCACTTTATAGTCAATGTCTGGAACGGTTAACCCTGTTGGAAAAGAAAATAAACCATTTGGATAGCTATTAATAGTTTGTTGTGATTGCTGTAGTTTATCGGAGTTAAATAAAGTGAAATTATATTTGTAGAAGCAACTTGCAGAACCAAATGTTTGATGTTGCTCTATCAAAGAATAACTAGTTATATCGGTACTTATAGGCTTGTTTAGACCGATAAAACCACCTTTCATTTCAAAATCACCCTTTCCTAGCTGAAACCCAACTGCATAAACAGGCAGAGAAAACATACTAACTATAATTATTTTTAAAATATTATTTTGCATATTTTTGCCCCCTTAATCTAAAATTATTTAAGCCGTCTTAATCAGTTGTTAAGAGCCTCCTTAATTTATCTATCGGCTAGCTATTATTGGCATTTGCGACTAAAATTGAAATCCCATAAAACAAAGCTCCACCGATTAACAAGATTGTTACCCAAGCTAAAAAAACTAAGCCAAAATGTTTTTGTTTGCCTAATAGTTTTAATACAAACCAGCTTAATACGGATAGAATAGTTATTAATATTAACAATCTAAAATAAATCATCTTTTGGTGTCCTTAAAAATTATGACTATATCGCCTTTATTAAAAGCCTATTCTATCTTATTGGTTCTTTTACAATTTATAAGTATAGGTTTATTGCTGTTAATAGAACCATTTTTCAGCTCTGGCTTATTGTTAATTACCCAAGTTTTAGCTGTTATTGTTGGTGTTTTTGGGGTGTTTTCTTTGCAACTTGGTAAATTCAATATTGAACCTATTCCTAAAAGTAGTAGCCAATTATACACTGCTGGCATTTATAAATTCATTCGCCATCCTATGTATTTATCTATTTTTATGTTTTTTAGCCCAATTATGTTGTTAACTATAAATCTTTATAGTTGGCTAATTTTTGCGGTTTTAACTATTACTCTATTAGCAAAAATCCATTTTGAAGAAAAATTATTACAACAAAAATTCCCTAAATACGCCGACTATAAGAAAAACAGTAAGAAATTAATCCCATTCATTTTTTGAACATGAGAAAATACATTTTTAAAATTTTAAATTAGAGAAAAGCATGACAAAACCTACCCTATTAAGTGGCATTCAGCCTTCTGGCGATTTGATGATTGGTAATTATATCGGCTCGATTAAAAACTGGGTAAAAATGCAAGATACTAATAACTGCCTTTTCTCACTAGTTAACATGCATGCGATTACTGTTGAGCAAAATCCTGAAGATTTAAAAAAACGCACTTTAGACATAGCTGCCTTATATCTTGCTAGCGGCATTGACCCAGATAAAAGTAGTATTTTTATTCAATCTCATGTATCAGAGCATGCTGAATTAGCGTGGATTTTAAACTGTACTGCTTATATGGGTGAGTTAAATCGTATGACTCAATTTAAAGATAAATCTAGCACTCATGCACAAAATATTAATGTTGGTTTATTTAGTTATCCTGTTTTAATGGCCGCAGATATTCTACTTTACCAAGCGGATAAAGTACCCGTTGGAGCCGATCAGAAACAACATTTAGAGCTAACTCGTGATATTGCCACTCGATTTAACAACCGTTTTGAGCAGCCCATTTTTAAAGTTCCAGAACCTTTTATTGCCCCAACTACCGCTGGCAGTAGAATAATGAGCCTACAAGACCCAACCTCTAAAATGTCTAAATCAGACGCAAACACTAACAATTTCATTGGTCTATTAGATCACCCTAAAACCATTTTAAAAAAGTTTAAAAAAGCCCAAACCGATTCAGGATTAGAAATTAGCTACGATACAGTAAACAAAGCTGGAGTATCTAACCTGCTAACCATCTATTCGGTAATTAGTGGCAAGAGCATCGAGCAAGTGGTCAAAAATTTTGAAGGTAAAATGTATGGTCATTTAAAAGTGGAACTAGGTGAATTAGTTGCCGAATATCTAAAACCTATTCAAGATAATTTTTACCGTATTCGTAAAGATGAAGCAGAGTTAAAAGCTATCCTAGCTCAGGGTGCAAAACAGGCCAAAAACCAAGCACAAGCAACCCTACAAAAAGTACAGCAAGCTATTGGGTTTGTATTACCATAATGTCTAATAAAAACATTAATATTTTTATAACAGGTTGTTCAACCGGCATGGGCTTAGATGCCTTACAAACCCTGCATAAGCTAGGCTATAGTGTAATAGGTAGCTGTCGTAAACAAACTGATGTTGAACACCTACAACAACAAGGTTTTAACTGTATTCAACTAGATCTTGCAAGCTCTAATTCTATTGCCACGGCAGTTACAGAACTCACAAAAATAACCAATAATAAAATTGATGTTTTATTCAATAATGGTGCTTTTGGAATCCCTGGTGCGGTAGAAGATTTAAGCCGTGAAGCAATGCGCTTTCAATTTGAAACCAATGTATTTGGTACTCAAGAACTAACTAACCAAATAGTGCCAATTATGCGAGCCAAAGGGGGGGGTAAAATAGTCTATAACAGCTCTATCTTAGGCTTTGCTGCAATGCCATATCGCGGTGCTTATAATGCTAGTAAATTTGCCTTAGAAGGTTTTGCTGACACGCTTAGATTAGAAGTTAAACAAGATAATATTCATATTAGCCTTATTCAACCAGGGCCAATTATTTCTAGCTTTAGAGCAAATGCATTTATTCAATTTAAGCGCTGGATTGCAGATAAACCAACGGTACACTCCACAATCTATCAAGCGATTATAGCCAGACTAGATAGCCCAGAATCAAAAGCCCCTTTTGTACTAAAAGCAGAAGCAATAACCAATGCTCTATTGCATATTATTGAGCATAAAAATCCAAAAATTCGCTACCCAATAACTACCCCAACTAAAGTATTTGGCTGGCTAAAAAGGCTCTTGCCAACAAAAGCCTTAGACTACTTGCTAATTAAAGCAGGTGGAGATGGTAAACGCTAATAACTAGCCTTCTGCACCAACATTATGATAAATTTCTTGCACATCATCTTGATCATGCAAAACATTTAAAAACTTATCAAAATCATCTAAATCTTCTGTTGCTAATTCAATATATTCATGTGGAATAAAAGTAATTTCATCGGTAATAAAATCCAACTCTGCTATACCATTTGCTAATGCACTTTTAGCTTTAAAATATTCATTTGGCGGAGTAAATACACTTACCTGATTTTCGCTAGATTCTACATCTATAACATCAACATCGGCTTCCATTAAAACTTCTAATACCCCATCTTCATCATCATGTGTAAACTCAAATGCCGCATAATGATTAAACATATGGGCAACGCTACCTACAGTGCCTAATTTTGCTTTAGCTTTAGTAAATATGCCTCGCACCTCGCCAAAAGTACGATTATTATTATCGGTTAAACAATCAATAATCACCATACAACCACCAGGGCCAAAACCTTCAAAACGAACCGTTTGAAAATCTTCACCACCAGCACCACTTGCCTTTTCAATGGCTTTGTCTATTACATGAGCAGGTACTTGAGCTTGTTTTGCCTTTTCAATTAACCTAGCCAAAGTTAAATTAGCATCTGCATCTGCACCACCATTTTTGGCTGCCATATAAATTTCTCTACTGGCTTTAGAATAAATTTTCGCCTTCATATTTGAAGTTTTTGCCATTGAATCTTTGCGGTTTTGGTAAGCTCTGCCCATGTTTATCTCAAGTAAATTGATTTATAATACAGCTATTCTATAAAAAACTTCTCTCTCTTGTATTTTTTTTATAAAAAAGAGGAATAAATAACCTATATATCCGTTCTTAGTAAGGTATATATTTTAAAAAGAACATACTATGAAAAAAAACTATAAAATTAAATTATTACTGTTTGTCATTTTTCTATCTATTACCGTAATATCTTGTGCCAGTGAAAATACTTCTAATAGAGCTACTGTGGAGAAAAAACCTATGCCAAATTCAACAAGTCTAGCAACTGAGTCTATCGTTTTAGGAATGGGGTGTTTTTGGGGAGCTGAAAAAAGAATGTCCGCACTAAATGGCGTAATAAATGTTGAAAGTGGCTATGCAGGCGGTGATGATAAAAACGCTGGCTACAATGAAGTGTTAGGGCTAGAAAAACAAATATCTTTCGGCAAAACCAAACAAATAAACCATGCCGAAGTAATAAAAGTAAGCTTTCAACCACAAGTAGTTGGGCTTGAAGAAGTTCTAATCACTTTTTGGGAAAACCACAACCCAACCCAAGGTAATCGCCAAGGCAATGATATTGGCACCAACTACCGCAGTGCAATCTATTTTAATAGTCCTCAACAACAACAAATAGCCGAAAAAACCCTAAAAACTTACCAAACAGCTATGAGCAAAAACAATATAGGCACTATAACCACTGAAATTGCACCACTTAAAAACTACATAATCGCTGAAGAATACCATCAAGACTATCTGCAAAAAAACCCAAATGGTTACTGCGGATTAGGTGGCACAGGCGTTGCCTACCCCGGTCATGGTGAAGATAAAATTAACAATTTTCCTGCTTTAGATGCTAAAACACTCAATAAAACTATACAGTTAATCGCCTATGAAGCTGAGCAATGTAATTTCTGTAAAGAGTTTAAAAAAGATATTTTAGATAATTGGCAATCTAGCACCCCGATACAAACCACCAAATCAACACTTGCCCCTAATGGCTGGAAACTAACAAAAATCATCTTTGCCACCCCCACTATTGTGCTATTTAAAAATGGTAAAGAAATTGATAGGTTTACTGGATATGGCGGAAAACCTATGGAGTTTTGGCAATGGCTAGGTAAAAATTTACTAACTGGAGAAGATGCAGAAATAGCTTTTAACCAAGCCACCGAAAGGGCAGGTACTGGGCTACATCTAAAAGAAAACCGTAATGGAGATTTTGTTGACCCAATCACTGGCAAAGTGCTGTTTAAAAGCAATACAAAATTTAAAAGTGGTACTGGCTGGCCAAGTTTTTCAGAAGTAGAAAGTGATGCGGTCACTCTACACACCGACACTAGCCATGGCATGACTAGAACTGAAGTAAGATCTGCTAGCAGTGGGATACATTTAGGGCATTTATTCAACGATGGTCCAAGTGCATCAGGAAAACGCTTTTGCATCAATGGTAATGTCTTAAAGTTTATGCCTAAAGAAGATAAATGAATTCAATAGACGCATCTACAAAACTTGGCTAAGCCTCGTAAGGGGGGGTATAACCAGTCACTTCGTCATTATGGATTTTGACAATGGGATAAAAGTATTGCCTGCAATCCATGCCTAAAATTGATAAGCTAGAAGCTCCACAGAATTTTATGATACTTATTCAGTGTCTCCTTAAAAAGGCTTAATAACTATTATATTTTTAAATTTTTGCTTAATAATATATTCATCTTGTTCTAAGAATAAAAGTTTTAGATTAGGCCCCGCATCCATAGTGAAATAAACATTTATTGCCTGTTCTCTTAGTTGCCAAACTTTATGCATTGTAGTTACTGATTCTGATTGCCAGTACAGAATAGGTGGCATGGTTGCAATCATGGTGGCGTGCATGCTTAAAGCATTATTTTCTGCGGTTTTACCAAGATTGTTGAAATCTTTTACTAAAATTGCTTGTTTAATTTTTATTAAGTCTTGTTCTGCCTTTTTTGGCCAGGCTTGATATAGTTCACAGTTGTTGACCGTGTTTTGCATACCCTGAGTTGAACTAATTTTTTTAGCAGTAGTATCTATTTTAATTAACCCAACACGAAGTTCTTGCCAAGCCATATTTATTGGTTCTGCAAAACTATCTAAACCATCTTGTTGTTGACCCTTATGCCAGATAACAAAACCATCAAAAATAGAACGAGCCGCACTACCACTACCTAGTCTGGCAAGGATTGATAGTTTATTGTTTGATAGTCGCCATTGAAAACAATTGTTTAGGGCTATAACCAAAGCCGCATAACCAGAGGCAGAAGAGGCAAGACCTGCTGCTGTTGGCACTGAATTGTGGGTGATTATCTTGAAGTAATTGTTATTTCTAAAATAATTTAAAAATAAGCTGATTCTTTTAGCAAATAGTTCTTCATTTGCTATTTTTGTATTATTCAAATATATTGCATCTTCGGTAGAGTTTATTACTTCAATGCTAGTTTTTGTACCTAAAGAGGGCAGAGATATTGATAGTGAACTATTGTTTGGTAGGTTAAGCTCTATATCTCTTTTGCCCCAATATTTACTTAAAGCAATATTAATATTGGCTTGTCCATAACCTTTTTGCTGTGGGATTTTGTGTGGGATAATGCTCGTTACAATATCTTGCGCATTCATATATTAAGCCTGTTCACAAATCAAACCATTTTTTGAGGTTTGTATTGCCATTGGTTGTAATTGATTAATAAATTTTGAGTGATTATTTAGCTTCCCAAAAGTCAAAACACAATCTCCTAAGCCTGAGCCTGATATTTTACTGGCTTTTATTTGCGGCATATCTCTAGTGGTATAAATAATTTTACTCAGCATTAAATCATTTACCCCTAAAGCATCCATAAGACCTTGGTAGCCGTTTACAAGTAGATAAAATTGAGCCAAATCGTTTTTTTCTAGGCATTTAAAAGCCTGTTTAGTTGTAGAACCCATTAGTTTGTAGATAGAGGTTAATAACACAGGTTGGTTTAGCCAGCTATCATGCACTAGAGTTAGTACTTTAGCAGTGGGGGTTTTATAACCTGTATAAATTAAATTTAATGGGAGCTTAAAATTCTGCTTAATTTTATGTATTTGTTGCGAGACAGGATTAAATAATATCATCCCTCCAGCTAAACTGGCAGCTAGGTCAGTGCCTGAGCCTCGTTGTTGAATTTGTTGGATTATTTGTAGACCAATTTTAAAGTTCTCGATAATAGATTTATTTTGTTGTAAATAAAACTGCAAGCCTCCTAACATAGCTGCTAAAACTGCAGCCGATGAGCCTAAGCCTAGGGTTGAGTTAAATTCACTAGTAACTCTTATATTAAAGCCCTGTTTTAATTGATTTTTAAAGTATTTTAAAGTTGTTATTATCCAAGTTAGTTTTGTATTATCCTTTAAGTTATCTAATTCAGACTCATATTGAGCAATTACAGAGTTAATAATTATTTTTCGATCATTGCGAGTTTCCCATTCAATATATAGCCTTTTATTAATTGCGGTTGCTATGGCATTATGCCCATAAACAACACTGTGCTCGCCTATTACCATTAGGTTTGCTGGAGCACTAGTTAACCACTTCACAGTAAACACCTTGGTTATTTATATTTATAGGGTAAATGTTATAATCATACTCTTGGCAAAGGGAAAATGGTGGCTTACCTATAGATAAAATAACACCAGCAGCTTTGCCACTAATTGCTCCTGAACCGCATATTTTTCCAGCAGTAGTTGAGGTTGTATTTAACTTATTTAAAAAATGTTTAACTCTATTTGGTACTACACCAATTTCTTCTAGTAATTGTTGGTTATAACGAATAGCTGTTTGCATTTTAATAGTATCTTGTTCCAACCATGCTCGTTCAATTTGTTGTGATACCTGCTTAAATTCTTGCCAAATATTATGTGAGCGATTAAAATGTTGTTGGACAAAATTTACAGCTTGTCCAGTTGAATCTTCGCCAATTCCCGTGTCTATAAACCAAGCAGAAAATGTTTTTGCAGGTAAAAATTTAATTGGTTGCTGCGGCTGATATTTAATTAAACCGCCAAATAAAATAGTAGCTAGGTCTAAGCCACTTGAATTTCCATGTTGTCGATTTTCTATGGTAGTGGCTAGTTTTAACACCTCCTCTTTATCTATATTTATGTTGTTTTGTTTATAAAGAGAATATAATACTGTAACAATAACAGCCGCCGAGCTCCCTAAACCTCTAGCAGGAAAATTATGCCCCATAATTTTAATTTGCCAATTGCCTTTTTTAAGGGTGTGTTTTTGTTGGAAATGATAAATACAAATTATAATTAAATCAATAGGTTGTTTTAGTACGCTTTGAATGGGTAAGCTATTATTAGAATATTTATAAAACCTATTTTCAATAGCTATTGCTAGGTTATTCAAAATAGCAAAGGATTCAGAAACTTTTTGTTGATAATTAGCCAGCTCTATATCAAAATAAATATTGTTGGTTTGGTTGGTAAAATTAATTTCGCAAATAGTTGGCAAATCTATTGCTATGCTTAATGCAGGTATATTATTTAGAATAGCATGTTCGCCAGTCAAGATAAGTTTTGCAGGAGATTGGCTTATTATTCGCATATAATTATTTTTTTATAAAGAAATAATTATATTCTTTACTTGAGAATAAAAAAGCTTTTATTTTATATAGAGGGAGGGGGGCTGCGAGATGAAAATGGGGTAAAATTCAGATAGTTTTTAACCATTTTTAGCCGTGTATCCTCTCGTGTAAAGGTATCTAAATAGTTTATAGCAAGTTTTTACTAGGAAATTAGCATGTTTGATTACAAAAAAAATGATGATGAAATGGGAAGTTTAATTTATAGATTAAATAGTCTTGTTGAAAAAAATTTAGAATTTGCTAATAATTTATATTTATTTGAAGAAGTTTTTCTTCATCTTAAGCAAATGATTTTAATCTCTGATAAAAATAATAATATTGTTTTTATAAATAAAGAATTTGAAAAAACTTACGGTTTTAGTTTGGCAGAGGTAAAGGGGCGTAGCCTTGAGGTTTTTAAATCAGCAAAAACAGAAGTTAATGAAAATAAAACCTTATGGATCTCTTTAACACAACAAAAAAGTTTTCAAACAACTACATGGCATAAAAATAAATTAGGCAAAAAATTTCCTCTTGATTTAAATTTTATTGTATTAAAAAATTCTTCTGGTAGCGTAATCAACTATATATCTATTTTCTCTGATATAAGTGAACAAGTCGAAAATGAAAAAAAATCTTGGCAACAATCTAATCTCGATAACTTAACTGGTTTGTACAATAGACAATACCTAATAAAAACACTCAATAAAGATTTAGAAACAGCAAAAAGAAATAAATTGCTTTTAGCTTTATTAGTTATTGATGTAGATGGTTTTAAATTAATTAATGATTTACAAGGTCATGATGCTGGCGATAAATTATTAGTTCATGTAGCTAAATTATTACAAGCTAATGTGCGTGAAACTGACACAGTTTCTCGGTTATCTGGTGATGAACTAGTAGTAGTTTTATCATCTGTTGCTAATATTTATGATGTTAAAAAAGTATCTTCAGAATTACTTTCTGCAATTACAGTCCCTATTTTAATTAATGATATAGAAACATCAGTATCTGCAAGTATCGGCATAGCTGTTTGTTCTGTGGACAATGCTAACTGCTCTGTTGATGGTTTAATTAGGCAGGCCGATGTGGCAGTACATAAAGCAAAATCTCTTGGTAAGAATCGAGTTGACTTTTATGAACAAAGTATGCAAAAAGATATGGCAAATATTGTAAATATTCACAAAGAGTTATTAAGAGCTATTAAAAATGATGAGTTGAGATTATATTATCAACCAGTTATTGAAGTTAGCAGTGGTCTTATAACTGGAGCAGAGGCATTAGTTCGCTGGCAACATCCAAAAAAAGGGCTACTCTTTCCTGATAGTTTTATTGTTATTGCAGAAGAAATGGGTTCAATTGTCCAGCTTGGTAAGTGGGTAATAGATAAAAGTCATCGGCAAGGTGTTGAATGGAAAGAGTCCGCATTATTTGGAGAAAATAAAAAATTTCAGATAAATATTAATGTTTCACCACAACAATGTTCAGATAACTTTAAAACCATTCTAGAGCAACTTGTAGAAATTAAAGAACAGAATGAGTTACTTGGCATGGATGACTTTTTACAAATTGAAGTAACAGAAAGTATGTTATTTAATGATAGTGAAAATTTAATTAATAAGTTTAATGAAATTAGAGGGTTAGGCTTTAAATTACTAATAGATGATTTTGGGACAGGTTATTCATCACTAAGTTATTTAAAGAAATTTCCAATTAATAAATTAAAAATAGATAGGTCTTTTATTAAAGATTTAGAAACAGATAAAGAAAGTAGGCCGCTAGTAGAGGCTATAATATCTATGTCCCATGCTCTTAAAATAGAAGTGGTCGCTGAGGGCGTAGAAACTCAATACCATAAAGATTTATTAACCAACCTTAATTGTGAATATATGCAAGGTTATTTTTACTCTAAAGCTGTACCAGCTAAAGAGTTTGAGAAAATGATTTTAGATCAGAAGATAAAGGAGAAGTAAATGAATATTAAAAAAATAGCGCTGGTTAGTTTGTTTTTTTTAATTAGCAATAATTCTTTTGGGGAGGAAGAAATATTAACCCAAAAAGTTAGCAGGCTAACTTTAAATACAGCCATTAAAATTGCTAAAGCATCAATAGTTGCATGTGAGGCTAAAGGTATCCCTATCAGTGTTAGCGTAGTAGATAGAAATGGTATTGCTCAAGTACAACTACGAGATACCATGGCTCCACCTGTGTCTTACCCAATAAGCTTTAAAAAAGCCTATACTTCGGTAATGTTTAATGCAAAGGGTTCACAGCTTACTAGCCAAGCAAGCAGCCCATTGCAAAATCTTAATCTTAATCTGATGTTCTCTGCTGGATCAGTACCAATAAAAGCCGGTGGGGTTTTGTACGGTGCAATAGGGGTAAGTGGAGCACCAAGTGGCAAAGTTGATGAAGAGTGTGCTACAAAAGGTTTAGAAGCGGTTTTAGAAGATCTAGAAATGATGTAGTTTTTAAATTAAAGTTTGGGTATAATGCTCACTCTTTTGGATAGCTGGCTGAGCGGTTGAAGGTGCACGCCTGGAAAGTGTGTGTAGGTTTATAGCCTACCAAGAGTTCGAATCTCTTGCTATCCGCCAAATTGAAAAGTCAACCTGTGTCATGCGGGTTTTTTTATTTCTAAAAAATAACAGCTTAAATCACCAGTAAGCCTTATATTTTTAAATGGCTTATTTTTGTAGTTTTGGGATGATTATTTGCAGATTTTAGCTTCGGTATAAAAATCTAAAGCCAGTTCAAATGTATTCAGACATTCAGCTTGAATATCTTCTTTTTTATAGTCAATAGATATTAATTATGGGATATTTTTTAATATTAAAAGAAAATGATTCGTATCTTTTTTAATTTCCATAGAATATTTTATTTTAGTCCTAAATCCTTTTTAATTTTATTTATCAGTCCAATTCCTGCTTGTTCAGAGGTCCATTATGGAGAAATTGAACAACTGATTGAAATTTTGCGTGGACTTCTAGCTTATCAATTCTAGGCATGTTTTGCTAGCAATAGCTGGCTATTGTCAAAAGACATAACTACGAAGTGATGGGTTAGACGTCACGCCCTACGGGGGGTCTTAACCAAGTTTACATCCTCTGCGTTATCATTTTTCACAATATAGCTATTATT
>DBOE01000083.1 GCA_002299585.1 Hydrogenovibrio sp. UBA654 | reverse complement strand
ACTTCGATGTTGAATCCACCTACACATAACGCCTCACATCACCGGCAGAAAAAAGCATAGCGACGAGGAACGAGGAGTGGCGCTTTTTGATGTCCGAGTGCATGTGATTGTTATACTTTATTCTTCGAACTGTACAGTCTCTGACTCATTGCTTTTGATGACAACAGTGCCAGCTAATTTGTCATGCCACCCTTGTTTCTTTTTGTCTATACCAACCCAGATAAGCCCTAGCCCCAAGGGTAACATTGCTGGTATATAGGCAAAGTATCTACCTATTGCTTGCCCCAGAGAAAGCTTATTTCCAGTTTTTGCATCGACGATTTTTAGTTTTGTGGCCATTTTTCCTGGCGTGCCGAAAAAGCGTAGCCAAAACCATATTGTTGCAACAATGGGTACAACATAGCCCAGCAACACATCCCAAAAACCATAGATAAACTGCTCACCTATCCAGTATTCCTCGCCATAAATAAACGAAAGCGGGATATACAAAACGATAGTCATTATCACTAAATCAATTAGTAATGCTCCGAATCTGATCCAGAACCCTGCGTATTCTTGCTTTTTCATGCTACTTAATTCTCCTTGTGGGTATAACGCCTAAATCAGGGGCTTTTTGGACAGACAGAGATGAAGGCGAATCTAAGATAAACTCCATAGAATGCACTGAACTAAAATCAACCGCCTAGTAAAAAAGTCCCTCTGCATTTTCTTGTTAGGCATTGTTAATGGTGCGTGTCAGATGGAACTAACTCAGCCCTAGCAGGGAGGTCATCTGGGGTTTTTAATTCCCATACTAAATCAAGTTTCTCCATTAACTGTAATACCCACCATCCCGGATCAACTTGATTTGACTTTATTCCAAGGAGAGCGGAGTCAGGAAAGGCATGGTGATTATTATGCCAACACTCACCCATCGTTATTAACCCACAAAACTTGATATTAAATCCTTGAACAGATGCCCCTTTAACATGCCAGTCACTTTGCCCTTTGTTATGTGCAAAATAACCTATTAGCCAATGTCCAGTAATAGATGCTGTTAAACGTAAACACACCCCCCATATAACCCATTCAATGCCACCCAATAAATACAAAACTAAAGCAATAGGAGCTTGCTGAAACATCCAATATTTTTCTAAGTAATGATAAAATTTACTATTTCTAATGCTTGCATCTAACTTAAATACAGGTGGGTGTTTAAGTTCTATATCACAATGTATTTGCCAGAAAAAATCACTTAATAGTGAAGATTTATGACCAAAATAAGCATGTGATTTTTTTTGTCGTTGCGCCCAATCTCTAAGATCATGTGTATACATCATGCCAAAAGGTCCCGCCAAACCTACTAGTACACCTAAATACACAAAGAGATACTCAACCCATTTTTTGCATTCATAACTATGATGTATAAAGCGCCTGTGCATACCAAGGGAATGCCCAAAACATAACGTAATAGTAGTGGTTACTAAGAAGACAACTAGAGTTTCAATTGAAGCTGTATAGTATCCACCCAAAATACCAACTAGAGCCATAGACACGAACCATAGTGACTTTGTTGGTGCCCATACAATAGTAGCGTCATACGCGTTGCAACCAGTAATATTTACAATTCGTGGGTTGTGATAATCAGGTGATATAGAATCAGAGTGTCTCACGGGCAATTACCTCTGTAATTAGAAAGCTTGCCGTTTTACTAATACCATAACGCTCAATTGGGGAAAAATACCAATATGGATCAAGCTCTCTTTTATAATTTATTATTAAGGTAATGCGTGTATGTGCGTCATCAACTTTATCTAGCTGAATTTCTGTACCCTTTAAACTCACATATTTTGCTATGTAACTCGTATCTTCTAAGAATGTTGTTTTAATTCTATTATCGCTAACCTGACTTATTTCAAGCAACATTCGACCTTCATGCAAATTTGTAACAAACCAACGGTAGTATTTGAAATTAATCTCATGAATGTCCCCAGCCTCTAAAGAACCTGCTTTTATGTCATACGGCATAGGAAACAATGTCAAAAACCATGGACGACTTTTTTGTAAGTTCATTGGCTTAACTAAATTTTGCTTGATGTCAGTAATACTTCTTTGAACTACGCGTGAGACTGTAACTGTTTCATCACGATCGAAGCTAATTTCTGGATTTACTCCCTCAAACGCCGAAATAACAATAATTAGTGGCAATATATGAACACTTAATGACCCTCTGCCCTTTTTTTTAGCTCGTTGACGGAAGGCTTCTGTTAGAAACATGAGAAGAAGAATAATTAGGTAAATTGGTATGAACATTACCACGCATACAAAGCCTTCAAATAACACAATTGAACTACCAAACATAATAATAAAGGCATCTATGAGCCTATTTATATATAGCTTTTTCCAACTTGAAGATGTATTAGGATTTCGTATTTTAATTAATATAAGAGAAACTAAAAAGGGTATACCTATATACAGTAATGCTGTTTTATCGAAGTTGTAGTTTACTAATAATCTAATCAAAATCGACACTACAGCTATACTTATTAAAAGTATAAATAACTTGGGTTTATTTTTAAAATATGAGTCTTTCAAACTTACTCTCTCTTAATATTTACTACATAGATAAACCAACTTCTTAGCAAGAACAGATATGGCGTAAATTGATGTGCTTTTGCCTAAC
>DBOE01000040.1:2160-2841 GCA_002299585.1 Hydrogenovibrio sp. UBA654 | reverse complement strand
TACTTTTTTATGATCTCACTTTTACTTATTTCCATCTATTTAAATCACTTGAAATCCATGAGCATACGGATTATCTTCCTCATCAATTATAATATTATTGTATCCAAACACTTTTGCCCAACCTTGAAAACTTGGTATAATAGCTGGGTTACCGTTTAATACGGTCTCCTCTTCAACACAACCAATAAATTTACTCCCAATATAACTTTCATGAATATATGGCTCTCCTAATTTTAATTTTCCTTTGGCATGTAATTGTGCAAGTCTAGCAGATGTTCCTGTTCCACAAGGGCTTCTATCAATAGCTTTATCACCATAAAAAACGGCATTCCTTCCTGATGATGTTGGGCCAATTGGATTGCCAGTCCACAACATATGCGACACATCTTTTATGGTGTCGTTTTCTGGATGAATAAACATATCTGGATATTTCTCATTAATACGTCCTCTAACTATTTGAGAATATTGAATAATTTTACTTGCGGTAAAATCATGTACACCAGAAAAATTTTTCTGAGGATCTACAATTGCATAATAATTACCTCCATAAGCAACATCAAAAGTAATTTCACCTAATTCAGGACAATTGATGCTTAAGTTTTCTGCTGCTAAATAACTTTTTACATTGGTTAATTTTACCCAATCTACCTTTTTGCCAGTTTGTCCATATTCAATATTTAT
>DBOE01000040.1:0-1841 GCA_002299585.1 Hydrogenovibrio sp. UBA654 | reverse complement strand
TATCAAACCTGCAGGTGCTTCCATTTTAATTTTCCCTTGAATTTTCGGAATAATTAATCCTTCTTCAATAGCAATAGTGATAGTTCCAATAGTCCCGTGTCCGCACATAGGCAAACAGCCCGAAGTTTCAATAAATAAAATTGCAAAATCGTTTTCTGGATTGTGTGGTGGAAATAGAATACTTCCACTCATCAAATCGTGCCCACGTGGTTCAAACATTAATCCTTTACGAATCCAATCATATTCTTTTAAAAAATGTTGCCGCTTTTCACTCATATTTGCTCCAATTAAAATTGGACCACCACCTGCGATTACTCTTACTGGATTTCCACATGTGTGAGCATCAATGCAAAAAAATGTTTTTTTCATAAGGACATCTTTTTAACCCCAGTCCAACTCTTCCTTTTTAAATTTTTCTTTTAGGAGGAGTATTTGGTTGGTATATTATAATTTTTCGGTAGTTATTTTATTGTTGACTAATCTTGATATACCTAGTGAATTCTCATTTCTTAATTCTTCGGGCAATAATTCGTTTGGCCAATTTTGATAGCTAAAGGGTCTAACCCATCTTTTTATTGAACTTGTGCCAACAGATGTAAATCTTGAATCTGTTGTTGATGGATAGGGACCTCCATGCACCATTGAAGAGCAAACTTCCACTCCAGTAGGCACTCCATTATAAATAATACGTCCTACTTTATTGCTTAAGAGCGAAATTAAATTATCATATTCCTTTAGTTCTAATTCATTTCCTAAAATTGTTCCTGTAAGTTGACCTTCAAGTATAGAAACTACTTTTTCTAACTCTTGTTTATCCTTGCATTTAACGATTAATGAGAATGGCCCAAAAACTTCTTGGTGTAGTTTTGGATTGGCAATAAAATCATTTCCATTTACGGTAGTAAGGGCTTGTTTTCCGTAATTAGCTTTTGTGTCGTTAATGTAACTAGCAACAGTATTTACATTATTTTGCTTAATTATATTTTCTTTATTAGTTTGGTATGCACCCATAATGTTAGGATGTAGCATACATGTAGGGTTAATTTTTACAATTTCAGTTGATAAATGATTAATGAAATTTGAAAATGCATCGCTTTTTATCCCTAAAATTAATCCTGGGTTTGTACAAAACTGACCTGAAGCTAAAGTAATAGAACTTGCATAGGTTTTTGCTAACTCTTCACCTTTGGTGTTTAAAGCATCTGGTAAAATAATTATAGGATTTACACTTCCCATTTCAGCAAATACGGGTATAGGCTCTTCTCTTTTTGCGGCTAAATCTAATAAAGCTCTTCCTCCTCTAATACTTCCTGTAAACCCTACTGCTTTTACTTTTGGGTGAGAAACTAATTGTTGCCCAACTTCAATACCGCTTGAGTTTAAATTTGAAAAAACACCATTAGGCATATTTGTTTTTTCTGCAGCTTTAATAATAGCTGCACTTATTAACTCTCCCGTTCCTGCATGCATTGGATGTGATTTTACTATAACCGGACAGCCAGCAGCCAAAGTAGCAGCTGTATCACCTCCAGCAGTTGAAAAAGCCAATGCAAAATTACTTGCTCCAAAGATTACGACAGGTCCAATTGGTCTATTTATTTTTCTAATATCGAGTTTCGGTAAAGGTTGCCTATCTGGTATAGCTGTGTCAATTGTAGCTTCTGTCCATGAACCTTCTGCAACTAATAGAGCAAAAGATTGTAGTTGAAAAATAGTCCTACCTCTTTCACCGATAGCTCTACCTTCTGGTAAGCCAGTTTCTGAGCAATATGTTTGAATAAGGATATCACCTAGGTTTAAAATTTCTTCTGCAATAGTATTTAAAAAATCAGCAAGTTCTT
>DBOE01000035.1 GCA_002299585.1 Hydrogenovibrio sp. UBA654 | reverse complement strand
CTGTATATGCGCATAAGTATTACGCCAAGGTTGCTTCATGGCAACCTCGCCACCCAATAAAGCGACAGGTTTAAAATGTGCGAGACGTTTGCTCTGTTGATAATCAGCTAATAAGAACTCGTAATGCCCTTTCCAGATGCGTTTTACCGTTGGCGACCACACCCTTGGCATGGGCTTGATGCAGGAGATGATGCGCCAGAAATTGTCAATGCGTACATAGAAATAACACCATACGACCCAGTGAAATATGAGACAGATAAAAAAACGGGTTATTTGATGGTAGATAGACCACAGCGTGCGTCATCACTACAGCCTTCTCTTTACGGGTTTGTCCCTCGCACTTATTGTGGCAAACGCACCGCTAGCTTAATGGGAGTTGAAGGATTGAAAGGTGACAAAGATCCTCTGGATATTTGTGTGTTTTCAGAGCGCCCAATTACTCGCGCTGATATTTTACTACACGCGAGAGTCTTAGGTGGTTTACCGATGATTGACGATGGTGAGGCAGATGACAAAATCATTGCAGTATTAGCTACGGATAATATATGGGGCGATGCACGCGAGCTTGATGATATACCACATGTGCTTATTGAGAGATTAGATCATTATTTTAATACTTATAAAATGGTACCCGGAAAAGAATGTACTGTGAAAATAGGTGAAGCATATGGTAGGGAGCATGCACAGAAAGTAGTGAAAGCATCAATGGAGGACTATCAAGAACGTTATGGTGAGTTCGACTAATCATATTTTAGTGAGTATGTTTTGATATTCATCATGTAAAAGTGGGGGGGTGTGCTTTAAACTAATGCGAGCATTACTTTTTAAACACCCTCCCGAACGAGCGAGATGATTATGTTTAAATTAATACACTTAATACCAGAGATTCCTCTGATAAAGTAAAAACGGAAGGAAAAGATGATATTTGAATTTATAGATAAGGTGAACACATGATTCCTACAGAAGAAGTTGTCGATATATCTCGGCTCCAATTCGCAGTCGTTGCGTTGTACCATTTTCTATTTGTGCCGCTTACCCTAGGGTTGACTTTCATCTTAGCCATGATGGAGTCTGTTTATGTAATGACAGGTAAGCAAGTCTATAAAGACATGACTAAGTTTTGGGGTAAGCTTTTCATCATTAACTTTGCGATAGGTGTTGCAACGGGTTTAACGATGGAGTTCTCTTTTGGTACGAACTGGTCATATTATTCGCACTATGTAGGGGATATATTTGGTGCACCTTTAGCAATAGAAGGCTTGATGGCATTCTTTCTTGAATCAACCTTTGTGGGTATGTTCCTTTTTGGTTGGGATCGGCTGAGCAAAGTCGAGCATTTAGTGGTTACATGGTTAATGGCAATAGGCACTAATCTTTCGGCATTATGGATTTTAATCGCTAATGGTTGGATGCAAAACCCTGTTGGCGCACGATTAAATATTGAAACAATGAGAATGGAGTTAACGAGTTTTACAGATATACTCTTTAACCCTGTTGCGCAGGTGAAGTTTATTCATACCGTGGCTGCGGGATATGTTGCTGCCTCGATGTTTGTATTGAGTATTAGCGCATGGTACTTATTAAAAGGACGTGATACTGGCTTTGCCAAGCGCTCTTTTGCGATTGCTGCCGCGTTTGGTACGGCGGGCATTTTCTCTGTTATTTTGCTGGGCGACGAAAGTGGGTATGAGGTAGGTCACTTACAAGAATATAAGTTAGCTGCCATTGAGGCAGAGTGGGAGACTCACGAAGCACCGGCAGGTTTTACTGTTTTTGCTATACCTGATCAAGAGGCTAAAACAAACCATTATGAAGTTAAGATTCCTTATGCTTTAGGTATTATTGCAAAACGTTCACTAACAGAAGAAGTGAAAGGCATACAAGATATTCTTGTTGAAAATGAAGCTCGTATTAGAAGCGGAATGATAGCCTATGGTTATTTTGAAAAAATACGTAAAAAAGAAGCAACACCTGAAGATATAGAGGCATTTAGAAAGCTTGAAAAAGACTTTGGCTATGGCTTGCTTCTAAAACAATACACACCCAATGTGGTTGATGCCACTGAAGAGCAAATTCAGCGTGCTGTTCAAAAAAGTATTCCAGACGTCGCCCCTTTGTTTTATATGTTTAGAATCATGGTAGGTTCAGGCGTTATTATGTTGTTTGTATTTGTGGCCGCCTTTGTATTTACCGCTAAACGTACGGTCTTTAAAAAGCGCTGGTTTCTCTGGGTGTGTGTTGTCAGTTTACCTTTACCTTGGATAGCAATAGAAGCAGGGTGGTTTGTCGCAGAGTATGGTCGGCAACCTTGGGCGATAGGAGAAATTTTGCCAACCGCCTTGGCGTCATCAAACTTAGAATATACGGATGTGTTATACAGTTTAATTGCGTTTATTATTTATTACACGGTACTGCTTATCATAGAACTATTTTTGATAACGAAATATGTGCGCTTAGGCCCCAGTAGTTTACAAACGGGTCGTTACCATTTTGAGAAAAATGACAACGCAGGTGACACAGCAGGTAAGGTTTCATCGTCTACAGCCACTAATAACCAAGAACTAATATAGGAGACTCGCATGGAGTTTTTAGATTATGCAACGTTAAAGTTTATTTGGTGGGCGCTTATTGGTGTCTTATGGTTAGGCTTTGCCGTAACGGTAGGTTTTGATTTAGGAATAGCAATGATGTTGCGTTATGTTGGGCGAACCGATGAAGAGCGACGGGTTGCTATCAACGCAGTTGCACCACACTGGGATGGTAATCAAGTGTGGCTTGTAACGGCGGCGGCGGCATTTTTTGCAATATGGCCGAATGTTTATGCAACCGCTTTTTCGGGTATGTATTTGGCAATGCTGATATTACTTTTTGCCCTAATTGGTCGCCCACCTGCCTTTGACTATCGTTCAAAGATGCCACAAACAAAATGGCGAAATACGTGGGACTGGGTACTCGTAATAACAGGTTTTGTTCCTGCGCTTATTTTAGGTGTTGGCATGGGTAATTTGTTTATTGGTGCACCCTTTGAATTTGATGAATATTTACGTTCAACGTGGCACGGTGGTTTTATCGATTTATTGCATCCCTTTGCAATACTAACCGGTTTATTAGCTGTCACTATGTTTCTAATGCAAGGTGGCACTTACTTAATGCTTCGCTCTAAAAATAATGTATATAAACGTACTCAGCAGGTTGTTAAAGTTGCTTCTATAGTTGTTATTGTCTTGTTCGCTATTGGTGGTTTTTGGATTGCATTTGGCATAGATGGTATGCGTATCACCTCTGGTGGAGAGCCGGGCGGAGTTACTAACCCGACCTTGAAGACTGTAGAGCTTGCGACAGGTGCATGGCTTGATAACTATTCAAAGTACCCACTGATGATGATCGCGCCAGTACTTGGCTTTTTAGGTGCCTTTGGTGCGCTGGTGTTATCAAAACTAGAGAGAACGTCAGTATCCTTCTGGTCTTCATCTTTGAGCCTTATCGGGATTATTTTAACAGCAGGGTTTTCATTGTTCCCCTTCATTTTTCCTTCGTCGCTTAATCCTAGTCATAGCTTTACCGCATGGGATGCCACAGGGTCAGAATTAACATTACAAGTAGCATTAGGTGCTGCTATTATTTTTGTTCCCATAATTTTGGCGTACACTAGTTGGTGTTATAAGAAAATGTGGGGCCCACATACCGTGGAAAGCATTCGAGAAAATAGTAACTCACTTTATTAAGGAGAAGTTTATATGTGGTATTTTACATGGGCATTAGGTTTATTATTTGCATGTTCGTTTGGCATTATCAACGTAATGTGGTTAGAGCTTAACGGTTTGGATGA
>DBOE01000088.1 GCA_002299585.1 Hydrogenovibrio sp. UBA654 | reverse complement strand
GTGGTACGGCTTCTTTGTCTAGTTTGTTTGCCCCTTCGGTTGAGCGTTCTTTGTGGGTTGAAAATAGTTTAAATGCGAAAGTGGGAGATAGGGTTTTATTGTCTTTAGTTGAGCCTTAAATATTAGAGTAAAGGGGTCAAAGTGTAGTTCCCCCAAAAAACTGGATGGTTAAATCTTATCATAATAAGCACTTTCATAATTTAAAGGTGACTCGTACTCTAAAAACGAATGCCGTCTAATTTTGTTATAAAACACTTCAATATATTCAAATATACTGCTCTGTGCCTCTTCTCTAGTTAAATAACTAGTTTGATAAACTAATTCATTCTTAAGTGTGCTAAAAAATCTTTCTGCTACTGCATTGTCATGGCATTCACCTTTTCGACTCATACTTTGGTCTATTTTATTATCCTTAAAACAACCAAGGTAAGTGTCTGCTCGATAAGTAGAGCCTTGGTCTGGATGAAGCAGTACCCTCTGTTGATTATCCTTTGCTTGGGTCGCCATTTTTAACGCTTTTGTAACTAGTGCCGCATTGTTATATTTACTCATCGACCAACCTGTAACCTTACGGGAGTAAAGGTCAATAATGACCGCTAGATGTAGCCAACCTTGTTTCGTATAGATAAAGGTCGTATCACTTACCCATTTTTTGTTGGGTTTGCTTGAGTTAAAATCTCGGTTCAAAATATTTAAGGCAAAGCCTCTAGTATTGCGAGCAATCTTGGCTTTTTTAAACTTAATGGAATTAGTTGCATAAATACCATTATCTCGCATCATTTTAGCAACCTTATTTAGGTCTATATTGACTTTGTTTGCTTTAAGTTCTTGGTAAATTCTTGGCGAGACGTATTGCTTGCGACCCAGTTTATAGGCTTCTAATATTTTCATTAACAAATAGTTGTCTTGCTTACTTCGTTGACTTATCGGTGTGTTTTTCCAGTAATAATAACCACTTTTTGAAACATTTAGGCAGTTGCATAATGGTTCAATTGGGTAGTTTTGTTGTTGCTGGTAAAAAAACTTAAATCTTAGTCTTTTTATTCCTCGAAGTAAGCATGTGCTTTTTTTAGGATTTCATTTTCCAATTCGGCTAGTTTTAAGTCTTTTTGCAAACGAGTATTTTCTTTTAGCAATTCAGACATACTGAGCATTCTGGTTTTTGAGTTTTCAGCTGCAACGGTTCTTTTAAAGGCTTTATCTTGTTTAGCATCCAATTGTTGTCTCCATTTATAGATCATGTTTCTACGAATGCCTAAGTCTCTTGCGAGGTGTGCAATGATGGTATTAGGTTGACTAGCTAAGCGTAAAGTTTCAATTTTAAACTCTTTGGTGAAGGATGTGTATTTTCTGTTCATTTTGGACTCCTAAATAGTATATTTTAGTGTCCAGTTTTTTGGGGGAACGACAAAATAGGGTCTTCTAACTTTGCTAAAACAGGACATTACTACTTTGGGCTAACTCATTCAGTAATTTCATATTGTTCGCCCGTGGAATATGAGATGATGTCTACATGAATTTTAATTTGTCTACTTTTGCGGGGGAAGATCACATTTTAAAGCGTCACTTGTTTTGCATTCGCAAAAACGTGCTACTTTGAATTTCCGCTGAACAAAGCGTTAGGCAAGCAATACAACAAAGGCATTAATGGATGATAGATTTTCTTACGTTTAAAACTTTTATTAGCACCGAAGCTTTAATAGTATTTTATTATATTGGTGCACTTATATTACCTATTGGTATCTGGATGTTCTTTTCCTGGTTAATACAAAAATACAAGTATATAAATACTGTATATGAAAATGGTAAGGCAATTTTTTGGAAGTCATTAGATAAACAACAGCAATTAAAGTTTGTATCATTCTTTATAGTAATCTTTTTATTTTTGGAAATGTTTTGGCGTATGCTATTTGAGTTTTTAATCGCTTATATGCAAATTCGAGATGCATTACTAAGCACTTAAACTAGGCATATAATGTCAAATGAAGGCTGTTTTTTGAACCAATAAAAGAACTCTCAGATGAAACTATAGACATGCATCGAGCAATTACATCGCTTATGGAGCTTCTCCTTAACCAGAGACTCCTTAAGCTACTTCAATAATCTCTATTTTATAGTCTAGCGTTTTATCTGCTAAAGGGTGGTTTCCATCTAAATAAACTTTGTCTTCTTCAATTTTAGTTATTCTAAATTCAACAATATTACCATCTGGATCTTCAGTTTCTACAATTGAACCTATTTCTACTTCAACATTATCCTCAAAATTTTCCGGACCTGCAAAAACGATTAAGTCCTCTCTTTTTACGCCATAAGCATTTTCTGGGTCTATGGTTAATTTAGCAGTAAATCCAGGCTCTTCATTTTCAAAAAAATTCTCTAAGCCTAGAATAATTTCAGCTTTACCGTGAATATAATGTACGGGATCTCCACCAAATGTTGAATCTATAACCTTACCTGTTTCATCTCTTAACTCATAATGGAAAGTTACTTCACTACCTTTTTGTATTTTCATTTTTTGTTTACCCTTAGATTTATATATAAATTATAATTAGGCACTATTTTAAAAGAAATTGACTAAGAATGCGCCAAATATTATTAGATACTGAAACCACCGGTTTTGATCCAAAAACAGGCGATAAAATTATTGAAATAGGTGCCGTTGAATTAATCGATAGAAAACTAACCAACAATAACTACCATCAATATATTCAGCCAGAAAGAGAGGTACCCTCTGATGCTATCTTGGTGCATGGTATTACAACTGAATTTTTAGAGGACAAACCTGTTTTTTTAGAAATAGTTGATAGCTTTATGGAATATGTTGCTGGTTCAGAGCTGATAATTCACAACGCTCCTTTTGATGTTGGCTTTATAAATCATGAACTATCATTACTTTACCCAAATAAATGGGGGAAAATTGAAGACCATTGCCAAATAACCGACAGCCTTAAGATGGCAAGAAAATCATACCCAGGACAAAGAAATTCCTTGGATGCTTTATGCAAAAGATTAGGTATAGACACTTCTAAGCGAACATTACACGGAGCTTTGCTCGATTCAGAAATACTTGCTGATGTTTATTTAATTATGACTGGTGGGCAAACTAAGCTATTATTAAAAGGTGATGAGTATACAAATAAAACTAAACATCAAACAATATCTACTGAGCATCCAACTTTAAAAATTCTAATGGCAAATGAAGATGAATTAGCAAAACATCAACAAAAAATTCTTAAAATTTCTAAACAATCCGGACTAAAACTTAATTGGTAAAATAATTAACGATAAGGATAGTTACCTCTAGATATTAGTCCTCCATCTATAGTGAGTATCGATCCTGTCATCCATTTAGTAGCATCTGATAATAGATAAGCCGTTGCCATACCCATATCTTCAACAGTGCCATATTTGCCTACAGAAATTGCGCCAAGCCACTTCTCTATCATTTCAGGTTTATGTAATATATCGAAGGTTCTTTCAACTGGTACTACTCCTGGAGAAAGTGCATTAACTCTAACACCAAACTTACCCCATTCAACAGCATGAACTTTTGTCATAGCATCTAAACCAGCTTTTGAGGCTGCGTAGGCGGCAAACCATTCGCAACTAGCTTGACCATGAACGCTACTATTATTAACTACTACTCCTTTTTGGCCTATTTTTTTACAATTACTTGCAAAAGCCACGCTTAATAAATAGGGAGCTTGTAAATTTACTGCTAAGGTTTTATTAAATTGAGTGGCAATAAAATCTTCCAAGCTAAGGGATTTAGTGATTACTCCAGCATTATTAACTAAACCATCTAAACCATCATATATTTGCCAAGCATTAGTAAAAAAATCCTGCACCTTCTCTAGGTTACTAAAATCACACTTTAACACTTCAGCCTCAATACCTAATTTAAGAACAGACTCTAAAGTCTGCTTAATTCCATCATTATTACTATTGTAGTGTAAAACTAATAGACAACCAGCATTCGCTAATACTCTCGCCATACCTTTACCAATTCCACTAGATGCACCAGTAATTAGAATTCTTTTGTTTTTTAAATCTGGAAAGTTAGGATGGGTATTTTTATTCATAAATATATCTCATGTTTATTTTAGTTATTTAAGAGGTTCGCCTAGTATCATAATAAAATCTTATTGTGGTTAGACAAGTATCATTGTAGCTAAACCTAAGAAAATAAAGAAACCTATAGTGTCGGTAACTGTAGTTAGTATTAGCCCTGCCGCTAGTGCTGGGTCTATTTTTAGTTTATTTAACATTAGAGGAATCAAGGCTCCTGCTAGAGAAGCAACAATTAGGTTTATTAACATTGCTATACCAAATATTGTACCTAATGACCCATTATTAAACCATAAGCTAGTCGCCAAGCCAGTTATTATGGCCCATATAATTCCATTTAACATGCCTACTCCTGCTTCTTTAAATAACAAATGCTGGCTGTTTTGAAAACTTAATTTTCCAGTTGCTAAAGCTCTTATCACTATAGTGGCAGTTTGTGTGCCTGCTATTCCTCCCATGCTAGCGATAATAGGCATTAGTATTGCCAAGGCGACTATTTGTTGGATAGTTGCTTCAAATACTCCAATTACGATTGAGGCAAAAATAGCAGTTAGTAGATTTAAGCCTAGCCAAGGGGTACGACGCTTAGTTGATTTTACTGGTGGAGCAAATAGATCGTCTTCTTCATTTAAACCTGCACTTGCCATTTGGTTTCTTTCCACTTCTTCACGGATTATATCAACTACATCATCAATAGTTATACGACCAAGTAGTAGGTTATTTTCATCGGTTACGGCTACAGAAATTAAATCTTTTTTCTCGAATAGGTGGGCTACTTGCGATGAGTCTGTGTTGGCTTGAATTGCTGGTTTTTGCTCCATTACTGCCGATACTAAAAGCTCCTCATCACTAGTAATTAGCTTTGTTATAGGGAGTATTCCTTGATATAAACCAACTCTGTTAGTTATGAAAAGATGGTTAGTTGAATCAGGTATTGAACCTATTTTTCTTAATAGTCTTAATACTACTTCTAGGGATACATTAGAACGAATTGATATAAAATCGGCACTCATTAACCCACCAGCAGTATCTTCTGGATATCTTAGAGATGTTTCTACAGCAGCTCTTATGTTAGTATCTAAATTAGATAATATATGTTGGCGTTCTTTTTCTGTTATTGCTTGGGCAATATCAGTTATATCATCAGTAGCTAGTTTTTCAGTTAATTCAAATATTTCTTTATTATTTAGTTGTTCTAGTAGTGATGTTTTTACTTCATCATTAGTGTGGACTAGTACATCGCCTTGAATTTCTCGGGATATATATAGCCATAGCTCGTGTCTTTCTTGTGGTGGGGTAGCTTCAAGAATTTCGGCAATTTCTTCAGGAACTAATGAGCTTATAATCTTTTGAATATAGGTGTTATTTTGTTCGTTAACGGCAGTTAATAGCTTTTCACAAATTTTAGTTTTATCATTAATTAGTGATACTTTAGACATTTTATTTTCCTGCAATACAAATAGAATATTATTTAAGATACTGTCTTAAGAAGAAATTTAATAACTGCCAATTATTTTTTACTGGCTAAAATGATTGACAACTTCTGTTAAATGCGTCGCAATAGCTAGCTATTACGACGCATTTAACGAAATATGACGCATATTTTTTCTTAGTAAAATTCTAATCGTGACTATTGAGTTTATCCTTGAAAATTATAAAAAAAGGGCTAAAAAAGCCCTTTTTAAATTTGTTAGACTTAGCTTATACTTCGGTTTCAACAATCATGTTTTTTATACCGCCAGACTTTTTATTATGACTACCAATTTTTTCTTTGTGTTTAATAATTTGACGGTCAAGTTTATCTATTAAACCATCAATTGATGAGTACATGTTGTCTGTTATGTTATCTGCAAATAGATCCTTGCCAGATGCATGGACGGTTGCTTCCGCTTTTTGTCCTTGTTTATCTATGGATAATATAGTGTGGGCAATAGTTACATGATCAAAATGGCGAGTTAGTTTTTGCATTTTTTCAGTAACATAGTTTTTTAAAGCATCGGTTATTTCTACATGGTGACCAGTAATGTTTATTTGCATAAATCGCTCCTTAGGGTTGGATAATATTGAATAACTAATTAACTTACGATTTTAGTATAGCACAGTTATTTAAAGTTTTTTCCTAGGTAGACTCTTTTTACATTCTCATTATTTAGGATTTCTTTTGGGGTTCCTTTGGCAAGTATTGTACCTGCACTTAGTATGTAAGCTCTATCACAAACATCGAGTATTTCTCGAACATTGTGGTCGGTAATTAGTATGCCGATACCTTTGTTTTTTAAGTGTTTTATGATGTTTTGTATATCTTTAACAGAAAGAGGGTCAACTCCTGCAAATGGTTCGTCTAATAGAATAAAACTCGGCTCCATAGCTAAAGCCCTAGCTATTTCTACTCGTCTTCTTTCGCCACCTGAAAGTGCTTGACCTTGCTGGGTTGTTATGTGACCAATTTGTAAGTCATCAATTAGATTATTGTATATTTCTTGTTGTTTCTTCTTAGATAATTGGCTACGCATTTCAAGAATTGCCATAATATTTTGTTTTACGTTTAACTTTCTAAAAACTGATGCCTCTTGTGGAAGATAGCCAATACCTAGCTTTGCTCGTTGGTCAATGGATAATTTGCTTATTTCTGTATCATCTAAGTAAATTTCTCCTTGATCATTCTTAACTAGACCTGTCATCATGTAAAAAGTGGTAGTTTTACCTGCACCATTTGGACCTAATAATCCAACTACTTCACCACTTCTTACGGATAGATTAACATTTGTTACTATCTCTCTTTTGTTATAACTTTTGGCTAGGTTTTTGGCATAAAAATGTGCCATTATGGTTGTTCCTCTCCTGAGAAAATAACTTTTATTTGTTCTTGCCTTTGTTTATTTCCTCTGGCTTGCAGAGTTTGTTTTATAGAATCATAAAGTATTTTTGACCCAGATATAGAGTTACTTTCACCTTGTGCTATGGTTGCATTTTCTTCAAATAAAATAGTTTTTTTTGCACTATTGTAGGTTATTTTATTGGCGTGTCCCTTTACCCAAGTATTATCTTCTTCTATAAAATTAATAAAGGTTGCAGGTTTGCCAATTATTACTATTTGCTTAATTTTATTGTTAGGATGTTCTATGCTAGCTTTGTCACCTTTTATTTTTAATTTATCTTGGGTGATTTTAATATTGCCAGTATAGACGCTAGCGCCTTTTTTTTCTTGGGCTACTAGTTTGTCAGCAACTATTTCAATAGGAATGGATTTTTCTTTTGTAAAACTAGTAGTAGAAAATAAAAAAATGCTTATGAATAGAATATTTTTTTTTTGCAAAATTAATTTCTCCTTAGTAAAAACTTAATTGGTAGTAGAATTTGAATAGGGTAAGAATGTAGTTTTAACATTTCCTTTAAACTCATAATTACTAGTTACAAGGTTTGCAAAAAAACTGTTACCCATTATTAATAAATTTGGTTGGTATAGCTCTGTAAATGTATTGCTTAGTATAGTTTTATTCGAATTATTATAGGTTATTTGTTCTGTCTTTAGTAAAGTGATTGAGTCTGAATTTTTAGGGATGGATTCGATAAAAACATTTCCTGATAAGTCTAATATTTTTTTATTTTTGGTTTTTCCTTTTACACTAGTAATTATTAAAGTTTGGTTTGCTCTAGTTTGTATTGTAAAAAATTCGTCCATTTCACTAGTCTGAGACGCACTTTTAAAGGATGCTTTTGTTGTTGTTATATAGTTTTGTATTTCAGGGTTTTTTTTATTGGGTATTTGATATGTTTTACCATTTAAAAATAACCAGCTTGAAGTAAGGGTATTAGTGGCTTTTTCATTTTTATTATTAGTCTTGAGTAGAGATGTTATAACTATTTGATGAGTTTGAAAAACTAAAAAAACTATTATAAAAGCTATAAATAGCAGGGTAAAAAGCCATTTAGATTTACTCACGAAGATAAAAGTTCATGTGCTGTTGCCATAGGTTTTGAGACTTAAGAATAAGCTCACAAATCTCTCTTACACAGCCTTGCCCACCAAAATGTTCGCTAATTAGATTAACTCTATTAATAACTTCAATGTCGGCATCTTTAGGAGCAGCGGCAAGTCCAACTCTGGTTAGTATTGGTAAGTCTAAAATATCATCACCAATATATGCAATCTCTTCAAATTTAAGACCTAGTTTTTTTACCAAGGCTAAAAAAGTAGGTAATTTATCAGGTTTACCTTGGTAAACATGTTTTATTTTTAAGTCTTGCATTCTTGTATTAATAAGAGGGGACTCACGGCCAGTGATAATTGCTATTTCAATACCACTTTTTTGTAGCATTACCATGCCATGACCATCACGAGTATAGAAGCTTTTATATTCTATACCATTGTCTCCATAATACAGTTTATTATCTGATAATACACCATCAATATCTAAAATTAAAAGTTTGATGTTTTTAGCTTTTTCTATTATATCATTTGAGTAATTCATTATTAATTTGCCACAGTTCTAAAGTATATTAATACTAAGTATGCTACAAAGCTTAACGTTAGTAGAAAACCTACCCAGCGTCGAATAACCGATTTTCCATTTTTAGGTAGTGCAATTACCATCATTACAACTGTTAACATTAACATAATAGGGTAGTCAATTAGTAAAGCCGTTTTATCAACGGTGGAAGGAGATATTAAAGCAGGCATAGCTAAAACGGCAAGTATATTAAACAGATTTGAACCTAAAATATTCCCTATCATTAGCTCTTTCTCGCTTTTTTTAGCAGCAGCTATTGCCGCCGCGAGCTCAGGTAGGCTTGTACCAATTGCGATAATAGTAAGCCCGATAATTAGATCTGGAATATTAAAATATTTAGCAATATCAATAGCCCCTGTAACCATTAGATTGGCACTAATTATTAAAACTATAATTCCACTAATAAGCATTGTAATGGATTTTGAAAGAGATATTTTTTTTAGCTGATTAAGTTCTTGTATTATTTCTGTTTTTAAAGGGTCAGGATCTAAAGATTTATCATTGATATTTGTTTGTTTATTTGCTTTAATCATCCAAATCATGGTTATAATTAGGGTGATTAACAAGATTATACCGTCTGTTTCATCTAGGTCACCATCGAGCATAAGTATTATTCCCAAAAAAGAAACGGCTATAACAATAGGGAATTCTTGCTTTAAAAGAGATGATTTAACTATTATTGGAGAGACCATCGCAGTAACTCCTAGTACAAGGGCAATATTGGCAATATTTGAGCCTATAACATTACCTATAGCTAATGCAGGGCTATTATCTAATGATGCATGTATTGATACTAGTATTTCTGGAGATGAAGTTCCGAACCCTAAAACTACAACACCGATTATTAATGGTGAAATTGACATGTGCTTAGCAACACTTGAAGCACCATCTATAAATATATCAGAACTCCAAACTAGCAACACTAAGCCAATTATAAACAGTATAGAAGGAATTAATAGGCTTGCCATATAATTATATAACTTGAATTTTAAAATGGCTATTATAATGAGTTTTTATGTAAACTTAGAGGAAAATGATGGAAAATGTTTTGGTGGGAACAAAAGGCTGGGAGCATAAGCTTTGGCAGAATGATTTTTATCCCTGTGGATTGCCTAAAGATTGGGAATTAGATTATTACAGTAACCAATTTTATTGTGTTTTAGTCTCACAACAACAATGGCAACATTGGAGCGTAACAGAAATTGAATCAATAGCCGAAAGCTTAGCAGAAGAGAATTTCTTTATTACTTTGCAGGTTGAAAGTCTTCAAAATAGCGAAAAGGATAAGTTAAAAGAAATTCAGCACCTGTTTGGTTATTTACTGCATGGTGTATTATTATTTTCAATGGATGATTTAAGCTTTTATCAGCAAGAATTGTCGGTTGAGATAACTATAAAGTCGGCAAATTACATTAAATTTGGTATTTGGAGTTTTCAAAATGACCAAGATTATTATTGTGGTTTTCCTCTGCTTGTATTAAATTTGTTTGAGCTAAAAATAGTTAAACAAAAAGATATTTTAATTGATTTTGAAAAATCTTTGCTTAATATAGAAATAGGAGGTTTAATTTATATAGCGAGTACTGAAAAAAATAAAAAAGATATTTTAGTTAATAAAGTCATAGAATTTAAAGTATTGGTTGAGCTTTTGGGGTTATAATTATTTTTATGCAAAATAAATCTATCAGCAATCCTATCATTGAAGTAAAAAACTTAACTTTTTCGAGGGGTAGTCGAAAAATATTTAATAATCTTAGCTTTAGTATTCCTTGTGGAAAAATTACCGCGATTATGGGGCCAAGTGGTACAGGAAAAACAACTATTTTAAAGCTAATAGCTGGGCAGTTAAAGCCTGATAGAGGGCAGGTTTTAGTAAAAGGCTTAGATGTTCATAAGCTAAAACGGCAAAAATTATATGAATTACGTCGAGTTATGGGTATGCTGTTTCAAAGTGGAGCCTTGTTAACAGACCTTAATGTTTTTGAAAATGTTGCTTTTCCTCTGCGTGAACATACTAATTTACCTAATGAAATTTTATCGCCTTTAATTAAGATGAAGTTACAGGCAGTTGGTCTACGAGGGGCTCAAAAATTAATGCCTGCTGAATTATCTGGTGGAATGGCTAGAAGGGTTGCCTTGGCTAGGGCAATAGTTTTAGACCCAGAAATAGTTTTTTATGATGAGCCTTTTGCTGGACAAGACCCTATATCTATGGGGGTGCTGGTAGAATTAATTCAAAAATTAAATCAAAGTTTAAAGCTGACTAGTGTGGTAGTTTCTCACGATGTTGATGAAGTTTTATCTATTGCAGAGTATGTATGTATTTTATCAGAAGGTAAGATTGTGGCTTCTGGCACCCCTGAAGATCTTTTAAACTCTAATAGTGATTATGTAAATCAGTTTATTAAGGGTTATGCAGACGGACCGGTATCCTTTCATTTTCCTGCTAAAAATTATGTTGAAGATTTAAAAGATAATGCAAATGCCAGTTAACTTTTTAGCTAATATTGGTAGTTTAGTTATAGGTTTGTTACAATCTATAGGCAAGGCATTATTTTTTATGACTTCTATTATTATAGTTATGCCGTATGCAATTAAAAGATTTAACCTATTATTAAAGCAAATTTATTTTTTAGGGGTATTGTCTTTACCAATTATTTTAACTGCGGGGTTTTTTGTAGGCATGGTGTTAAGCCTACAAGGCTATCTTGTTTTAGTTGATTTTAACTCAGAAGAAGCCGTAGGTTCTATGACGGCTTTATCATTAATAAGAGAGCTAGGTCCTGTAGTTACTGGTTTGCTATTTGCAGGTAGAGCTGGTTCAGCACTAACTGCCGAAATTGGTTTAATGCGTTCAACAGAACAGATTTCTGCCTTAGAAATGATGGCCGTTGACCCAAATAAATTTGTGTATGCTCCAAGATTAGCCGCATCTATAATTGTTTTGCCAATGTTGTCGATGATATTTGTTGCGGTTGGTATAATAGGTTCTTATTTGATTAGTGTTGGTTGGTTGGGTGTTTATGACGGTTTTTTCTGGACACAAATGCAAACTCATGTTGACTGGAATAATGATGTTATAAACGGCATTATCAAATCAATATTTTTTGCGGTTTTAGTTGCTTTAGTTTCCTTGTTTCAAGGGGTAAATGCTATACCAACTTCAGAAGGGGTTAGCAGAGCAACTACTAAAACGGTTGTCCATTCATCACTAGGGATTTTGGGGTTAGATTTTTTATTAACTGTATTAATGTTTTAGATTTAAGTTAGGTTTATTTATATGTCTCGTAAAATGATAGTTGAAGTTTGGGTTGGATTATTTACTGTATTAGCCTTTGTAGCTTTGCTAATGGTGGCCTTTAAAGTAAGTAACTTTCAAGGAGTACAAAAAGAAACTTATCAAATAAAAGCTGCCTTTAGTAATATAGGGGGTCTAAAAGTTAGAGCTCCAGTAAAAATTAGTGGGGTTATTGTTGGTAAAGTTATTGATATTGAGGTTGATAAAGAAACTTATCAAGCAATAGTTGTCATGGCAATTAATAGTGATTTAAATCATTTATCATTAGATACTTCAGCTTCTATTTTGACCTCTGGAATGTTAGGCGATCAATATATAGGAATTGACCCAGGGGCTGATGAAGAATACCTGCAAGATGGAGATTATCTTGATATAGTACAGCCAGCATTAGTGCTAGAAGAGCTTATAGGCAAGTTTTTAACAAATCTTAGCGGAGAATAATAAAAAATGAAAATGTTTTTTTTAAAAGTTGTTTTACTTTGGTTTGTGTTATCAATTAACATAGTTAACGCACAAATTAATCAAGAAAATCCAGTACAAATGATTAAGGGTTTATCTACTGGAGTTGTTGAACAGCTTTCGGTTAATCAGCAAAAGTTTATTGAAAACCCTGATAAACTTCTGGAATTTGCCAAAGGTTATATTTTGCCATATGTTGATACTTACAAAATGGCAAGATATGTGGTAGGTAGGCAATGGAAAAAAATCTCAAAAAACCAACAGCAAGAATTTGCAACAGCATTTGCTCAAATGTTGCTTCGCACTTATTCTAGTAGCTTAGTTAAGCTAAATATTAAAACTATAGATGTTATTAAAGCAACGGGTAAAAGAAAAAATAGAAAGTCAATTGCTACCGAAGTAACCCAAAAAAATGGTGAAAAAACGGCAGTAGTTTATCGAGCTTATCAGGACAAAAAAACTAATAAATGGATGGTTTATGATTTTTCAATAGAAGGTATAAGTATGTTAGTTAATTATAGAAAAACATTTTCTTCTGAAATAGCTAAAAAAGGACTAACCCAAGTTATTAAAAATATTAAAAGCCAAAATAATGGCGAGAAAAAAATGTGAAAGAATTCTCTTGCTCCATAAAAGAATCTGTTTTGAGTATAACAGGTAGGATAAATGTAGATTCTTTGGGAGATATAATTAAAAATAATAAAGCTATTTTTATTAAGGAAATCACTCGTGTTGATTGTACTAATATTAGCCAAGCAGATAGTAGTTGTTTAGCTTTTCTTTTATATTTACAAAATATCCATAGTGAAGTTGAGCATGCAAATATACCTAAATATCTCTTGTTATTACTTGATTTATATAACCTTAATGATGTTTTAAACTATAAAAATGGCTGATAATAATGCAGTTTCTTTTCAAAAAGTTTCCAAAAACTATCATAATATTGAAGCATTAAAAGAAATTTCTTTTAATGTAGAAAAAGGGTCTTTTTTTGGTCTGTTAGGCCCCAATGGGGCTGGTAAATCAACACTTATTAATGCAATGTCTGGCCTGGTTACTCCAACATCAGGAGAAATATTTGTTAATGGTTCTCATACTATTAGAGACTATCGTCAAGCTAGAAAGTCTCTGGGATTAGTGCCACAAGAATTAATATCAGATCCTTTTTTTAGCATTAAAGAATTACTACGAATTCAGTCAGGATATTTTGGTTTAAAAGGCAAGCAACAACAAAATTGGACAGATGAGTTATTAGAAAGATTATCCCTTGCAGATAAGAGAAATGCAATTACTAATGAATTGTCTGGAGGTATGAAAAGACGGGTGTTAATTGCAATGGCGTTAGTGCATAAACCAGAAGTAATTGTACTTGATGAACCAACAGCAGGTGTTGATGTAGATTTACGAAAAACTCTATGGGAATTTACTAAAGAACTTCATCAACAAGGGCACACTATTATTTTGACTACTCATTATTTAGAAGAAGCAGAAGCTCTGTGTGAAAAAGTTGCTATCTTACAAAATGGTGAGTTAAAGGCTCTAGAAAGGGTAACGGATCTAGTTTCTAAGCATGCTTTTAGATATGTAAGGGTTTCTCTAGTCGCAAATGAACAAAATAATGACTATAATCAATTAGATAAAAATCTAAAAGAAAGAGTCGATAGCCATTCAGCAACAGAAATAGTTTTTAAAATTGAAAAAGAGTTATCGTTAAATAAGTTTAGCCAATGGTTATCAATATGTAAATTTAAAATAAAAGATATTAGTACTAGAGATGCTACTCTGGAAGAAGCCTTTCTGGATTTAACTGGAGCTAAAAAATGAGCTTTAACTATATTGGTTGTTGGGCTTTATTTATTAAAGAGGTAAGAAGGTTTTATTCTGTTGCGGTACAAACAATTTTTGCCCCAGTTATTTCCTCTTTATTATTTTTGCTTATTTTTGGTCAAGTGGTAAGTTCAGAGATAACTGCTTTTGAAGGGGTAAACTATAGCCAATTTTTAATACCTGGCTTAGTCATGATGACTATTTTGCAAAATGCATTTGCTAATAGTTCATCAAGCTTAATTCAGGCTAAAGTTTATGGCAATATAAATTTTGTGTTGTTAAGCCCTATTTCACCATTGGAGTTTTATTTAGCCTTTGTAGCGGCTTCAGTAGTCAGAGGGGTGGCAGTTGGGTTAGGGGTTTTAGTAATTGGATGGCTAGCTTTTGATGTGCAAATTATCAACCCTCTAGTGGTAATTGTGTTTGCTATTTTAGCTTCTGCTTTAATGGGTAGTATTGGGGTTGCCGCAGGAATAATATCGGATAAATATGACCAATTATCGGCCTTTCAAAATTTTTTAATTGTACCTTTAACTTTTTTAAGTGGAGTTTTTTATTCAATAAAATCTTTACCAGAAACATGGCAATTTATATCTCACTTTAATCCTTTTTTTTATATGGTTGATGGTTTTAGATATGGTTTTTTTAATCAAGGCGATATTTCTATAGTATTTAGTTTATTGGTAACAATTATTTTCTTTTTAGGAATAACCATGATAAATCTGATTTTGTTATATAAAGGAGTTAAAATACGCAATTAGATTTTTTATGTAACTAGGTATTTTATGTCCCCAGAATTAATTATTGAAAGAGTTAAAGTTAGTATTGAAGATGCTCAAGTTATCATCAGTGGTGCAGACTGTAACTTTTCTATTCAAGTGGTTAGTAAGTCATTTATGGGAAAATCTCCTTTGCAGAGCCATAGAATGGTGAATGATTTGTTTAAAGAAGAATTTAAAAATGGTTCTTTGCATGCTTTATCAATTAAAACCACAATCCCAGAGTTAGAATGATTTATGGATAAATTAGTAATAAATGGTCCTTGCCAGCTTACTGGTAATGTAACTATATCTGGATCCAAAAATGCGGCTTTGCCTATTTTAATGGCGTGCTTTATGGCAGAAACAAAAGTTACCTTATCTAATGTTCCGCATTTAAAAGATGTTACCACAACTATTCAACTATTGGCTTCAATGGGGGTAGATGTTTTGTTTGACGAAAAGCTCAATATAGAGCTTTATTCAGCAGGATTAACTTCAAAAGAAGCTCCTTATGAATTAGTAAAAACTATGCGTGCATCTATTCTTGTTCTAGGACCTTTATTATCAAAATATGGTGAAGCAAAAGTGTCCTTGCCTGGTGGCTGTGCTATAGGTTCAAGGCCAGTAGATATTCATATTAAAGGTATGCAGCAAATGGGGGCTGATATACGAATAGAAAAAGGTTATATTATTGCCTCAGCCAAAAAATTAATTGGTGCGGATATTACTATGGAGTTAGTAACTGTAACGGGTACCGAAAATTTAATGATGGCAGCAGTGTTAGCAGAGGGGCAGACGGTTTTACGCAATTCTGCTATAGAACCAGAAGTAACCGACTTAGCTTGTTTTTTAAATGCTATGGGGGCAAAAATATTAGGTATAGGAACAGATACTTTAATTATTGACGGAGTTAAATCTCTAACTGGTGTTAAATATACGATTATACCGGATAGAATTGAAGCAGGAACTTATTTAGCAGCTGCGGCTTTAACTGGCAGTAAAATTACAATTAATAATGCAGATGCTAGCCACCTAACATCTGTTCTAAAAAAGTTAAGAGCAGCAGGGGCTGAAATTACCGTTGATGGGAGTAATATTACCTTAGACATGGTTGGTAAAAAGCTACTTCCTGTTGATATATCTACAGCACCTTATCCTTATTTTCCTACCGATATGCAAGCCCAGCTTATGGTTATGAACTCTATTGCAGATGGCAGTTCATCCGTGGCGGAAAATATTTTTGAAAACCGCTTTATGCATGTTTCTGAGCTGATTAGAATGGGAGCGGATATTTATCTTGAGGGGAATATTGCTAAAATTAAAGGTGTTGATAAGTTAGTAGCAGCTCCTGTAATGGCGACAGACTTAAGAGCTTCTGCTAGTTTAATTTTAGCCTCATTAGTTGCTGAGGGTGAAACAGAAATAAACCGAATTTACCATATTGATAGAGGTTATGAATTAATAGAAGAAAAATTTCATAAGCTAGGTGTTGATATTCATAGAACCAACTAAGATTATAGTACAGAGGATAGATAAATATATTATGGCAGAACAGATAATAATAGCTCTTTCAAAAGGACGCATTTACAAAGACACTTTGCCTTTGTTAGCCGCTGCAGGCATTGAACCCTTAGAAGATCCTAGTAAATGTAGAAAGCTAATTATTGCAACCAATCATAAACATGTTAGATTATTAATTGTAAGAGCAACCGATGCACCAACCTATGTTTCTCATGGAGCAGCAGATATTGGTGTGGCAGGTAAAGATGTTTTAATGGAGTCTGCTACAGATAATCTGTATGAATTGTTAGATTTACAAATAGCAAAATGTAAGCTGATGATTGCAGGGACCAAAGTACCAAAACCTGCTGGACATCAGCTTAAAGTAGCTACTAAATATATAAAGTCAGCAAGGGAGTATTATGCTTCAAGAGGACAGCAGGTTGATTTAATAAAACTCTATGGTTCAATGGAAATAGCACCATTAATTGGCTTAGCAGATAAAATAGTTGATTTAGTTGATACAGGTAATACCTTAAAAGCTAATGGTTTAGTAGCAGAAGAGCATATTGCTGATATTAGTTCTCGCTTAATAGTTAATGAACACGCATATAAAACAAAATTTTCACAGATTAATGAGATAGTTGAAAAATTTAAAACGGCTATTTATAAGTAGTTATTAAGGATTGGTTCTCTAGTGTTAAACATAAAAAAATTATTAATTACAGACAAATCATTTAAAACAGAATTAGAACATCTTCTTGCTTGGGATACAGTAGCTAACGAACAAGTTAATAGTATAGTGAAAAATATAATTAAAAATGTTCGTCAAAATGGTGATGAGGCTCTTTTAGAATATAGTGAAAGGTTTGATAATTTAAAGCTAAATTCAGCCACAAAATTAGAAATACCTGCGAGTGAGTTAAAAAATGCTTTTGCTAAAATACCAAGTATTCAACGAGAAGCATTGATTTTATCCGCAGACAGAGTTCGCTCGTATCATGAAAAGCAAGTTACGGAATCTTGGCGTTTTAAAGAAGATGACGGAACCATGTTAGGGCAACAAATAACTCCTCTAGATAAAGTTGGCATGTATGTGCCAGGGGGTAAGGCGTCTTACCCATCTTCGGTAATTATGAATGCTATACCAGCAAAAGTGGCAGGGGTAGAAGAATTAATAATGGTTGTTCCTACTCCTAACGGTGAAGTAAATGATATGGTTCTTGCCGCAGCTTATATCTGTGAAGTTGATAAAGTATTTACTTTAGGTGGAGCACAAGCGATAGCTGCCTTGGCTTATGGCACGCAAAGCATTCCACAGGTAGATAAAATTGTTGGTCCTGGCAATATTTATGTATCCATGGCTAAAAGAGAAGTTTTTGGCATTGTTGGTATAGACATGATTGCAGGGCCGTCAGAAATTTTAGTTTATTGTGATGGAAAAACTAACCCTGATTGGATTGCTGCAGATTTATTTTCACAAGCAGAGCATGATGAAAATGCCCAGTCTATTTTAGTAACCACTAATCCCGAGTTTGTAAAAAAAGTACAAAATAGTATGAATAAATTAATTGAAACCATGCCTAGAAAAGTAATAATTACTAAGTCTATACAGAATAGGGGGGCAATTATATTAGTAGAAGACGAAAAGCAAGCGGTTGATATTATTAATTATATTTCTCCAGAACACCTAGAACTCTCAATAGCAGATCCAGAAGCTTTACTACCAAAAATACGTCATGCGGGGGCTATTTTTATGGGGCGTTTTACTGCCGAAGCAATAGGTGATTATTGTGCTGGGCCAAATCATGTCTTACCAACTTCCAGAACGGCAAGGTTTTCCTCTCCTTTGGGGGTTTATGACTTCCAAAAACGCTCTAGTTTAATTATGTGTTCAGAAGATGGCGCAAATACTCTAGGTAAGGTTGCAGGAGTTCTTGCTGACGGCGAAGGATTACAAGCTCATGCTGTTTCAGCAAGGTATAGAATTAAAAAATAATTTAGTTGTTTAGGACTTTCTAGCCAATGAATATTGATAAATTAATTAACTATTTAGATAATTTACTAAATGTATCTAACTATAAAGATTATGCCCCTAATGGCTTGCAAGTATCTGGTATAGCTGAAATAAACAAAATAGTTACAGGGGTAAGTGCCTCGCAAGCATTAATCGAACAAGCGATTGCTGTAGATGCCGATGCCATTTTAGTTCATCATGGATATTTTTGGAAAAATGAATCGCCAGTAATAACAGGGATAAAACAAAGAAGAATCAAAGCTTTATTAGCAAATAATATAAATTTAATTGCCTATCATCTTCCATTAGATGGGCATGCTGAGTTTGGCAATAATGCTCAATTAGCTAGGCTTTGGGGAATACAGGACACTACAGAACAGCAAAATAGTTTGCTAAGAATAGGGCAATTAACACAAGACACAAATTTTGCTGACTTTAAGAAACTAGTTGATAAAACTTTAAATAGAAAATCTCTACATTTACCAGGTGGTAAAAATATGGTAAAAACTATTGCTTGGTGCAGTGGGGGAGCACAAGGCTATATTGAACAAGCCGTTAATTTAGGGGCAGATGTTTATATAAGTGGTGAAGTATCTGAGCCAACAACTCATATAGCCCTAGAGTCAAAAATTCATTATTTATCTGCAGGACATCATGCTACAGAATGTTTAGGGGTAAAATCATTAGGCAATCATCTACAAGAACAGTTTTCTTTGGATGTAACTTTTATAAATATTTTAAACCCAGTATAGCTTTAGGAGGCACTTAACAACCAAAATAAAATTTGCTGAAAGCTCACTCTGTACACTACTACACTACTACATTATTTATAGTAATGCATTAAGGATGCTTATAAAACAATTTATTACTCATATAAAAAGTGTTGATTTATTAAGCATCCATATTTTTGATATAATAATTCTGAGGAGTTTCTGATTTAAGTCTTGTAGGATAGTGTTGCCATAAATAATTGGCAGTTATTAAGTCGTTTATTTTTATATACTAGTATTTATTACTATGATAATGAAAATTAGAATTGGTGAGTAGAATTAATATGTCAAGTGTAGAACGTTATGAAGTCAATATAGATCGTCGCAAGTTATTAACAGGTGCTACGGGGGTTATGGGAGCCATAGGTGCAACATTTGTTGCTGTACCTTTTGTTGGATATTGGCAACCAAGTGAAAAGGTAAAAGCGGCTGGAGCACCAGTTGATGTTAATATAAGTAAAATGCAACTAGGGCAAATGTTAACTATTGCATGGCGTGGCAAGCCTGTTTGGATTATTCGTAGAACTCCAGAAATGCTATCGATGCTTAATGAATTAAAAGAAGAATTAAGGGACTTTGAGTCCGAATCATCTGCACAACCTAAGTTTGCTAAAAATAAATTTAGATCATTCAAGCCAGAATATTTGGTAGTTATTGGTGTATGTACCCATTTGGGATGTGCACCTTTATATCGACCGTCAGTTAATTCTGCAGATATGGCTAAAAACTGGAAAGGGGGGGTTTTACTGCCCATGTCATGGTTCATCTTTTGATTTAGCTGGGCGAGTTTTTAAAGGAGTTCCTGCACCTATAAACTTAGAAATACCTCCTTATAATTATTTATCAGAGACTATGATTAGGATTGGTGAGAATCCAAAAGAAGGTATTGTTTAATGGAAGTCAAAACAACACCTATAGCAACGGGTCTACTAGGATGGTTAGATAAACGCTATCCCTTAATTAATACCTGGAACTATCATGTAGGGGAGTATTATGCTCCTAAAAACTTTAATCTTTGGTACCTTTTTGGCTCAATCGCATTATTAGTTTTCGTAAATCAGCTAGTAACGGGTATTTGGTTAACCATGAATTATAAGCCTAGTGCAGCAGAAGCATTCAACTCTATTAAATACATTATGCGAGATGTAGAGTGGGGTTGGTTAATTAGGTATTTACATTCTACAGGAGCATCTGCATTTTTTATAGTCATATATGATGCGAGGGCTACTTTATGGTTCTTATAAAGAGCCACGAGAATTAGTGTGGATAATAGGAATGTTACTATTTCTTGTACTTATGGCAGAAGCTTTTATGGGATATTTATTACCCTGGGGACAAATGTCCTTTTGGGGTGCTCAAGTTATTATTTCGTTGTTTGGAGCTATCCCAGTTTTAGGCCCTGATTTGGCTATATGGGTAAAGGGAGATTATGTGATTTCCGATGTTACTCTAAATAGATTTTTTGCTTTACATGTTATAGCTTTACCTTTAGTTTTGGTTGTTTTAATCTTTATGCACATAGTCGCACTGCATCAAGTTGGTTCAAATAATCCTGATGGTGTAGAAATTAAAAAATACAAAAATGAAGAAGGCTTGCCTCTTGATGGCATTCATTTTCACCCCTACTATACAATGAAAGATGCTGTTGGAATTGTGGTGTTTTTATTTTTATTCTCATTTGTGGTGTTTTATGTGCCAGAAGGGGGGGGGGTACTTCCTTGAAGCTGCGAACTTTGAACCAGCTAATCCGTTAAAAACTCCTGATCATATAGCACCTGTCTGGTACTTTACTCCTTTTTATGCAATTTTAAGGGCAATACCAGATAAATTAACTGGTGTACTAGCTATGGGTGGTGCTATTGCAGTTTTATTTGCAATGCCTTGGTTAGATAGATGTAAGGTAAAATCAATTCGCTATAGAGGCTTGTCGTTTAAAATTTTATTGGCTATATTTGTTATTAGTTTCATTGTTTTAGGCTGGTTAGGAACACAGCCTGCAACTACTGAATTAACTCAGCTAGCAAGAGTATTTACGGCTATTTATTTTTTATTTTTTGTTATTTTGCCCTTTACATCAGCAAGAGAAAAAACTAAGCCAGTTCCTGAGAGAGTTACTTAATGAAAAAATATAATATTGTAATAGTGGCTTTGTTTTTAATTTTTAACCATGTAATGGCTGTGGCAAGTGGTTCTGTTCACTTAGAGCGGGCTAATAATATTTTGAGTGATAAAACTTCCTTGCAAAAGGGAGCTATCTTATTTGCTACTAGGTGTATGTCTTGCCACTCTGTAAAATATATGCGCTACAATCGTGTTGCCAGAGATTTAGGCTGGACAGATGAGGAAGTTCTCAAAAAATTAGGTAAAGTGAATAATAAGGTAGTCGATAATATAATTGGTTCTATGTCAGAAACAGTGGCACAGGCTGCTTTTGGTACCAAAATACCAGACCTATCTCTTATTTCAAGGCTAAAAGGTACAGATTATATTTTTTCTTTTCTCAGATCTTTTGAGTTAAATACTACTACAGGAAAGTGGGATAACAGAGTTTTTCTGGGTGTTGCAATGCCAAATATAATGCCTAAGCCAAAAGATGAAGCTAGTTTAGAAAAGTATGATGAAGATGTAAGAAATATAGTAAATTTTTTAGAATACGTTGGAGAACCAGCTAAACTAAAACGCCAACATTTAGGTTGGAAAGTAATGTTATTCTTATTTATTTTGTTTATTCTTGTTTATTTACTTAAAAGAGAATATTGGAAAGACATAAAGCATTAAGGAGCCTCTGAACAAGTATGATTATTTTATGCTGGCAAAAAGAGCCGATATTTTTACTGCAGTTCGTTGCAATGGCTAGCTATTACGCCTCACTTCAGCAAAAATAGCGACACTTTTTTCTCAGTTTAATTCTAACCCTACTTAATCAAAGTCTCCTTAAGACAGTATGATTTTATTACAAAAAAGCCACTTTAAAAAGTGGCTTTTTTGTTTATAATTTTAACTTCTAATCATTAGGGATTAATAATGGCAAAAAAAATAAAAACCTCTTTTGTGTGTACTCAATGTGGAGCTGAATATAATCAATGGCAAGGGCAATGTAAAGTTTGCCATGAGTGGAATGTACTTAAAGAATTTAAAATTTTATCAGCCAGTATTAGAAAACAAGTTACTACTGGATATGCTGGAGAGGTTCGCAATAAAGCACTATTAATAAATGATATTGAACTATCCGAAGTATCGAGGATTATTTCTAAACAACAAGAATTTGATCGGGTTTTAGGTGGTGGAATAGTTCCTGGTTCAGTTGTGCTTATTGGTGGTGATCCTGGAGTTGGTAAATCATCAATATTGCTGCAAATTTCATGTGAATTAAGTGAGACCTACCCAGTATTATATGTAACGGGGGAAGAGTCCTTGCAGCAAGTGGCAATGCGTGCAAAAAGAATGGATTTACATGTTAGTTCAATAAAGTTGTTAGCTGAAACAGATGTGGAAGCAATCATAGTTGCTGCTGAAAATGAAAAGCCTAAAATAATGGTTATAGATTCAATTCAAACTATGCAACTAGCTGAAATATCTGGAGCAGCTGGTGGAGTATCGCAAGTTAGAGAAACGGCTGCCTTTATTACTCGGTATGCTAAACAAAATAATGTAATGATATTTTTAGTAGGACATGTAACTAAATCTGGAGAAGTAGCAGGACCAAGAGTTTTAGAGCATATAGTTGATACGGTAATATTTTTAGAAGGAAATTCTGATAGTCGTTTTAGAACTCTTCGTGCTATTAAAAATCGCTTTGGAGCGGTTAATGAATTAGGTGTTTTTGCCATGACTGATAAAGGAATGAAGCAGATAAAGAACCCTTCGGCAATTTTTTTATCAAGAGGCGATGAAGTTTCATCAGGTTCGATAGTAATGGTTGTTTGGGAAGGCTCGCGCCCATTATTAGTAGAAATACAAGCACTGGTTGATGAATCTCCCTATGGAGCTCCTAAAAGAGTAACTGTCGGTTTAGATAATAATCGTATAGCAATGTTACTAGCTGTTTTACATAGACATGCTGGTATCCAGGTTTCAGATCAAGATGTGTATGTAAATGTAGTAGGTGGGGTAAAAGTTAATGAAACAAGTGCAGACTTAGCGGTATTAGCTGCGGTTATGTCAAGTTTACATAACAAGCCCTTATCCCAAGAGCTAATTATTTTTGGTGAAGTGGGTTTAGCAGGAGAAATACGGCCAGTTCTCAGCGGTCAAGAAAGGCTTTTTGAAGCGGTAAAACATGGCTTTAAAAAGGCAATTATTCCACAAGCAAATATGCCAAAAGGAGGCATTTCTGGAATGGAAATATATCCAGTAACAAGCCTACAGCAGGCTTTAGAGTTTATGTAATTTTTAGGGATATTATTGGAAGCTATAGATTTTTAAAGATATAATCTTGCCAAAGTTTAAATAAGTTTTTATTAGTGGCAGCAATCACAGAACGCTTTATTATTTTTGCCAACATTACATCTTCCTTAGTAAAGGTATAGTTATGTCCGCCAGTCTCTGTTAATATTAAGTATCCAGCAGCATAGTCCCAAAGATTTTGGGCTCCATGACAATATAATTGCCCACGACCTGCTGCTATCCAGCACCAGTCTAAAGCCACAGAACCTATGCTTCTTTGTGAAGCGAAAGGTGATTTGCTGATTATAGCGTTAGACAAAGAGTAGGGTAATCTTTTAAAATCGACTATAGCTGTACATTGGCTAAGTTTTTCTTTAGTGGTTTTAGAGATTAAAGGTTGATTATTTAACTCGGCACCTAAATTTATTCTTGCAGCAAACATTTCATCTTGGTTTGGATCATAAACTAAACCTGCAACAATTTTTTTATTAACAATTAAAGCAAGAGAAACTGTGAAGATAGGGATACCACTAGCAAAGTTGCTAGTGCCATCAACCGGATCAAGTATCCAACAACCACTAGTTGAATCTAATGCTTTTATTTGTTGTTGAGTGGTTGATTCCTCACCTAAGAAAGAAAATTGTGGCCAGTTATTGGTTAAAAACTTGTGGCAAGCAAACTGCATTTGTGTATCTGCTGCGGTTAATAAGCTGCCGTCTGACTTTGTTTCATAGCCGATTTTGTTGAATCTACTAAGGACTTCTATAAGTGCTAGATTTTTTATACCATTTTTTAATTTTTGCCACTCATCTTCTTGGGTAAACATTTATTGTTATTACTCTAGGTTTTTTATGATTGTTATTTTTACTTGTTCTATTTGGTGTTTAGAGATTTTAGTTACTTCAAGGCAGTAATTATCAATTTTAATGCAAGTTCCTAAATTTGGTAAAGTTTCCATGGTTTCTTGAATTAATCCATTTAAAGTTTTAGGGCCATTTGTCGGTAGTTCTACTTCAAATGTACGATTTATATCACGGATAAATTCAGTAGCGTCTGATAAAATGGATCCTTCTTTTTCTCGGTAAGCATCAATGGTTGATTTTGTTCTAGTATCTGTATTTAGGTTACCAACAATTTCCTCTAGTAAATCTTCCATGGTTAATAACCCTTGCAAATTACCATATTCATCAACGATTAAACCCATTTTTCTTTTATTATGGTTAAAATTATTAAGTTGAGTATTTAAAGTTGTTGTTTCAGGGATAAAATACCCAGGGCGAGCAAGCTTTACAATATCTTTTAAACTAAGTTCACCATTGCTAATTACTCCTAATATTCTTTTAAGATTAATTATGCCGATTAGCTCATCATCAATACTAGATCTATATACAGGAATTCGTGTAAATGGAGACTTAATAATGAGCTTAGTAATTTTTTCGATTGATAAGTTAACATCAATACCATAAATATCTTGTTTAGGGATCATTACATCTTCAACACTAGTTCTTTCTAGCTGCATTATGCCTGTTAGCATAGAGCGGTATTGTTTAGGTAGTTTACCTGTAGCTTCTTTAATTAAGGTTGCTAGTTCTTCGTGGCTTAAAGAATGCTCATCATTAGTTTGATCTTTTACCTTAATACCAAAAATGGCGAGTATTGAATTGGCAAAAAAATTAACAAACCAAATAATTGGTGATAATATTTTTAATAAAGGTTCAAGGATATAAGCAGCAGGGTAGGCAACTCTTTCGGGGTATAGTGCCGCTAAAGTTTTAGGAGCTACCTCTGAAAAAATTAATACCGTTAGGGTAAGCAGACCAGCGGCAAGAGCAATACCCGCTTCTCCCATTAATTCTATCGCAATAACGGTTGCTATAGAAGAGGCAAAAATATTAACAAAATTATTACCAAGTAAAATTACACCTAGCAATCTATCAGGGCTTTCTAGAAGTTTTAATACCTTAATAGCACCTTTATTACCTTCATTAGCTTTATGTTTTAAGCGGTATTTATTTATTGCCATCATGCCTGTTTCTGAGCTAGAAAAGAGAGCAGACAAGATAAGCATTAAAATTAAAAGGGAAAATAGAACGGATAATGAGAGACTATTCAAGATAATTTATTTAATAGTTAATCGAAAAATGATTATATACTTTTTTTATATTATATACATTAAAATTATTTGTGTGCCAATGTAACTTATAACCAACAAAAAATAAGCCCAAATAGTGAATTTAGTAGCAATTTGCCCTCGCCAGCCAAACTTATAGTGTCCTGTTAAAAAAATGCCGTAAACGAGCCAAGATAAAATAGCAAAAAAAGTTTTATGTACTAGGTGTTGAGCAAACATATCTTCAAGAAAAATAAAGCCAGTTATTAAAGAAAGAGTTAGTAAAATAAAGCCAATCGCTAAAAACTGAATCATTATAGATTCCATGACTTGCAAGGGGGGCAAGCTTTTAAATAAAGTAGTTAGTTTTTTTTGGCGAAATTTCTTTTCTTGTACCGAATATAAAATAGCTTGAGCACTCGCCAAGCCCATGATGCTATAAGCTCCAATAGACAATAGTACATGGCTAGCTAATTCAATAGTTATTATCTCAGTTTCAGAGGGTAAAAAAATTAAAATAGTCGTCAAGCCAGCGAAAGGAAAAATAAAAATACCTAAGTTTTCAGTAGATTGTTTTAAATTTGTGGTTAATAAAGTAATAACGGACAGCCAAGTTATTAAAGAAAGAACAATACTTAAATCCAAATTAATAAACTGCGTGTTAACTAGAAAACCAGAGAAAGAAACAAGCTGTAGTGTTGCTGCTATAATCACATACCAAAGAAAACGGCTTCTAGACCAAGCAATAGAAGCAGAGTTTGTTGAAGCTAGTTTATTCCATAAAATATATGAAATATAAAAATATAACAAGCTAGATACAATCGCTGCCACAGTACCAATTAACATTTAGTCATTCCTAGTAGTTTAAGATGTTATTATAATGGAGAAAGTCTAATTATAAATATAAAGTAGACATTTAAATAACTATAACGGAAATACTATGTTTGATAATTTATCGGAACGCTTGTCTAAATCTTTTAAAAACATAATAGGGCAAGGTCGCTTAACAGAAGAAAATATAAAAGATGCAATTCGTGATGTAAGACGCTCATTGTTAGAAGCTGATGTTGCTCTGCCTGTAATAAAACCTTTTATAGATAAAGTACAGCAAAGAGCAATTGGCAAAGAAGTTTCAACTAGTCTAAACCCAGGTCAAGCATTTATAAAAATAGTTCGAGAGCAGTTAAGTGAAGTAATGGGTCAACAAGTAGAGCCATTAAAGTTTAATGTAGAACCTCCAGCTATAATAATGTTGGCAGGTTTACAAGGTGCTGGTAAAACCACCTCAGTAGCTAAATTAGCTAAATACCTACAAGAAAAAGAAAAGAAAAAAGTAATGGTAGTTTCGGTGGATGTTTATCGACCAGCGGCAATAAAACAACTAGAAACAGTAGCCAACCAAGTAGGGGCAGTTTTCTTTCCATCATCGGCTAATGAAAGCCCAGTTAAAATTGCCAAAAAAGCACACAAAGAAGCTAGAAAACAATTTATTGATGTCTTAATTTTAGATACCGCAGGTCGTATGCATGTAGATGAACAGATGATGGGAGAAATCAAAAAACTGCATAGTGCGGTTAAGCCAATAGAAACCCTGTTTGTTGTTGACTCTATGACCGGTCAAGATGCAGCTAATACGGCGAAAGCATTTAATGAAGCCCTACCTTTAACTGGCGTAATACTAACTAAAACTGATGGTGATGCTCGTGGAGGAGCCGCATTATCTATTCGTGAAATAACTGGTAAACCTATTAAATTTATTGGTGTTGGCGAAAAATTAGAAGCCCTTGAAGCCTTTCATCCAGACAGAATGGCTAGCAGAATTTTTGGTATGGGAGATGTATTGTCTCTAATTGAGGATGTAGAAAGTAAAATTGACCATAAAAAAGCTCAAAAATTTGCCAAAAAAATTCAAAAAACAGGTAAATTTGACCTAGAAGATTTTTTAGAACAATTACAACAAATAAATAATATGGGTGGTATAGGAGGGCTAATGGGTAAAGTTCCGGGTATGTCGCAAATGAAAGATAAAATAAATGACGAGGTCGTAGCAAAAGAGTTTAAACGCCTAGAAGCTATAATTCATTCAATGACTAAACAAGAAAGAGCTCATCCTGCTATTATAAAAGGCTCAAGGAAAAAACGCATAGCTACAGGATCTGGCACAAGAGTACAAGACATCAATAAATTGATGAAACAGTTTACCCAGATGCAAAAAATGATGAAAAAAGTATCTAAAGGTGGGATGAAAGGGATGCTGCGAGGAATGGCTGGAATGGGTAATAATATGCCAGGAATGGGCGGAATGTTACCTCCTAGAGGGTTTAAGTAAAGCTAGGCTGGAGATTGCTTTTAGCTATAATCTATTGGCATAATATTAGTTAATGTGTTTAATAAGGCAACAAATCAATGGCAAACTTGCCTTTTGAAGATGAAAATTTAGTACTAGAAGTAGTTAAAACAAGAGTTAAACCGCCTAGAAGGTATCAGGTTGTATTGCTAAATGATGATTTTACCCCAATGAATTTTGTCATTGAAGTATTGTCGCGTTTTTTTGGAATGGATCTTGCGTCAGCAGAGAGTGTTATGATGTTAGTGCATGAGAAAGGAAAAGCAGCATGTGGTATTTATAGTAAGGAGATAGCTGAAATGAAAGTGATGCAGATAAATAAATTTTCCCGTGATAATCAACATCCATTGCAATCTCAAACGGAGATGGTTTAATGTTAAGTAAAGAATTACAATTAACCTTAAGTAATGCTTTTAGTCTTGCTAGTGAGTATGAGCACGAGTATGTAACTCTTGAGCATTTATTGTTAGAGTTATTAGCCTTACCTACAGTCATTGACGTTATTGAAGCATGTGGTGTTTCGGTAAAAAAAATTGAAGCAGATTTAGAGCGTTATCTAGAGGGAGAAAGCTCTGTAGTTAAAGCAGAAGAATTATTGCCTACTATGGCGTTCCAAAGAGTAATTGAGAGGGCGATTTATCTTGTGCAGTCAAATAGTTACGCTGAAGTTACGAGCCTGCATGCACTAGCATCTATTTATTCTGAACAAGATTCTCACGCGGTTTATTTATTGGAAGATATAGGTATACAAAGAGTTGATGTTCTGAGCTATATTTCTCATGGAGTAGTTGCTCATCAGCAAGAGGATTTTTTAAATCAGCGAAAAACTAATGAAGAAGTAAATGCTAGCCAAGAGAAAGCTGAAACGGCATTGGAAAAATACAGTACAAATTTAAATGAAATGGTAAAAAAAGGAGAGATAGATCCTATTATAGGAAGAGAGTGGGAGCTAACTCGTACCTTAGAAATATTAGCAAGGCGCAGGAAAAACAACCCATTACTAGTAGGTGAGCCGGGGGTTGGTAAAACTGCAGTAGCAGAGGGTCTTGCATATAAAATTGTAAATAATAATATTCCTGAATTATTAAAAAGTTCTATTGTTTATAGCTTAGATATGGGAGCATTGCTTGCTGGAACAAGATATCGTGGTGATTTTGAAAAGCGGTTTAAATCGCTATTAAAAGCCCTAGAAAACAAAGATAATGCTATTTTGTTCATTGATGAGATTCATACAATCATTGGAGCAGGGGCTGTACAGGGTGGGGCTATGGATGCTTCAAACTTAATGAAACCTGCTTTATCATCTGGTAAACTAAGGTGTGTTGGTGCTACAACCTATGAAGAGTTTAGGGGTATTTTTGAAAAAGATAGAGCCTTAGCAAGGCGTTTCCAAAAAGTAGATGTTGGTGAGCCGACTAATCAAGAAACCATTGAGATTTTGAAAGGGCTAAAGTCTAAGTTTGAAGAACATCATAAGGTTAAATATACTCTACCAGCATTAAAACAAGCAGTAGATTTATCGGCAAGATATATAAATAATAGATTTTTACCAGATAAAGCTATTGATGTAATAGATGAAGCAGGAGCGAAACAAGCATTAGCCCCAAAAAATAAGCGCCGTAAACAAATTTCAGTTAATGAAATTCAGCAGATAGTTGCTAATCTTGCTCGTATTCCTATTTCTCAAATAACTAAGAAAGAACGTGATAAATTATTAAATTTAGAAGATTCTTTGCAAAGAGTTGTATTTGGGCAAAATGAAGCCATTCGCCAAGTTGTAGAAGCGATTAAATTAGCTCGTTCAGGTTTAAATGAACCAAGCAAGCCTACAGGAACTTTTTTATTTTCAGGGCCAACTGGTGTTGGTAAAACAGAGCTGGCTAAGCAACTTGCTAAGCATCTTGGTGTAGAAATGACTCGTTTGGATATGTCAGAGTATATGGAAGCACATTCAGTTTCAAGGTTGATTGGAGCCCCCCCGGGTTATGTAGGTTTTGACCAAGGTGGTCTACTAACAGAATCAGTAAACAAGCATCCTTACTCAGTTGTGCTGCTTGATGAAATAGAAAAAGCTCATCCAGATGTATTTAATATATTATTACAAGTAATGGACAATGGTACTTTAACCGATAATAATGGACGCAAAGCTGATTTTAGAAATGTAATTTTGATTATGACCTCTAATGTAGGCGCCAGCCAAGTGGCTAGGAGCACAATGGGCTTTATGCTACAAGATCACAGTTTAGACCAAGATGGTGAATTGAAAAAAGTATTTACTCCAGAGTTTAGAAATAGGCTTGATGCAGTAGTACAGTTTGATCGTCTTTCACAAGAGGTAATGCACTCAGTAGTTAATAAATTTGTTTTTGCTTTAGAAGCTAGCCTAGCAGATAAAAAAGTAACAATAAAGTTAACAACTGCCGCCCATGACTGGTTAGCAGTAAAAGGTTATGACCCTTTAATGGGGGCTAGACCTATGGCAAGATTAATTCAAAATGAGATTAAAAAGCCTCTTGCGGATAAGTTGTTATTTGGTGACTTACAAGATGGCGGCAAGGTAGTTATTGACCTAGTAAATAATAAAATTAAATTGCTAGTAAAAGAAGTAGTTTGCTAGTATTTAAGGATAAAATAATGGCACTTAAAACTAAGATTGGAGCATTGCTATTAATAGTAGCTTATTTATTACTTGTTCCAGGGTTAAGTCTACCGATAATTTATGTTACTAGTACTTTAGATAAGTCCATACTAGCTGAAATAAGCAAAGATTCACTATTGACCAGTGGAGATATCCCACCTTTTATGATGCAACTAGTTTCTGGCTTTATAGATTCTATTCATATTAGTGGCACAGAAGTTATTCAGAAAACTAGTAATAGTATTTTAGGTACAGCAGAGATTTTGTGGCAAGACGGTAATTTATTAGTTGCAGTATTAATTATAGTTTTTAGTGTAATTATCCCTGTTGTTAAGGGAGGTTTATTAGTTATTTCAGGAGTTTTTATAATAGAAAATAAAGATGGGAAAGTAGCTAAATTAGCTAATGGGCTAAGCAAATGGTCAATGGCTGATGTATTTGTAATAGCTTTAGTAATAAGTTTTTTAGGAGCAAATGCATCTAATACATCTTCAGAGTTAATACAGACTAAAGCAGAATTTGGGGAAGGGTTTTATTTCTTTTTGGGCTACTGTATTTTGTCTATATTTTCAGCTCAGCTAATGAAAAGAGCTTAATTATTTACCTCGGTAGGTAATACGCCCTTTAGTCAAGTCGTAAGGAGTTAACTCAACCTTAACATTGTCCCCAGCAAGAATGCGGATATAGTTTTTACGCATGCGCCCAGAAATATGAGCTAGTATTTCGTGCCCATTTTCTAAACGAACCTTAAATGTAGTGTTTGGTAAGGTTTCTAAAACCTCGCCATCAAATTCGATAACATCTGCTTTTGACATATAATAAATTACTAGCTTAATTAAGCCCTATAAAAAAGAAGCGAGAATTATACCAGTAGAGATAGTAGTATGCAATTTATATTTAGTTCGGCTCTTCCAAGGTAGTAATGTCCTGTTTTAGTAGGGTTAAATTAGTTTTTTATGTACTGCCATTTTTTAGGGGGGAAATGTTGTTTTATATCTTTTTTTAAAATTTCCTCAAAGTCTTCTCGGTTAATTAGGCTTGCTCCTAATGAATTTAAATGGGGGGATTCTATTTGAGTATCAATTATTCTAAAGCCCCATTTTTTTAAATGTTCCGCTAAAGCTACAAGTGCTACTTTTGAAGAGTTACTTACTTTAGAAAACATTGATTCTCCAAAAAATACTTTACCTATTGCCACTCCATATAAGCCACCAACTAATTCATTTTCTTGCCAAACTTCAACGCAGTGAGCATGGTCTTGTTGATGAAGTTTGTTATATGCGTTAAGCATTTCTTTAATTATCCAAGTTCCTTCCTGTTCTGGACGATTTATTGTTGCACAGTTATTAATTACTTCGCTAAATTTAGTATCAAAAGTTATGGTAAATTTTTTTTGCTTAATAGTCTTTGCTAAGCTTTTGCTGATTTTTAAGTTTTTGAGTAATAAAACTGACCTAGGGTTTGGTGTCCACCATAAAATAGGCTCTTTATGATTATACCAAGGAAAAATACCTTTCGAATAAGCTTCTAATAGCCATTGAGTAGTTACCCCCCCCCCTACGGCAAGCAAACCATTTGGTTCTGTCATGGCGATATTTGTCGGCGGAAAAGTAATTTTTTTATTATCTAACCAAAAAGGTTCTAGTAATGTATTCATATTGTCCATTAGGTAAATTTAGTTATTTAATATAAGTTAAAATATTTTATCCTAATTTTTTAATAAAAAATGAGAGCTTTAGATAATACATGTCCAAATTTATCCATTTACATATTCATTCTGAATACTCAATAATCGATTCCACTCTGGGTATAAAAGAATTAGTTTCTCTTGCTTCTGAGCTACGCCAACCAGCTATTGCCGTGGTTGATCAAATGAATTTATTTGCTTTGATAAAGTTTTATACAGCAGCTATGGATGCGGGGATTAAACCTATTGTTGGCGCAGAAATAAATATTGAATCTTCTGCTGGAGAAGTATTTAAAGTGGTTTGTCTGTGTCAAAATAAGCAAGGATATTTAAATTTATCGTATTTAATATCTAAAGCATTTTTACAAAATCAACAAATAGTTAATAGCAAAAATAAGGCATTAATTAAACAAGAATGGTTGGCAGAAAAAAATTCTGGTCTGATTGTTCTTTCAGGAGGTAGGCGAGGAGATATTGGGCAGGCAATTCTAGAAAAAAAATCAAAATTAGCGGATAGTAGAGTTCAGTGGTGGATTAATTATTTTCCAAATAGATTTTATTTAGAGCTAATTAGAACTGGCAGGGATAATGAAGAAAAGTATATTGCTGGAGCAATAATTCTAGCTAGTGAATATGACCTACCGATTGTGGCAACTAATGATATTAGATTTAAAACAGCTGATGATTTTGATGCTCATGAAGTTCGAGTTTGTATTCATGATGGTTATATTATAGATGATCCAAATCGCCCCAAAAACTACTCAGAGGAGCAGTATTTTCGTTCTAGTGAAGAGATGGTTGAGCTATTTTCAGACCTGCCTGAAGCAATTACTAACAGCATTGAGATAGCTAAAAGATGTAATCTTGATTTAACTCTAGGTAAGTATTTTTTACCAAAATTTCCTATACCTGATGGTTTAACAGAAGCTCAATATTTTATTAAAATGTCGAATGAAGGACTTAATAAAAGGTTGAGTTTTTTGTTTGGTAATTTATCAGCGGATGAATTTTCCAAAAATCGTATTAAGTATGATAAAAGGCTTAAATTTGAACTAGATATTATTATTCAAATGGGATTTTCTGGTTATTTTTTTATAGTTGCTGATTTTATACAATGGGCAAAAAATCAAATAATTCCAGTAGGACCTGGTCGTGGCTCAGGAGCTGGTTCTTTAGTCGCTTATGTACTTGAAATTACTGATTTAGATCCGCTTGAATATGACCTATTATTTGAACGATTCCTAAATCCTGAAAGGCTCTCTATGCCTGACTTTGATATAGATTTTTGTATGGAAAGACGCGATGAAGTTATTGACTATGTATCACGCCAATACGGTAAAGACTATGTGTCGCAAATAGTTACCTTTGGGACTATGGCAGCCAAAGCAGTAGTAAGAGATGTCGGTAGAGTTTTAGGCTTAGGTTATGGTTTAGTTGATAGCATAGCAAAATTGATACCTAATGATTTGGGTATTAAGTTAAAAGGGGCTATTGAGCAGGAACAAATGCTTCAAGAAAAGTATGATAATGATGATGAAATTCGCACATTATTAGACCTATCTCTTCGACTTGAAGGCACAGTTAGAAATACTGGTAAACATGCGGGGGGGGTAGTAATTTCTCCTAAGCCTTTAGATAAGTTTTGTCCAGTATTATGCGAGCCTGATGGCTCTGGTATTATTACTCAACTTGATAAAAATGATGTAGAAACTATAGGCTTAGTTAAGTTTGATTTTTTAGGTTTAAGAACTTTAACCATTATTGACTGGACTTTACAGTCAATCAATATGAATAAAAAGAAAGGTGATGCTAATTTTATAGAGATTGAAAGCATTCCACTAGTAGATAATGCAGTATTTGATTTAATTAAAACTGGTAAAACTACAGGTATTTTCCAATTGGAATCTTCAGGAATGCAAAGCTTAATCGTGCGTTTAAAACCGGATTGTTTTGAAGATATTATAGCCTTGGTTGCTTTATTTAGACCTGGTCCATTAGAGTCAGGAATGGTTGATAACTTTATTGCTCGTAAGCATGGACGCGAAAAAGTTTCTTATCCTGATGCCCAATATCAACATGATTCTTTAAAAGAAATACTAGAGCCAACCTATGGAGTAATTCTTTATCAAGAACAAGTAATGCAAATAGCTCAGATACTTTCTGGTTATACACTAGGTGAAGCAGATATGTTGCGCCGAGCTATGGGTAAGAAAAAACCTGAAGAAATGGCAAAACAACGCTCAATTTTTCAATCTGGGGCAATAAATAACAATATTGATGGCAAGTTAGCCATGAAAATATTTGATTTGGTTGAAAAATTTGCCGGTTATGGTTTTAACAAGTCTCACTCTGCGGCTTATGCTTTGGTTTCTTATCAATCAGCTTGGTTAAAAACCCATTATCCGGCTGAATTTATGGCATCTCAAGTTTCATCGGATATGGATAATACCGATAAAGTTGTGCATATGATTAATGAATGTTATTTCATGGGTTTAAAGGTTAAAGTTCCAGACATTAACCAAGGTCAAATTCAGTTTAAACCTATAAAAGGAGAAGCTACTCTTATTTACGGACTGGGAGCGATTAAAGGAGCTGGCGAAGCGGCACTGGAAAATGTAATTTCTGAACGCAATGCCAATGGTGATTATAAAGATCTATTTGATTTTTGTATGCGAGTAACCAGAAAAGTAAACAAACGCGTATTAGAAGCCTTAATTTTGGGCGGGGCATTTGATAAATTACATGATAATCGTAATGCGATGGTTGCTAGTGTTGGGCTAGCTTTGCAAAAAGCTGAACAAAAACATAAAGATGCTGAGGTAGGGCAACATGATTTGTTTGGTGATGCTGAAGTTTTTGAAGATGAAAATGCCAATAAATTAATTGATATTACAGAAATGCCTAAAAAAATAAAATTAAAAAAAGAAAAAGAAGCATTAGGTTTATATTTAACTGGGCATCCTATTGATGATTATGAGTTAGAGTTAGCTAAATTAGTAGATAATAAACTTATTGAGCTAATACCAGAAAAATGGCAAAAAAAATGGGTAGCTGGTCTGGTTGTAGAATCAAGAAGCAAAGTTACTAAATCTGGTAAGAAGATGGGATTTGTAACTATAGATGATAAAACATTTCGTTTAAATGTTATTTTAAAACCGGCTGTATTTGAAGCTACTCGCGAGATAATTACTGTTGATAAACTAGTGTTATTTTATGGAGAGGTAGCTGAAGATACTTTTAATGGTGGTATAAAATTAGATGCCGAACAAGTAGTTAGTTTGGCAGATTATCGACTAGAAAAGTCTAGAGCAATAAAAATATTTTCCCACCAATATGCAGAAGTGTCTAAAATACATGAACTACAAAATTTAATTTTGCCGTTTAGGTCAGATGAAGGTCTACTATTAGTGGTTGATTTCCAAAATTCTCAAGCAAAAGCACAGCTTAAAAGTACAAAAGGCTATAGATATTTTCCAGATGATGAGTTGCTTGATAGCTTAAAACAAGCTGGCTGGCAACCTGAAATAGTTATTTAAGTAGCCTCTGAATAAGTAGGGTTAGAATTAGACTGAGAAAATAGCGACTTTTTTTGCCTGTATAAAATAATCATACTTGTTCAGAGGCTCCTTAATTTATAAATTCCTTAAGGGGTGTTTAATCATGTCAAATAATATAAGTTCAATTTTACAAGAAAATCGTAATTTTTTCCCTTCAAAAAAATTTAAAAAACAAGCTAATATTACTGAGCAAATATATCAACAAATGTTGCTTAAGGCAGAAAAAAACAATGTTGGTTTTTGGGCCGATTTGGCTAAAGAAAAACTAACTTGGGCAAAAGATTTTACTGTTGATCTTGATGATTCTAAAGCTCCTTTTTATAGGTGGTTTACTGATGGCAAATTAAATGCTTCTTATAATTGTATAGATAGGCATCTTACTGATAAATCTGATAAATTAGCTATTATTTTTGAGCATGATGATGGTAAGGTTGACCAATATACTTATAAAGAACTACACGATGAAGTTTGTCGCTTTGCTAATGCATTAACAACTCAAGGAATTGAAAAAGGTGACCGGGTAATTATTTATATGCCAATGATTCCACAAGCAATTTTTGCTATGCAAGCTTGTGCTAGAGTTGGAGCTATTCACTCGGTTGTTTTTGCAGGTTTTTCTAGTGCATCATTAAGAGATAGAATTGAAAGTGCTGGTGCAAAAATGATAATTACTACTAATGTAAGTATTAGAGGCGGTAAAACTATCTTAGTTAAAAAATCCGTTGACGAAGCCTTAGAAGGGGGCGGTAATTCTGTTTGTAAAGTTATTGTTTACGCTAGAACAGATTATAAAATTGCAATGCAAGATAAGCGGGATATTTATTGGCATGATGTTGTTGCTGGCATGAGTAATTACCATGATGCTGTTATGGTTGAATCTGAACACCCATTGTTTTTACTCTATACTTCTGGCTCAACTGGTAAACCAAAAGGCGTGCAACATAGTACTGGAGGTTATTTATTAAATGCACATTTAACTAATGAATGGGTGTTTGATTTAAAAGATGATGATGTTTTTTGGTGTACTGCCGATGTTGGTTGGATAACTGGACATACTTATGTTGTCTATGGCCCTTTATCAATGGGGGCAACTATAGTTATTTTTGAAGGAGTGCCTACTTATCCTAGTGCTGGTAGATTTTGGGAAATTTGTCAAAATCATGCAGTTTCAGTTTTTTACACGGCACCAACTGCAATAAGAGCCTTAATGAAGTTTGGCGATAATTTACCAAAACAGTATGATTTATCCAAATTAAGATTACTTGGTACGGTTGGAGAGCCAATAAACCCCGAAGCATGGATCTGGTATTACAAGGTAATAGGTAATGAAAGTTGCCCTATAGTTGACACTTGGTGGCAAACAGAAACTGGAGCAGTAATGATTGCCCCATTACCAGGGATAACAACCATGAAACCAGGGTCTTGCACCAAACCATTGCCAGGGATTGATGCAAAAATAGTAGATGAAAAAGGCAATGTTTTAGATAATGGAGAGGGGGGGATTTTAGTAATAGAAAAACCTTGGCCATCTATGATTAGAAATGTTTGGGGTGATGAACAACGCTATATTGATGCATACTTCAAACAGTTTGCTAATAAATATTATGTTGTTGGAGATTCTGCACATATTGATGCAGAAGGTAATTTTTGGATTTTGGGTAGAATAGATGATGTACTAAATGTTTCTGGTCATAGATTAGGAACGATGGAAATAGAATCAGCTTTAGTATCACATCAACTAGTTGCCGAAGCCGCAGTAGTAGGTAAACCACACGAGATAAAAGGGGAGTCTGTTTTTGCTTTTGTGGTATTGAATATAGATATACCTAGTGGTGAGAAACGAGAAATATTAATGCAAGATTTAAAAAAACATGTAGCAAAAGAAATAGGAGCTATTGCCAAACCTGATGAGATAAGAATTGGTATAAATTTACCAAAAACTCGTTCAGGTAAAATCATGCGTAGATTGCTTAGAACTATAGCCAAAGGAGAAGAAATAACTACTGATACATCTACCCTAGAAGATGAATCTATATTAAAACAATTACAGAAAACTCCTGAAACTTTTTGATTATAGAAACATGGTTTTTATTTTTACCAAAAATATCTTTTAAAGTCTTTGTAAATATAGATGAACTGGTTTATAATGTACGGAGTTTTTTAAAAATTACATTTAAATAGTAAATGTTTGTTTGCTATTTATTTTTTAAAAACCCCGTCTTTACGGGGTTTTTTGTTTTTTGTCAAAAGGAAAATAAGTTTTAGTGACCTTAGAAGAAAAAGTTGAACACTTAATAAAACCAGTAATAGAGTCAATGAGCATTGATTTTTGGGGCTGTGAGTATTTACCTGCGGGGAAGAACTCTATGTTAAGGGTGTATATAGATTCTGATAATGGTGTTAATGTTGATGATTGTGGAAAAGTTAGCCATCAAATAAGTGCGATTATGGATGTAGAAGACCCTATTGCCAGTGCATATACGCTTGAAGTATCTTCCCCTGGTTTAGACAGGCCTTTATTTAGGTTTGAGCAGTTTAAAAAATACCAAGGCGAACAAGTTCAAATAAAAACTATAAGTTTGGTGATGGGGCGTAAACGCTTTAAAGGTATTATGGAAAGCGTTAATGAACAAGGGGTAGATGTTGAAGTAGATGGTGAACTTTATAACATTATTTTTGCAGAAATAGATAAAGCAAATTTAATTCATAATATTTAATACTAAAGAAGGCCTTTGTGCGACTTACTCGCACAAAGGTATCTAAAGAATTAATTTTAAAATTCATTTTGAGGAAAGTTAAAGTGAGCAAAGAAGTATTGGCAGTTGTAGACATTATGTCTAATGAGAAGAATGTTGACAAAGAGGTTATCTTTGAAGCTATTGAAGTTGCATTAGCAATGGCAACCAAAAAAAGTAATCATGATGAAGTGGATGTTCAAGTATTAATTGATCGTGACACTGGTGATTATGACACTTTTCGAGTTTGGGAAGTTATTGAAGATGATGTCGCGATTGAAGAAAATGTTCAATGGTATATTCGCCAGATGGATGCTATTGATATAGACCCAAATATAGAACCGGGTGAATACATAAAAGAGCCAATGGAATCAATCGAGTTTGGTCGTATTGGTGCCCAAACAGCTAAACAAGTTATTATGCAAAAAGTTAGAGAGGCAGAGCGTAGGAGAGTTGCTGAAGACTACTCTAAAAGAGTCGGAGAAATTATAACTGGTCAAGTTAAAAGAATAGATCGCGGAGATGTAATCTTAGATTTAGGTGATAATATTGATGCTGTTATTCCTCGTGCAGAGCTAATTAATCGTGAAATGTTTAAACTAGGTGATAGAGTTAGAGCCTATGTACAAGAAGTCTCTTATAAAACCAGAGGGGCACAAATTATAATGTCTCGTGCTTGTAAAGAAATGTTAATGGAATTATTTAAGGTCGAAGTGCCTGAAATAGGCGATGACTTAATAGATATTATGTCCGCAGCTCGTGATGTTGGATTAAGAGCGAAGGTTGCCGTTAGAGCAAATGACTCTCGGTTAGATCCTATAGGAGCTTGTGTAGGTATGCGTGGTAGTCGAGTGCAAGCTGTTACTAATGAATTAAATGGAGAGAGAATTGATATTATTTTGTGGGATGCAAATGATGCACAATTTGTTATCAATTCAATGGCTCCAGCGGAAGTTACCTCAATTGTGGTAGATGAAGATAAGCACACTATGGACTTAGCTGTAGATGACGAACAGCTTTCACAAGCAATTGGTAAAAATGGACAAAATATTCGTCTAGCAACCGAACTAACTGGATGGACATTAAATGTGATGTCAGAAAGTGACATGTCGGAAAAAAATGAAATAGCGTCAAAAGACTATATTAGTGTATTTGTAGACGGGCTTGATGTTGATGAAGATTTTGCGGAAGTACTAGTGGCAGAAGGTTTTACAACTCTTGAAGAAGTAGCTTATGTGCCTGCCAAAGAAATGCTAGAGATTGAAGGGTTTGATGAAGAAATTATAGGGGAGTTAAAAGAACGAGCAAAAGATGTTTTATTAACTCAAGCAATTTCAGTAGAAGAGAAAATAGCTATGGCAGAGCCAGCTGATGACTTAAAAGCATTAGCAGGCATGACAGATCAAATGGCTAAAACTTTAGCTGGTGCTAATATAATTACTCAAGAAGATTTGGCAGAACTTGCCACTGATGAGCTATTAGAAATTATAGAAATTGACGAAGAGACGGCTGGAGAATTAATTCTTAAAGCTCGTGCTCCTTGGTTTGAATAAGCAGGAGGCAATATAAAATTATGTCAGAAATATCTATAAAAGAATTTGCGGAAAAACTAACTCTGTCAACAGAGAAGCTACTTTCACAAATTGAAAAATCAGGAATCAAGGATAAAACTTCAGAGTCATCCTTGTCTGAAGAAGAAAGAGTAACACTTTTAAACTATTTAAAAAGTTTACATGGAGAGTCATCTAGCTCTACTAAAAGAGTAACTTTAAATAGAAAAAAAGTGCAAAAACTTAGCTTTCCTTCTAATGGTGGTAAAAGAACCGTTAACATAGAAGTTAGAAAAAAACGAACCTATGTTAAAAAACCAGAAATTATCGAACAATCAGAAGAAATTGTTAAAATTCCAGAGGTTGAAGAAAAAGCTGAAATTATTACCAAAAAAGTTGTTGTAGCAGAAAAAAATATTAAATCAACAAATAAAGAATCAGTCACAAAAGTAGTACCTGAAGAAGTTGTTTTAGAAGAAGGCACAAAGAAAGAAAAAGCTAAAAAACAATTTACCAAACAGGATTCAGCTCCTAAGACGGCTGCTAAATTTGACAAAAATAAAGTCGTTAAAGGTAAGTCATTTAGTAAAGAAAAGCAATCAAAGAAAAATATTGCTATGTCTGGGGGGAATGATGCTTTTGGTCGTCGTCGCCATAAATTACATCATCATAAAAGATCTGCTGAAATAGAGTTAGAAAACGAGCATGGTTTTCAAAAGCCTGTTGAAAAGCAAATCCATGAAATCACTATCGGTGAAACCATAAAAGTAGCTGAAATAGCGGATAAAATGGCTATTAAAGTTGCAGAAATTATTAAGTTTATGATGTCTATGGGTTCTATGGTTACCATTAACCAAGTGCTTGATCAAGAAACAGCTCAGCTTATTGTTGAAGAAATGGGACATAAAGCTATATTAGTAAATGATAACCAGCTTGAAGATGATGTTGTCAATCAAGATGCTGATTACGAAATGACCCAACGCTCACCTGTTGTAACTATTATGGGACATGTTGACCATGGTAAAACCTCTCTGCTTGATTATATTCGTAAAGCAAAAGTGGCTCATGGAGAGTCAGGTGGAATTACTCAGCATATCGGTGCATATCATGTTGCTACAGAAAAAGGCGGGGTAACTTTTATAGATACTCCTGGGCATGAAGCCTTTACTGCAATGCGAGCTCGTGGTGCAAAAGTTACCGATGTTGTTATTATAGTTGTTGCGGCAGATGATGGTGTTATGCCGCAAACTAAAGAAGCTATTCAGCATGCAAAAGCAGCTGATTTAGCTATGGTTGTGGCAATTAATAAAATAGATAAAGAAGGTGCTAATCCTGATAAAGTTATGCAAGAACTGGTTGCTGAAGAAGTAGTGCCTGAAGACTGGGGGGGGGAAGTTCCTTTTGTAAAGGTATCTGCTAAAACAGGAGAAGGGGTTGATGATCTATTAGAGTCGATTGCTTTACTATCAGAAATGTTAGAGTTGGAAGCTGCTATTAATAGTTCTGCTCGCGGTGTAGTTATTGAGTCAAGGCTAGATAAAGGTCGTGGAGCAGTTGCAACTGTGCTAGTGCAGTCTGGCACTATTAAAAAAGGCGATATTGTTCTTTGCGGAATGGAATATGGACGCGTGCGTGGCTTAATGAATGAACAAGGTAAAAATGTAGCTAGTGCAGGGCCTTCTATTCCTGTGCAAATCTTAGGATTATCTGGTGTGCCGATTGCTGGAGATGACATGATTGGCGTTGAAAATGAAAGAAAAGCCAGAGAAGTTGCTAGCTATAGGCAAACTAAAGCTAAAGAACTTAAAATAGCTCGCCAGCAAAAATCTAAATTAGATAATATGTTTAATAGAATGGCTGAGGGTGATATTCAAAATGTAAACATCATCTTAAAAGCTGATGTACAAGGCTCTATTGAAGCCATTAATGATGCATTGACTAAGTTATCTAATGAAGAGGTTAAGGTTTCAATAGTTTCATCTGGTGTTGGTGGTATTTCTGAAACAGATGCCAACCTAGCTTTAGCCTCTGATGCACTAATTTTTGGTTTTAATGTTCGTGCGGATGCAAAAGCCAAACGGGTGATAGATAGTGAAGGTGTATTCCTTAAATATTACAGTGTAATTTATGAAATAGTGGACGAAGTTAAACGAGCAGCTGAAGGTAAACTTGCTCCTGACTTTCAAGAAAACATTGTTGGCGTTGCTGATGTTCGTGATGTATTTAAAGCTCCAAAAATTGGCTTGATTGCTGGTTGTATGGTGACAGAAGGCATCATGAAACGCAATAATCCAATTCGTGTATTGCGCGAAAATGTAGTAATTTACGAAGGTACTTTAGAGTCTCTTAGACGCTTTAAAGATGATATAAATGAAGTAGCAAAAAATACAGAGTGCGGTATTGGCGTAAAAGACTATAACGATGTTAAAGTTGGCGATCAAATAGAGTGTTATGAAAGAGTTGAAGTAAAAAGGACTCTTGACTAATGGCTGATGCCAGTCGTACTAAACGCGTATCACTTGAGCTTCGTAAAACCTTAAGTGAAATTTTACACAGAGAAACTAAAGACCCTCGATTAGAAAAAATTAACATTACTGAAGTTAAAATTTCTAAAGATTTAAGTATTGCTACCATTTATTTTACTATTATCGGAGCTAATGAACAGGATGATCTATCTCAAAAGGCAATTCAAGCACTTGAAAAAGCTAAAGGTTTTTTTAGGACAGAGGTAGGCAGGCGGATGAATTTAAGGATTACTCCATATTTAAGGTTCTTTTATGATAAAGTTGCTGAAAATGCAGGTCATATTGAAGAATTGATTTTTAAGGCTTTGCATAAAAATTGATAAAAAAAGTATGGCAAAAAGTTGATGGAATTATTTTGCTGGATAAACCAGCAGGCATAACTTCTAATGGGGCATTACAAACAGTAAAGCGTTTTTATAATGCTAAAAAAGCAGGTCATACAGGGGCATTAGATCCTTTTGCTACTGGCTTATTACCAATTTGTTTTGGTGAAGCAACCAAGATTTCTGGTTTACTATTAGATTCTGATAAAAAATATACAGCTTCACTTAAATTAGGGCAAGCAACTGATACTGGCGATAAAGATGGACAAGTTATTTTAGAAAGCCCTATTCCTCGCTTATCTGAACAACAAATAAAAACAGTATTTGCAAAGTTTACTGGTGAAACTGAACAAATACCACCAATGTATTCAGCCTTAAAGCACCAAGGTAAACCTTTATATGAATATGCTAGAAAAGGCATTCACATTGAGAGACCTGCTCGCAAAATAACAATACTATCCTTATCGTTGATTTCTTTTAATAGCCAGGTGATAGTTTTTGAAGTACATTGTACAAAAGGTACCTATGTGCGTACTTTAGGTGAAGATATAGCTAAGCATCTTGGGACTTTAGGGCATTTAATCGCATTACATAGAACTCAAGCGGGTAGCATTACTGCTAATCAAATGCAAAGTTTGCAAGATTTGTCATTAGGTTCAGCAGAGTATTTGCTGCCATTAGATTTGCCTTTACAGCACTTACAGTCTATACATCTAGGTGAAAAAGATACCAATATTATCAAACATGGTGGTAAACTAGCGTTCGAAAAACCAACAACAGAATTGGTTAAGTTCTATGATTCTAACAATATCTTTTTTGGGGTTGGGGAATGGCAAATAGCAAAACAATTGCTAAAGCCAAAGAGATTATTTAATCTTTAATAGTTTAGTAGAATAGAAGGTCTTTTTCATCTTTTATTGCCAAATTAACTGCTTGAGGAGAGTAGCCATGAATATAACAGCAAATGAATTATTTGAGTTTTTTCAAGCAAACTTGATTTGTGAATCATTGACCTTGAATGAAGTTGATGCTATGAGAAATTATTTACAAGAAAAAGAGCTTAAGCCAAATGAAGTGATTGTTGATATGGGAGAAGTAGGTACATCAATGTATTTTATTTATAAAGGAAAGGTTGCCTTTACTTCATCAAATGGACAGACAGAGTCTATGATTGGTAAGCAAGAAACAGGTAGTTTAATCGGTGAAATGTCATTTTTTGATGGCGAACCAAGACAATTACGAATGACGGCAGGTAAAAACCCCGTAAAACTTATTGAAATCACTCGGGCTATGTATGACAGGTTAAAAGTAGAATATCCCTATATAGCAGTAAATTTATTAGAAAATGCTATAGTAAGTCTTGATCATCTTGTTCGTGCTATAAGCCGAGATCTTTCACATATTGGTAATTATATGCATGGTACTGGTAAGCGTTGATTTTTTTGTTATAAATAAGTATAATGTGCAATTCGTGCCTGCCGTCGGCTGTGGGTTACGCTTAATTTTAAAAGCCGATTTTTATAGGATTTATCCATGCTAACAGCTCAAGACAAAGCTGCAATCGTTGCAGAATATGCTACTTGTAAAGGTGATACTGGTTCGCCTGAAGTACAAGTTGCTCTTTTAACTAATCGTATAGTGTACCTTACTGAACACTTTAAATTACATAAACAAGATAATCATTCTCGTACGGGTTTATTGCGTTTAGTAAGTCGTCGTCGTAAATTGCTTGATTATTTGCACGCTAAAGAAGCACAAAGATATTTTGCATTAATTAAAAAACTTGGTTTGCGTAAGTAACAACTATTTCTTAATAATAAAAAAGCCCGTTTTAACGGGTTTTTTTATAACTATTTATTTATAAAATGTTCCTTTTAGCTTGAGTTATGAGGCTCTCTCTGTGATAATACACCATAATTTATTAAAGGGAAAAACTATGTCAAAAATAACTAAATCCTTTCAGTACGGAAACCATCAAGTAACATTAGAAACTGGTGAAATTGCTCGCCAAGCAGATGGGGCAGTAATGGTTTCTATGGGCGATACTCAGATATTAGTAACTGTGGTGGCTGTTAAGTCAGCAAAAGAAGGGCAGGATTTTTTCCCTTTGATGGTTCAATATCAAGAAAAAGCTTATGCTGCAGGTAAGATACCTGGAGGATTTTTGAAAAGAGAAGCTAGGCTTTCTGAAAAAGAAACTCTGCTTTCTCGTTTGATTGACCGACCTATCAGACCGCTTTTTCCGAAAGGCTTTGTAAATGAAGTACAAATTATAGCTACGGTCATGTCATTAGATGAAAGTATAGGCACTGAAGTTCCAGCTATGCTAGGAACTTCAGCAGCTTTGGCTATCTCTGGTATTCCATTTGATGGCCCTGTTGGAGCGGCAATAGTTGGTTATTCAGATAAAGATGGTTATAAACTTAACCCATCTACTTATGAGTTAGAGATGTCTGATTTAGAGTTAAGTGTAGCAGGCACCTCCGATGCAGTATTAATGGTAGAGTCAGAAGCTACAGAACTTTCTGAAAAAATAATGTTAGGTGCGGTAATGTTTGGGCATCAGCAAATGCAAGTAGCCATTACAGCAATTAGTGAATTTAAAGCAGAAGTTGCTAAACCTACTTGGGATTGGCAAGCAGAAGCCGAAAATGTAACCCTAAAAGAGCAAGTGTTTAACCTAGTCAAAACAGATGTTGAAGCGGCTTATAAAATTGCCGATAAAATGGCAAGATATGATGCTCTTGATACTGCAAAAAGCAAAGTAAAAGCAGAATTAGTAACTGCGGCCAGTGATATTGAATCTGGTGATGTTGATAAAATATTTGGTAAGTTACAAAAAGAAGTTGTGCGAGGCAGAATTATTGCAGGTGAGCCAAGAATTGATGGTCGTGATGCTAGTACTGTGCGTGATATTCAATGTAAAGTAGGTATTTTAAATAAAGCTCATGGTTCTGCATTATTTACCCGTGGTGAAACGCAAGCTATTGTAGTAACAACTTTAGGTACTGAAAAGGACTCTAAAATAGTTGATGATTTAGCTGGTTCTTATCATGATAGATTTATGATGCATTATAATTTCCCTCCATATTCAGTTGGAGAGTGTGGTCGAGTAGGTATGCCTGGTCGTCGTGAAATAGGGCATGGTATGTTAGCTCGTCGTGGTGTTGCTGCCTTATTGCCAACGGTTGAAGAGTTTCCATACACTATCCGAGTAGTATCGGAAATTACCGAGTCAAATGGTTCATCTTCTATGGCATCGGTTTGTGGTACTTCTATGTCGTTAATGCATGCAGGTGTTCCTATAGACACACCAATTGCAGGCATTGCGATGGGACTAGTTAAAGAAGAATCTGGATTTGCTGTATTGTCTGATATTTTAGGTGATGAAGATTATCTAGGTGATATGGATTTTAAGGTTGCTGGAACGGCTGAAGGAATTACCGCTTTACAAATGGATATTAAAATATCGGGCATTACTGAAGATATTATGGAAATAGCTTTATCTCAAGCTAAAGTGGGTCGTATGACTATTCTTGATGCTATGTCAAAAGCTATTAGCAAGTCCAATACTTATGTTTCTAGCAATGCACCTAAGTTTTTTATGGTAAAAGTTAAACCAGAAAAAGTGCGAGAAATTATTGGTAAAGGTGGTTCTAACATTCGAGCCTTAACCGAAGAAACTGGCTGTGTGATTGAAATAGATGATGATGGCAATGTAAAAATTGCTGCTAAAGATAATCAATCTGCTGAAATAGCTAAGGCTAGAATTGCTGAAATTACTGCAGAACCAGAAATAGGTAAAACCTATGATGCGGTAGTTAAAAAGATTGTTGATTTTGGAGCATTTGTTGCCTATATGCCTGGTAAAGAGGGTTTAGTGCATGTTTCACAAATTGCCGAAGAGCGGGTTGAAGATGTAAGTGCTTACCTAAGTGAAGGTGAAGAAATTCAAGTGAAATTGATTGATATAGACAAGCAGGGTAGAGTAAAACTATCAATTAAGGAGGCACTTAACAACTGATTGAAATTCTGCGTGAACGTCTAGTCTATCAATTCTAGGCATG
>DBOE01000068.1 GCA_002299585.1 Hydrogenovibrio sp. UBA654 | reverse complement strand
ACAAATACCAAAAAAATCACCAAAGCCATGGAAATGGTAGCGGGCTCTAAAATGCGTAAAGCTCAGGCTCGCATGGATGCAACTAAACCATATGTAGAAAAAGTGAAGAGAGTCATTGGACATGTATCTAAAGCTCATCCAGAGTACAAACATCCTTATACTCAACAGAGTGATAATGTTAAACGAGTTGCTTTAATTGTAATCTCTTCAGATCGTGGTTTATGTGGAGGTTTAAATTCAAATCTATTTCGCAAAATCTTACCGATTCTTAAAAGCTGGCAAGAAAAAGGTGTTGAGACTGAGTTAGCCCTAGTTGGTAATAAGGCACAAGCTTTTTTCCGCTCAAACGGGGGGGATGTTGTGGCAACTATCTCCGACTTGGGAGATGTTCCTCATATAGAAGCTTTGGTAGGGACTATAAAGGTTGTTTTAGATAAGTTTGATGATAACGAAATTGATGAAGTTTATTTAGCTTCTAATCAGTTTGTTAATACAATGACTCAATCTCCAACAGTTACTAAATTAGTTCCTATTGAAGTGGAAGAAGAATCAACAAAAAATTCACATTGGGATTATTTATATGAACCTGATGCACAAACGGCACTTGATTTGTTAATGCGTCGTTATATTGAAAGTACCGTTTTTGGTGCGATAGTTGAGAATATAGCTTGTGAACAAAGTGCGAGAATGATAGCTATGAAAAATGCTACCGATAATGCTGGTGAGATGATTGATGATCTTAAACTTGCATATAACAAAGCACGCCAAGCAGCAATTACTGCAGAATTGTCAGAAATTGTTTCTGGCTCAGCTGCGGTTTAGATTTGAATAAAATAATAAGGTAATTAGATTATGAACGGACAAATTGTACAAGTAATCGGCGCCGTAATTGATGTCGAATTCGGTGGTACGGATTTACCAAACATTTATGATGCTTTAATAGTTGAAGAGCAAGGGCTAACGCTCGAAGTTCAACAACAAATCGGTGATGGAAAAGTGCGAGCAATCGCAATGGGTTCATCTGATGGTTTAAAGCGTGGTATGGCAGTATCAAATACTGGTAAAGCTATTGAAGTACCAGTTGGTAAAGCAACATTAGGGCGTATTTTTGATGTACTTGGTAACCCAATCGATAATGCGGGGCCAGTTGAAGCAGAAAGCAAAAATACTATTCACCGTCGAGCACCAGCATTCGATGAACTAGCAGCTTCGCAGGAACTACTAGAAACAGGTGTTAAGGTTATCGACCTAATCTGCCCGTTTGCCAAGGGTGGTAAAGTCGGACTGTTTGGTGGTGCTGGTGTTGGTAAAACCGTAAATATGATGGAACTAATTCGTAACATTGCGATGGAACACGCTGGCTACTCAGTCTTTGCTGGTGTTGGTGAGAGAACTCGTGAAGGTAATGACTTCTATTATGAAATGGAAGAGTCTGGAGTACTAGATAAAGTTGCTTTAGTTTATGGGCAAATGAATGAGCCACCAGGTAACCGTTTACGAGTTGCACTAACTGGGTTAACTATGGCTGAGTATTTTCGTGACGAAGGGCGTGATATTTTATTTTTCGTAGATAACATTTATCGTTATACTCTTGCTGGTACTGAAGTATCTGCATTGTTAGGTCGTATGCCTTCTGCGGTAGGTTATCAGCCAACTCTTGCTGAAGAGATGGGAATGATTCAAGAGCGTATTACCTCAACTAAAACAGGTTCTATCACCTCAATCCAAGCGGTCTATGTACCTGCGGATGATTTAACTGATCCAGCCCCTGCTACAACTTTTGTTCACTTAGATGCAACTGTAGTATTAAACCGTGCGATTGCTGAAACCGGTATTTATCCTGCAATTGATCCACTAGATTCTACTTCTCGTCAGCTTGATCCTTTAGTGGTTGGGCAAGAGCATTATGATGTTGCTCGTGGTGTTCAGAAAACACTACAGCGCTATAAAGAATTAAAAGATATTATTGCTATATTAGGTATGGATGAGCTATCTGAAGAAGACCGTGCATCAGTTGCACGAGCTAGGAAGATGCAACGCTTTTTCTCCCAACCTTATTTTGTGGCAAAAGTATTTACTGGTGAAGATGGTCGTTATGTATCTCTAAAAGAAACTATTCGTGGTTTTAAAATGATAATGAGTGGTGAACTAGACAATATTCCAGAGCAAGCATTTATGTATGCGGGTGATATTGATGAAGTTTTAGAAAAAGCTAAAAAATACGAAGGTTAATTGATTATGGTAGTTTCAATGCAGGTAGATATTGTAAGTGCGGAAGGTTCTATTTTTTCTGGTAAAGCAGAAATGGTTTTTGCGCAGGCTGCTGATGGTGAGGTAGGTATTTTACCTCATCATACTCCGTTTTTAAGTTCACTTAAGCCTGGTCAAGTACGGGTTATATATGGTGATGAAGAAGATTGTTTTTTCATCAATAGTGGTATTATTGAGGTTCAGCCAGAAGTACTGACTATCTTGGCTGATACTGCAATTCGTGCTGAAGATTTAGATCAAGCGGCAGCTGAAGAAGCAAAACGTAATGCTGAAGATGCGATGAAAAATGCAAAATTTGATACAGATATTGCCAAAGCTCAAGTTGAGTTAGCCGAAGCAGTTGCTCAAATACAAGCTATCACTAAACTTAGAGATAGACTGCATAAAACTGGATTAGCTAAATAATTAATGGCTTTCATTTAAAAAAGCACCTTTGGGTGCTTTTTTTTTGTTTAAAATAAGTGGATTAATTTAGGAAAAATATATGTCGATACAAGTTATTATTTTAGCTGCAGGAAAAGGCTCTAGAATGCGTTCAAAATTGCCAAAAGTATTGCAGCCTTTAGCCGCGATTCCCTTGCTTGAACATGTAATTAAATTAGCTAAAACACTTGCTACAGATAAAATTAGCACAGTTGTCGGTCATGGTGCAGAGTTAGTTAAGGAAGTTTTTGCTAAGCATGACTATCTTATATTTATAGAGCAAACGCAACAATTAGGTACAGGCCATGCGGTAATGCAGGCGGATGAACATTATGCGGATGATGATACGGTATTAATTTTATATGGTGATGTACCACTTACTAAACCAACAACTTTGCAAAATTTATTGGATTTAGTTAGCGATAGTCATCCGTTATCGATATTAACTATTAGCCTTGCAGACTCTACAGGTTATGGCAGGATTATCCGTGATAGTAATAATAAAGTCATTGCCATTGTTGAAGAAAAAGATGCAACTCTAGAGCAAAAACAGGTTAAAGAAGTTAATACTGGCATTATGGCAGTTAAAGGTTTTTATCTGCGTAGTTGGTTAGCGAAACTTTCTTGTGATAATGCACAAGATGAGTATTATTTAACCGATATTATTGCGATGTGCGTGGCAGATGGCTTACAGGTCGCGACAGCTAAACCAAGTGGTGAAATAGAAGTATTGGGTGTTAATAATAAGCAACAGCTACAAGATTTAGAGCGAGATTTTCAACAACAGTTGGCAACAGGGTTGATGGAACAAGGAGTTACTTTAATTGATGCTGATAGAGTTGATATTCGTGGGGAATTAGAGGTTGGCACAGATGTATTAATTGATGTGAATACTATTTTTGAAGGTAAAGTAACTCTTGGCGATAATGTAACTATAGGTAGTCATTGTTATATTAGGAACACAGAAATAGCTTCAGGAACGGTAGTTGAGCCATTCTCACACATTGATGGGGCAATGTTGGGTAAAGATTGCCAGATAGGACCTTATGCTCGAATTAGACCAGATACTAACTTAGATGATAATGTGAAGATAGGTAATTTTGTTGAAACTAAAAAAACTAATATTGGTAAGGGGTCAAAAGTAAACCATTTAAGTTATGTTGGCGATACGATAATGGGTAAGGACTGTAATATTGGAGCAGGAACTATAACTTGCAATTATGATGGTGTTAATAAGCATCAAACGGTTCTTGGGGATAAGGTCTTTGTCGGTTCTGCTTCGCAATTAATTGCTCCTGTTAATTTAACGGATAATGTAACGATTGGTGCAGGTTCAACGATTGCTAAAAATGTAACAGAAGAAGGTTTAACTTTATCTAGGGCAAAGCAGATTAGCATTAGAAGTTGGAAAAAGCCTGTTAAGGAGCAGCCTCTGATTAAGTAGTACTCCCCCCCACCCTCAAACATGGGGTTTTTGTGGGGGGGTAAGTTATTGTATTTACTAGGAAATATTGATGATTTATTTGCAGATTGAACCACATAATGTAGAGCCTTTTAAGGATTTTTTAGTTACCAAAGGTTGGAATGTTGCCTCACAAGAAGGTGGTCAAAGCAATTTTATTGGTTGGGCATATATTATTTACCTAACCAAAGAAATAGATGGTAAACAAGCCGAAAGCTGGCTACATTATTCAGAAAATATGAGTACCCAAGAATCTCATATTGAATTGAATGTGATAGCAAAAGAAGAACTAACCTCTCTATTAAAAGAGTTTAATGAACAACTTTAAGGCTTATATTTATTTAACAAGATTGGATAAGCCTGTGGGGGTTTATCTTGTTTTGTGGCCAACTTTATTTGCCTTATGGTTGGCAGCAGATGGTTTTCCAGGCTGGCATCTATTAGTTGTATTTGTGTTGGGTGCTGTGATAATGCGTTCTGCTGGTTGTGTGATTAATGATTATGCCGATCGAAATTTTGATGGTCTCGTAGCAAGAACCTGTAAGCGGCCTCTGGTAGTTGGCTTAATTTCTAGTAAATCGGCACTTATTTTTTTTATAATTTTATGTCTAAGTGCTTTTTTTCTAGTATTGACTCTAAATTTTACAACAGTTATTTGGTCTTTAGGGGCAGTATTGTTAGCAGGTTTATACCCTTTCATGAAACGCTATACCTATTGGCCACAAGTTTTTTTGGGAGCCGCTTTTGCTTGGGCAATTCCAATGAGCTTTGTAGCCATTAATGAAACTGTTCCGAATGCTGCTTGGGTGATTTATGCATTAGTAATGGTCTGGGCATTAATCTATGATACTGCTTATGCAATAGGCGATAAACAAGATGACTTAAAGATCGGGGTTAAGTCAACCGCTATTTTATTTGGCAAATATGTTAATCAAATTATTGGTTTGTTTCAAATATTAATGCTTGTTCTTTTAGTTTGGATTGGGGAGTTGTTTAACTTAACAAATATTTATTATGGAAGTATTGGGCTAGTTTTATTACTCTTTATTTACCATCAATATTTACTATCAAAACGAAATGATAAGTTGGCGTTTAAAGTATTTTTGAGCAATCATTGGGCTTTTTTTATTGTTTGGTTAGCTGTGGTGACAGATAAAACTATTGGCTAAGTCCCTCGGGATTTTATTTAGTTATTCGAAGATTCCTAAACAGGGATTCGGGAGTGATAGTTTTAAAAAAACTCGCTAAAAATATTTTAGCGAGTAAAATCTTATATTTAAAACATTACCCGAACCTGTAAAGCAATCCGGTCATCAATTGCTTTAACAATTGTATGTGCTGGTGCACTAGAGGGGACATTAGGTGCTTTAATATCACGAAATTCGTAGTTAGCAATTAGAGTAGTTTTCTTATTGATAAAATATTGCATGCCTAGTGTTGTTGTTGTGAACTCTCGTCGATTATCTGCACCAGTATTTGATACAGTATTAGTTTTAGTTCCACTGTCTAAATAATCATAACGTAAATTTAGCTCTAAACTTGGTATTACGCGATAACCAAGATCCAGATAGTAACCTTCAGCCTTTTGATCTGCTTGCATAGAGAAGGTTGCCCCATCAGATGGAAGTCCAGCCCCTGTAGTTCCCCCAAAAATCATACCGTCTGCTTGTATGTATTCTGCTCCAAGACGGAAATTACCATTCCAAAAGGTAGTTCCTAAACCTGAACGCTCGCGATTTTTTATTCCAACATCTATTAAAGTACGCTTGCCACTTTGGTTCCAAACATAGAATTTTAAACCATGTCTTCTAGGGCCAGATTTACCTAATAGTTTTTCGGTTGATAGGTAGAGGTATAGATCCTTGTGTTTATCATTATCCATCGTGATACCATGACCATTGCCATACATTGCCGCATAACTCGTATCCCAACCACCTAAATTAAAACTATCAAATAGTTGTACTCCTATATCTCGAAAAGCACTAATAGGGCTATTTCTATTAGTATTTCCTGTTACATTATCATAGGAGCGCTCCAATAATAAACGGTTAGTTACATTAGAAAAATTAACATAATATATTATACCAATAGCTTGCATTGATTCTTCTGAGCCAGGGGTCTTAAATAGCCCTGTTCTAACACGAACACCCGGAATATGATTAAAGGTGATGCTGGCATCAGTAAGCTGACCTCTAGAAGCTTTTTGACCAGTAGTAATGCCGTTATTACCGAATTCAGTTAGTAAAAAATAATTTATTTTATCGTCAATCTGTAAGTTATTGCCACGGATTCCAATACGGGCCCGTTTAATATTGAAACCTTCGGAGGTAATTAATTCAGGAATCATTTGGTTAAATGCGGCATGTTTGCCATTATGGGGTCCAGCACCTAGCTTAGTATCATCCGTTTGTTGGTAATCAACTTGGATAAACCCCCATAAGCTTTCACCAGGACCTTGTTTTTTTGATTCGGTACCCTGTAACATTAACCAGTTTGCTGCTTGCACAGAGGTGCTGGAAATTGTTAATATAATAGCTATAGGTAGCAGTTGTTTTATTATTGTTTTTTTTATATTGAAAATACTCTTAGTATGTAGCATATTATTCTCTCTAACTTTTGTTTTTATAGATTATGACCATAACCCTAGAACAATCATTACTAGAACAATCATTTTCTTGCCAAATAATTTTATTCCATAAAAATTTATTTTTATAGCTTAATATTTTTATGGGTTTATAATAAAGATTAATTCAATTAAATGGTTATATTATGGAGAGAGATCGTAATAGAAAGACTATTGCAACAAATCTTGGCTAGTAGTTACTTGAGTTAAGAATGAATTTTCAAAATCCCAATCAGCCTTGAGCATTGCTTGAGAAAATAATATGGTTAAAGTGTTAAGAAGCTTACCATTATAATCAAACATAATTCCTATGCCTATTTCAGGCTCAAGCAGAAAAAGTGGTCGATCAGTTTTAAAATGTTTAAAAGATATTTTAGTTAGTAAAATTGGATCCTTACCTATTGGGTGTTCAAAATGCTCAGCAAAATTAATTTTTTTAGCTAAGGTTTCAGAAAATTCTTCGTTATGATTTGTTGATTTTGCTAGTTGTGCATTTATATCTATAATTGACTTACCAGTTATGGGATGTTGCCCTTGTAGTATTGGTAATAACATTTTAAGGTACTTTCGGGTAATCCAAGTTAATATTTGGGTATTTTGTTCTGTTTCAATAGTAAATAAAATACGATCTTCAAGGGCACTGTAGCTTGCATGTAATTGTTTAATAGCATCTGACATATTATTAAAACTTTATATTATATAATCCCCACATTATACATGTTAGTTGCTCAGATCTTTAGTAGAAATACCTCTGTTAATAGTAATGGCTGATTATCTTGTTTAAATAATGAGTAGCGGGCAGCCGCTATTGTGTTTTGTTCTAAATATTGCCAAGGGTAGTTTCGTTTTAAAATTTTAAACGGTGATCTAGTTATGTTTTTTAGGTTAAATAACACTTCTCCAAGGGGTTTATTTCCTAGTTTTTTTATCGCAAACCAAGTATTACCACTAGTTAAATTTGGGATTACGGTTCTTGCATATAAAATATTTTGTTGCCCACATTTTAATACTATGCACCTAGTCCAAGCGTGTTGATTGTCTTTTAAGCCTAGTTGTTGCTTTTCGTAGCTAAGAGGAGCTTGCCATTTTTCTGATAGTATCTCAACGGTTAAGTTAGGACATTGTTTTTTAAATTTTGCGGTTAGAGACTTTTCTTCTAGTAACCAATGTTTTTCTTGATGGCTAATTTTTAATCTTTGCCATAGTGATGCAGGTTTCCATTGAGTTAGGTAAATATCTTTACGCTTGTTTGTAGTCACTTTTATTACCAATCCATCGTTGCTCTAGTAGGGTTATAGTTTGAGGATGTTGTTTAGCTATTTTTTCTGCCCAGTCTTTTGCCTTAGGAATTAATAAGGCATCCCTGTTTAAGTCTGCTATTCTAAATTGTAAGCTGCCTGTTTGTTTGGTTCCTAATATTTCACCTGCCCCGCGGATTTTTAAATCTTCTTCAGCTATTTTAAAACCATCGGTAGTTTGACGCATAATATGCAAGCGTTTAGAGCTAGTTTGGCTAAGAGGTGGTTGATAGATTAATACACAATAACTTTGTTTTTCTCCTCGTCCAACCCTCCCACGGAGCTGGTGTAGTTGAGCAAGACCTAAGCGTTCTGCATTTTCGATAATCATTAGGCTAGCATTAGGCACATTTACCCCGACTTCGATTACAGTGGTGGCAACTAATAAATCTAGTTCATGTCGTTTAAAAGATTGCATTATTGCTGTTTTTTCTTTAGCTTTTAGTCGCCCATGAATTAAGCCTACTCGTAGATTTGAATTATCGATAAATTCTTGGGCAGTAACTTCTGCTGCTTGGGCAATAATAAGTTCTGACTCTTCAATTAATGGGCAAACCCAATAGGCTTGCACACCTTGCTGACATTGTTTGATTAGATTTTTCATAACGCTAGCACGTTTTTCATTACTTAGTACCGCAGTTTCAACTGGTTGCCTGCCTGGTGGTAGCTCATCTATTATTGATAAATCCAAATCACCATAAGCACTCATAGCTAGAGTTCGAGGAATGGGAGTGGCCGTCATAATAAGTTGGTGTGGGTGTAAATCATTGGTTTTGCCTTTATCATGTAATGATAGCCGTTGATGTACCCCGAATCTATGTTGTTCATCAATAATTATCAGCCCTAAGTTGTGAAAAGTTACAGCATCTTGAAATAAAGCATGAGTACCTATAATGACCTTGGCAGAACCCTCAGCAATTTTAGTAAGCATGCTGCGTTTTTCAGCCACTTTCATGCGTCCATTTAACCAAGCTATGGGGATGCTTAATGGCTCTAGCCATTCCATAAACTGATTTAGGTGTTGTTCTGCTAGAATCTCTGTGGGAGCCATAATGGCTACTTGAAACCCTGCTTCAGCTACTTGCACCGCAGCAAGAGCAGCAATAACAGTTTTACCAGAACCAACATCACCCTGTACTAATCTTTGCATAGGGTGGGGTTGTTGAATATCCTCGTTAATCTCTAACCAAACCCTTTGCTGAGCAGTTGTTAACTTAAAAGATAAAGATTTTATTAGTCTGCTGGTGGTATTGCTGGTTGGAAAAGCGGGTGCGGTAAATTCTTTTTCAATCGCTCTTCTAATTTGCAAGCTAAGTTGTGAAGTCAATAACTCTTCAAAAATTAATCTTTGTTGGCCACGGTGGATAAATTGTTTTATTGCTAGTAAATCATCACTTGGTTGTGGTTCATGCAGAGTAAGTAAAGCATCGTTTATTAGTGGTAAATTTAGCTCTTGTAATAAATTATTGTCTAGGGCTTCTGCTAAAGGATATTGTTTAAGTAAGGCAAGGGTCTGTTTAATTAATTTAAGTAAAGTAGCTTGACCAAGCCCTTCAGTTATCGGGTAAACTGGAGCCAGAGTTTGTGCCAAAAGGGGGGGGGTATTTGCATTAAATATTTGGTAACTTGGGTGTACTATTTCTAGACCATTAGCTCGTAAAGATACTTCTCCATAAGCTCTTAACCACATACCGCGTTTAAATTGCTGGGCTTGGCTATGATGGAAATGAAAAAACCGACAGCTTAATGATGCCCCGTCAGAACCAACTAATTTAACCACTAAACTAGGATTACGGCTTTGGGTAAGATGCTGGCTAATTATTTCACCCTCAACTAAAGCTTCTTGATTTGCAAATAAATTATTAATTGGGGTTAATTTAGTCTTATCTTGATAACGCAAAGGCAAATGAAATAATAAATCTTGCACACAAAAAATAGATAACTTATTTAATTTAGCAACTAGTTTGTCGCCGACACCTTTTAAAGAAGTTAATTTTTGTTCGACTAACATGAATACATTCTCTTTTTTCTATAATGGCGATTAGGCTAAATTTGAACAAACCAGTATACTATCTTACAATGTAAATCATCAAGCTAAATAGGTGGTTAACAATTATGAGCTCACGCACAATTTGATTAAATGACCAAACAGAAGTCCTACTTATTCAGTGCCTCCATAACGTACTTTCTTATAGCCGAATTGACATTTAATTATCCTAAAACAATGCTTCACTCTTGCTCTAACGCTTGAGTTTTTGCGGCTTTGCTTTTTTTGTGATAAATTTTTTATGTTCATAAACTAAACTTCCAAAACTAACTTGTTTCATTGTATTTCCTAAAATAATTATTTAATAACCTCTACTATCTACTTTTTTTGGGGCTTGATCAGAGACTCCTTATGCAAGCTAGAATAGGGGTAGCGAACCTTTTTTTCATGCCTAAAGATTATTAACTGTAATTTTCCCATAATCTCAAATAAAAATATGTTATAGCAATAACTAAGTAATTTAGAGGGTGGGTTCTACGCAGTTTATTTTATGGCTTCATGGATATACATAAATGTTTAGTCCCAGCTTCT
>DBOE01000022.1 GCA_002299585.1 Hydrogenovibrio sp. UBA654 | reverse complement strand
AAAAAAGAACGCGTATTAATGCCGATTATAGAAATCAAACCGAAGCTCGTTTTGATATTGCAGATTACATTGGCCGGTATAATCACCAAAGATTACACAGTCCGCTAAATTATGAATCACCATAAGAATACAAAAAAGATTACAGAGACCGAATTAGCCAATTAACGGAAAATAATTAATCTTTGTGTCGGTTTAGTGTTGCAATTCCAATAAGATACACTCTTTTTCTTGATGAGTGTATTTTAATTGTTAGATATAATTTAACTGGCTTTACTGTCTATTTTTTTTTCGTATTTTTCACTCAATAGGAAGTACGTTACTCCTAAGGCTAAAACAACTGCGCTAGTTGCTAGAACATACATAGGACTTACTTCTTTAAAATCAAATATAATAACTTTTCTTGAAATAGCCATTAAAGCAGTTGCAACAACTAACTTTATGGGAATTACATCCGTCCTTAAATACAGGACAATATTTTGATAGATTTCAATTGCTATTAACACAGTTAAAAATGCAGCGAATACCTTCAATATATCGGATATATCAAGTAGCATAAAAGGTGGCAGTATGAGTTGTTCGTAGAGAACATAAACAACATCAGCGACACCCCAGAAAATAACTAATACCATCAATATGGCTAAAATTCGTACAGCTACTTTAATTGCTATGTGTAAAAAAGAAATTAAAGGGTCTTCATGCGTTATCGGCAACTCATCATGTTTTTTCATTTTTATTTCGCTATATTAACGGATGGTATTTTATATCTAACGGCTATTATAAAGAAAAATTCATTAGTAAAATCTATTAGACTTGTTTGTAGTCAACAAATCAACTATTTTCTTACTGTTTTTGTGTGCTTTTATTATACTTGATATTAGCTATTAAAAGGAAATAAAGATTGGGTTGTGATGTTGAGTGGTAAGCCAATTATGCAACCAAAGGGGTTATCGATTGATATAATCATTAAAAAAATGCTTATTTCACTTTGTTTAACTATTTTTGTTGATTAATCGTTAAAATTCTCTAAAATACCACTATGTTAACGAAAAAACAAACTAGCAAAATAGACAGCCTAAGAAAAGAATACTTTCAGTACGCCATAGGCAAACAACAACTTCATATCTGAGACTGAAGTCTTTGAGCAGGTATATAACTCAAATGCCATTGAAAACTCAACGCTAAGCATAGAAGAAACAGAAAAAATCTTATTACAAATCGATTTAGATAGGTATGTGTCAGAAAGAGAGATTTATGAAGCAAAAAATCTAGCCAGTGTTACAGAATATATAGACAACAACGCCAAAGATAAAGAGCTAAGTTCAGAGATGATACTATTTTTACATAAAACCCTCATCTCTAACATCAACAATAATATCGCCGGTAGATTTAGAAGAGGAAATGAATATGTTAGGGTTGGCAACCATATAGCTCTTGCCCCATCTCTGATAGCTGATGATTTAGAACAATTTTTTATAACATACAATGCTAATGTTTCTAAAAGCATAGTGGAGAGGGTAGCACGATTCCACCTAGACTTTGATAGCCTTCATCCATTCCTTGATGGTAATGGACGCATAGGGCGAAGCCTCAATAACTACTTACTTATTCGAGAAAATTATGTGCCTATAAACATTAGATTTTTGGACAGACAAGAGTATTACAAGGCATTTCAAGAGTTTAATATGTCAGGAAAAACTGAGATTATGGAACAGATAGTTTATAGAGCATTAGTAAACAGCTACTTTAAGAGATTGGCATACTTAAAAGGTTTAAATATAGTCATGCTTAATGCTTACGCAAAAAGCCATAAACTCTCACATCCAAACCTCATAAATAAAGCAAAAAGACATACTATAGCCGCCTTTATCGAAAAAGGTATTTGGATGATAGGAGAAACTGAATAACTGATTGAAATTCTGCATGGACTTCTAGCTTATCAATTTTAGGCATGTCTTGCAGGCAATAGCTGGTTATTGTCAAAAGTCATAACGGCGAAACAATGAGCTATAAGCCACACCCTACGGCACTTAGCCAAATTTACAATATTTAAAACATAAAGTAAATAGTTAAAACCAAGCAAACAAAATATAGAATTAAAGTAAGCTGTAACACTACTTTATTGGCTTGGCGACTATTTAAAAAATCAAATCTTTTAAACCTTCTAAAAAAAATAAATCCGCCCCATAAAATGCCCTGCGTAACAGCGGTTAATAAAATACCCAAAATTAAAGTTGTTAACATTTTTTTATCCTAAATTATAATAGCAGTATATTCTCATAAAAATGAAACTGAAATGAACAATAATTCTTCTGCCAAACAAAGTAATCTTGGGCAAGCTACCAGCTATTGCCAGCAATATGATGCTAGCTTATTGTTTGCTATCCCTCGTCAAGAAAACCGTGATGAACTAGGTTTTGATTTAAATTCTTTGCCTTTTGTCGGTTTAGATATTTGGACGGCTTATGAAGTTTCTTGGTTAAATGCTAAAGGCAAGCCAGAAGTACGGATTGTGGAGTTTTCTTTTAATGCAGAAGCTGCCAATATAATCGAATCTAAATCGTTTAAACTTTATTTAAACTCTTTTAATGGTAGCCGTTTTAGCTCTGAAAATGAGGTAGTACAGCTTTGGGAAACAGATTTAAGCAAGGTATCAGGCACGCAAGTTTACGCTGATGTCCGTAAGCTGGAGCAAATAAATGAAATAACTGGCGTAATGGCTGGAGATTGTTTAGATGAGCTTGATATTGAGGTGGATAGCTACCAAGTAAGCCCTAATTTATTAACTACCGAAGATACAGAGGTTACAGAAACCCTCTATTCCAACCTTTTAAAATCTAACTGTTTAGTCACGGGGCAACCTGACTGGGGTTCGGTGTTAATTCATTATCAGGGTAAAAAAATTAACCATCAAAATCTATTGAAATATTTGATTTCTTTTCGTAATCATAATGAATTTCATGAGCAGTGTGTTGAGCGTATATTTACTGATATTATGCAATATTGCTGTCCTAAAAACCTAACTGTTTATGCTAGGTATGTAAGGAGGGGGGGGGTAGATATTAATCCTTACCGTTCCAATTTTGAGTATGAATTTGATTTAACTAGGCTGGCAAGGCAATAGATAATTTCAAGATTTTTTACATGATTTTAAGAAGACATTTGGTGTATAATTATGTTTTTAATTTTTTTGAAAACTAACCATGACTAACAATTCCACTAGCAATAATTCTTTAACCACTAAATTCCAACAGCTATTAGCTGAACTTAATCGCCATATTATTGGGCAACCACATTTAACCGAACGGATGGTAATGGGGTTATTGGCAGATGGTCATCTATTGGTAGAAGGCCCTCCTGGGCTGGCTAAAACTAAGGCTATCCGTACTTTGGCAGATTTAATTGAGGGTGATTATCACCGCATTCAGTTTACCCCCGATTTATTGCCCTCAGATATTACAGGTACTGAAATTTATCGCCAAGAAACTGGTGAATTTGTGTTACAAAAGGGGCCTATTTTTCATAATCTAATTTTAGCTGATGAAATTAATCGTGCCCCTGCTAAGGTGCAGTCTGCTTTATTAGAGGCTATGGCAGAGGATCAAGTAACGGTTGGTAAGCACTCGATTGCTTTAGAAAAACTATTTATGGTTATGGCTACCCAAAACCCAATTGAGCAGGAGGGAACCTATCCGCTGCCAGAAGCCCAGCTGGATAGATTTATGATGCATGTGGTGATTGATTACCCTGATAGGGATGCTGAGCGAAAAATATTGCAGTTAGTTGAGGATGAGGCAAGGCAAATTAGCCAAGAAAAATTTAAGCCAGTCTCTCAGACTGATTTATTTGCTGCTAGAGAGGAAATACTTAATTTACACATGTCTGAAGATACTAAAACCTATTTAATTGAGTTGGTAGTCGCAACAAGACAAGCACAAAACTATGATACAGAGCTTGGTAAACATATTGAATATGGGGTTAGTCCAAGGGCTACTTTAGCTTTATCTCGTGGTGCAAGGGCTTATGCTTGGCTAAAAGGTCAAGACTTTGTAAGCCCTGATGATGTGCAAGAGGTAGTGCATGATGTTTTTCGCCATAGGTTATTAGTTAGCTTTGAGGGTGAAGCTGCTGGCAAAACTGCCGATAGTATTGTTGATGAATTATTAAGCCTCGTGCCAGTTATTTAAATTAGTTATGCAAAACGGCATCTATTCTAATATTACTGACTTATTAGGCTTTCGTTTTCTAGTAAAACGCAAAAAACTTAGTCATCAACAAACCTTAATTTCCGCTAAGGGGGGGTATCACCAAGCCATTCGTAAAGGTAGAGGGATGTCGTTTACCGAGGTTCGGGAATACCAAGCAGGTGATGAAATTCGCCATATTGATTGGAAAGTTAGTGCTAGAACCCAAAAAACTCACACTAAAGTTTTTACCGAAGAATTAGAAAAACCAATTATTTGCATAACCGAACAAAGCTCAAGATTATTTTTTGGTAGCCAAGTTAGATTTAAATCTGTGCAAGCAATGAATATTAGTGCCATTATCGGCTGGATTGCTTTAAATCATGGTGATAAATTTGGTGGACAGGTATTTAATAATCAACAATCCTACTGGCAAAAAGCTAAACAAAATCATAAGTTTTTGTTGCAGTTTTTAAATAATAGTATAGAGCTACAAGCACAAACTACTTCGCCGATTGGTACTTCATCATCTCCTGAAAATCTTTGGACACAACAGCTTGAGCTGGTTTATAAACAAGTTGATTCTGGTAATCGTTTATTTTTAATTGGCGATTTTTTAAAGCAGCCTGCTGATTTTTTTCAACAGTTATCGCATTTAAAAAAACGCAATCAAGTGGTATTAATTCATCTGTTTGATCCTTTAGAAAAAAACTTACCAAAAACTGGTTTATTTAGTTTTTCTAATGGCTTAGCTAAACTTAACTTTAATGCTGGCTTGCTGCATAATGAATATAAGCTAGCCTATGATAATGCTTGGCAAGAGCTAAAAAATAACTGTGGGAAATTTCATATTCCTGTGATTGAAGTTGACTCTAGCCGAGATCCTGTTGCTGAATTATTAGCTCAAAAGGTGATTAATTAATTATGCCAATAGATCCAGAAATTCAGCAATTACTTGCACAAATGCAAGACATAATCACTCCAAATCCTGTTGGTTGGTGGCCGCCATCTTTTAGCTTTGCTACCTTATTAACTGGCTTAATAGGTTTAATTGTGGGTATAAGTTGGGCAGTTTATACCAGCCATAAATCAAACCAGTATCGTCGTGAAGCACAAATTTTATATAAACAAGCTATGCAACAAGCCAGCACGCCACAGCAACAAATAGAGGTGGCAAATCATCTGCTAAAACAGGTATCAATAACTCATTATGGGCGAAAAACAATTGCTAATTTAACTGGTCAAAAATGGGTTGATTTTTTGCAAAAAACTGCTAATTACATTGATCAACCTGAGTATTTAGCTGAGTACTTTAACGCTCATTACCAAGCCGATTTTAAGTTTGATAAACAAAGATTAACTAGCGTTTTAAACTATGCTCAAAGCTGGATTAAGGGTCATCATAAATGAGTTGGTTTAATCTCTCTAGTTTTTTTGAGCAGTTGGAGTTTATTACTCCTTGGGTTTTCGCAATCTTACCCTTACCATTTATGGTGCGTTTATTATTTAAACCAGCAGCTAGGCAAGAAGTTTCCCTGCTAGCACCAGTAATTATGGGTAGATTAGGTGCTGAAAAGTTGGCTATTTTACAAACCAAGGTCTCTAAACATTCTATCCCTATATTTTATCTTATTATATGGCTACTAGTTATTATTGCCGCTAGTCGCCCGGTTTTATTTATAAAGCCGACCAGTTTTAATGCCACAGGTAAAGATATGATTTTGGCAGTAGATTTATCTGGCAGCATGGAAACTGAAGATATGCTCCTACATGGGCGAGAAGTTAACCGGCTAGCATCGGTTAAAGCTGTAGTTGCTGAATTTATTAACAAACGCCAAGGTGATCGACTAGGCTTAGTAGTTTTTGGTTCTCAAGCCTTTATCCAGAGCCCGTTAACCTATGATTTGAACACGGTTAATCAGCTTTTACAAGAAACTGCAATCGGCATGGCTGGTAATAATACCGCTATTGGCGATGCTATTGGCATTACTCTTAAACACCTTGCCAATACCCATCAAAATAAAACCGTGCTAATTCTTTTAACCGATGGTAGTAATACCGCAGGGGCAGTTAGCCCACTTGATGCTGCCGAACAGTCAAAAAAGTTTGGTTTAAAAATTTACACTATCGGTATAGGCAAGGCTCGCAGGTCAAGTATCGATGCATTTTTAAATAGTGGTCATAGTATGGATATTGCTACTTTAAAAAAAATAGCAAAAGTTTCTGGCGGTAAGTTTTATCTAGCATCTAACACGGCACAGTTAAACAAAATATATGACGAAATAAACCGTCTAGAACAAACTGAACATCAAATTTATCAATATAGATTACAAACCGAACTCTACCACTATCCTTTATCGGTTGCTTTTTTATTGAGTTTGTTAATAGCAGGCTTTAGGCTGTGGGGTAATAAATAATGAGCTTACATTTTTTACGACCCGAATGGTTATGGGCTTTAATACCTGTAATAATTTTATTATGGTTTATCTTTAAACACCAACTACAACAAGGCAACTGGCAAAATATCATCGAGCCTAGTTTTCAAAAGGTTTTATTTGATGACAGTAGACTTCAAAAAAAGTCAACTTTACCACTAATTGGGCTAGCAATTATTTGGCTTATTAGCTTGGTTGCTTTAGCAGGGCCTAGTTGGCAACAGGTTAAACAACCAGCAGAGAAAATACAACAAGGCACAGTTATTGTATTAGATACCTCGTTATCTATGCTCGGCGAAGATATTAAGCCTAGCCGTATGACTAGAGCAAGATACAAATTAATCGATTTTTTAACCGCAAACCCTCATCTATCTACTGGTTTAGTAGTTTATTCTGGCTCAGCCCATGTGCTTAGCCCTATCTCTGATGATAACAGCACCATTATTTCACTACTGCCAAGCATTAATCCCGTGATTATGCCCTCTTTTGGTTCTGATGCGGTGCAGGCTATTAATAAAGCAGTGGAGCTATTAAAACAATCAAGAATTAAAAATGGGCGAATTATTTGGATTTTAGATGATATTGATGAACAACAAATTTCTACTATAAAATCTCTTGTTACACCAAGCAATATTCAATTAAGCCTCCTAGCCATAGGTACCAAAAAAGGAGCCCCTATCTCTGTGCCAGAACACGGTCTACTAAAAGATGAAAAGGGTAAAATAATTATTAGCAGACTACCAACAGCTAAGTTAGAAACCTTAGCAGATAGTTTAAATGCCAGGCTTATTTATATGACAAATGATAATAGTGATATTAAAAGCCTCGCTACAGAATTTGCTCTTGGTAAACAAAAAACTACACAAAAAACTAACTCTCAACAAAAGGATAAACCAGAAAAAACTATGGCTAGCTGGTTAGATAATGGCATTTATTTACTGTTACCGCTTGCTCTATTAATTGGCTTTTCTTATCGCCGAGGCTGGGTATTAAGCTGGGTAGTTATTTGGACAATTATGTTCCCCCCTTTACTAGGTTTTAGCCCAACAAGCTATGCAGAAGAGGCAGCAGAAAGTAATACTAAAAGCCTTAGTAAGGTTAATTTTTTAGATTTTTTTAAATCATCTAACCAACAAGGCTATGAAAGCTGGCAACAACAAGATTATAAAGCCGCTAACAACAAACTTGAATCTCCGCAATGGAAAGGCTCTAGCTATTATCGCTTGCAAGAATTTACCAAGGCAGAAAAGCAATTTGAACTAGACAAAAGCCCCACTGGCAGGTTTAACCAAGCTAACTCCCTTGCAAAACAGGGGCAATTTGCTGATGCACAAAAACAATTAGAAAAAGCACTACAACTAAATCCCAGCTTTAAACAAGCAGAAAAGAACCTACAAATAATTAAACAAATAATTGCTAAACAACAACAGAAAAAACAAAATCAACAATCACAACAGGGTAAAGGGCAAAATAAAGAGCAACAACAAGATAAAGACGGCCAGCAAAAAAAACCAAGAAATGGTCCAAAAGATGACTCTAAGAGTGAGAGTAAAAGTAAGCAACAACACAATGAAGATAATAAAAAGAAACAAGACAACAAACAAAGTGATAAAAAAAATTCCAAAAAATCATCAACCGAAGAAGGTAAAAAGCCAGGTAAAAATGGTAAAGATAGCGATAAACCAGCAACTAAAAAGCAAGCAAATAAGGCAGAACAGGACAAAAAATCAGGCAAAAAACCAGATAAAAGCAACCAGCAGGATCAAGCCACTAACAACAAAGCAACTACCAAAAAAGATCTAACCGAAGCTGAGCAGGCTCAAAAAGCATGGCTAAATCAAATACCAGATGAACCTGGACTATTCTTAAAAAATAAGTTTGAATATCAGTATCAACAGCAAAAATCAACCACTAAACAAGGTAAAATCTGGTAATAAAGTATGAAGGTTAATATGAAAAAATATTTTTTAATAATACTAGTTTTAGTTACAAACAATGCATTTGCTAACAGCCTAGTTACTAAAGTAGATAGGCAAAATATTGAACTAGGTGATATTATCACCTTAATAGTACAAACTGATTTTCAAAGCTTATCTAGCCCAGATTTTTCTAACTTACAAGATCAATTTGAGATTTTAGGCAAGCAACAGTCTAATCAAATAACCATGATTAATGGTAGCTTTGAATCCCATACTAGGTGGGATTTAAGGCTAACCCCCAAACAAACTGGAGACCTAGTTATACCTCCGTTTAAACTTGGTAATGTAGCCAGCCAACCAATAAAAATAACCGTTAGCAAAGTAGCACAAAATCAAAGACAACATGGCACTAGTTTTTTTGAGGCAAAAGTTGATACCAACAAAGTATTTGTACAACAACAAATTATTTATACGCTACACTTTTACCATCTAGGTGTATTAATAAGGGGCAACACTCGCCCACCATTATTTAAAGATGCTATAGCTAAACAATTAGTTAAACAAACCACCTACGAAAAAACCATTAATGGTAACAACTATGAAGTTTATGAATGGAAGTGGGCAGTCTTTCCACAAAAAAGTGGTGAGTTAAAAATTACCCCACAAATTTTTACAGGGCAAATCCGCTATAACGGGCGTATGAAAAGGGTAAATGATTTATCAGGTGAAATTACAATCAGAGTCAAGCCCATTCCGCCAAGCTACCCAAAACAAGAGCCTTGGCTACCAGCAACAAATATAAAGCTAGCCGAACAGTGGTCACTAAACAACAAAATTAGAGTTGGTGATTCAATCACTAGAACTATGCAAATGCAAGCCTCAGGCTTGCAGGCTGCCCAGCTACCAGAAATGGAATTGGAAAACCAAGCTAATTTTCATAGCTATCCAGATAAAGCAAAGCTAGAAAATCAAATTACTAAAGATGGTTTAATCAGCCAGGCTACTAGAGATATAGCTATAGTGCCAACTGATGTAGGAAACCTAGCCATACCTAACTATAAAATACACTGGTGGAATACCACAACTAACCAATTAGAAATAGCAAGCCTAGCTGCAAAAACTTTTACTATATTACCTGCCTTAAATAAAAAAATAACAACTAGTACACCTAAAAAAATAACTGCCGAAAATAAAAAACTTAAACCATTACAAAAAAGCCCAAAAATAAATTTATTTATCTGGCAAATATTAACCTTAGTTTTTGCCATAGCCTGGCTAGTAACATTATTTTTATGGTTAAAACAAAAAAACAAAAAAACCGTAATTATAAAAAAACCAAATAAAATAGTAACAACTAAAACTCTAGATTTCTGTAATCAAACTGACCCAAAAATATTCTATCAACAACTAAATATATGGCTAAAACAGCAAACTAATGAAACTCAACTCAAAAAAATAATACAAATAGAGCTACAACAATTACAAACGCACCTATTTAACAATCAAAGCTTAAATGAAAATCGCTTAATACAAATATGCCAAAAAATACAAAATTTGCCATCAGAGAACCAAGATAAATTAAAGCCTGATAAACTAGATCAACTTTATCTGTGAGATCTTCAGCCCAATCAGCTATGTATGGATTCTAACAAGTTTAAAGTTAGATTTTCTTTTTGTGCTAAAGTTAGGCTTTTACCAGTGATAGTGCTTATTAAAAATACATCTTCTACTTTTTCGCCAACCGTATTTATTTTTGCATCTAGCATTCTTATTTTAGATTCCTTTAGACCTTTTCCTATTTTTGCTAGCAAACCACATATATCTTTAGTCTTGATGGTTAGTTCTGTTTTTTTATGGTCTATTTTTTGATAGCTTATTTTAGTTTCGGTATCAAATACTTGTAACAACCTAGATTCTTTTTTATTAATATCGGTAGGCTCTACATCTGATAGGCTTAGTTCATATTGTAGTGTTTCATTTATTTGCTCTATTAATTTTTGATCTTTAATAGCCTCATTATTTTTATCTAAGAGATGAACAACAACTAAGGTTTTGCCTTTTGTACCTGTGTAAATTTTAGCCTCTACTATGTTTAATAGTAATAAATAAATCTCTTTGGTTATTTGCGAAAATAAAAAATCTCGGTCTTCCATTAATATTAGTAGTTCAGTAGCCCCTCGTTGTGATTTTGGTGCTATGCTGGTTATTATTTTATGGTTGCTTCTTGCTATTAAAATTATGGTTATTCTTACAATTTCCATATAATTTTGACGACTAAAAAATTCTGTGTTTTTAAACTCAGACCAAAGACTTTGGTATTGCTCTTGTTTAATGGCTCGTTTATTTAAAGCTTCTATTGCTTTTTCTCTATGGAGTAATGCTAATTTAGCTCGACTTTTTGGCAGGGTTATAGAGGCATCTAGTTCTTGGCTAGTTGAGTTATATAGGCGTAAAAATAGTTGGTTTTTCCAGTCATTCCAAACATCTGGAGAAGTTGAGACAACATCAGCAACAGTTAGCAAATATAAATAATCTAGTCTTTCTTGTGATTTCATATTAATTGCAAAATCACTAATTACTTCAGGGTCGGAAAGATCCTTTTTTTGTGCAACAAAAGAAAAATCTAAATGCTTTAAAACTAACCAGCTTAGTAGCTCGGTATCTTTACTAGATAAATTATGATATTCACCAAAAAGTTTAGCATCTACAGCACCATTTTCCTCATGGACTCCTTGCCTTCCTTTTGCTATATCATGAAATAACCCTGCTAGTAATAAAACGTCTGGTTTGCATATTTGTGAAGCAACTTGGTGGGCAGTAGGAAACTCGAATGAAAATTTATTTATAAAAAACCTTCTAAGATTACGGATAACTAATAAAGTATGCTCATCAACTGTATAGGCATGAAAAATATTAAATTGCATCAAACCAGTAACTTTTTGAAAGGCAGGTAAATAGGCCCCTAAGATTCCATAGGTATGCATACGCTGCAAAGAGGCTGTTACCCCCTGGGGTTGTCTAAATATCTCTAAAAATAAGGCTTTATTTATTGGATCATCTCTAAATTGTTGGTCAATTAAGTGTAGATTGTTACGGATTAATCTAATGGTTCGTGAACGAATGCCTTGGATTAATTTTTTTTTGTCCTCTAAGATAATAAATATTTCTAATAGAGCTGTTGGATTTTTATTGAAGATATTCTTTTTTTTTGCGTCTAAATAATTATTTACTAAATTAAACCTTGGGTTTATTTCATAGATACGATCTTCTTTAGCTTTAAAGATTTCTTCTTTAAAGTGCTGAATTAAAATTTCATTTAATTTTGCTACTGTTTGAATTTTTTTATAATAGGGTTTCATAAAAGCTTCAACTGATTTGGTTAAAACCTCATAGGTTAAGCCCTGTTGTTCAGCAAGGCTTTGCTGATGCTCTAATAATAGCCTATTTTCGTTGCGTTTTTTTAGTTTATGTAAAGAAAATCTTACTTGGTTTAGATAACGGTAAGCATCAATAATCTCTTCATATTCAGTTTGATTTATAAACTCATGGGTTACTAATTCTTGAAGAGAGCTGGCTTTATAATGGCGTTTGGCTATCCATAAAATAGTGTGAATATCTCTTAAGCCTCCAGGGCTTTCTTTTATGTTTGGTTCTAATTGATAAATAGTATTTTGAAAACGATTATGTCGAGACTCCTGCTCTTCCAGTTTAGCTTCAAAAAACTGAATGCTTGGCCAAAAATCATCGTTATCCCAAATGTTTTGTAGATATTTTATGTTAAAAATTGCCCCAGCTATAAATCTAAATTCAATTAAGTTGGTAGCTGTTGATAAATCATTTTTAGCAGTCCCTATAGTTTGCTCTAGATTCCTAACCGCATGACCAACTTCATAACCAATATCCCAAAGTAAAGTAATAAATTCAGCAATATTGTCTGAATACTGCTCATAATCTTCTCCAAAAATAAGAATATCAATATCAGAGTAGGGTTGTAGTTCTCTACGCCCATAACCACCAACGGCAAATAAAGTTAAGCATTGCTGTGCTTTAACAGAAAAAAAATGTTGCCAAAGTTTAGTTAAAAGTTGATCTGTAAAGATAGAGCGTTTAAGCAGTAAATCTTTTACGGATACTCCCTTATCAAATTGGTTATATTGCTGTTCTGAAAACTCTGCAATAAGACTCTTACCTGCAGGTAGAATTTCTTTAAAAGATTTAGTTTTTAGTATTTCTATAAACTGATCAATTTTGTTTTTCATTACATCTCCTAAGGAAAAAAAGGCATCTCATCCGTTCGTAAAGTTAAAACCTCATAACCTGTACTAGTAACCAAAATAGTATGCTCCCATTGTGCAGATAGCTTTTTATCTTTAGTTACCACCGTCCAGTTATCAGCTAAGAGCCTAATTTCTGGTTTACCCAAATTAATCATCGGCTCAATGGTAAAAACCATGCCTTTTTTTAAAACTAAATCTTTAAGTTCTGGTGATGTGTAATGTAATACCTGTGGTTCTTCATGAAATTCAGCACCAATGCCATGGCCACAATATTCTTTCACTATTGAAAAGTTATTTTTATGCGCATGAGTTTCGATTGCTAAGGCAATATCATAAAAAGTAGCACCTGGTTTAACCTGTTCAATACCTAGCCATAAACACTCTCTTGCAACCTTATTTAGCCTATTAGAAAAAGGTTTTACCAGATTAATTTCAAACATTTTGCTACTATCGCCATGATAACCATCTTTAATTACAGTAATATCAATATTAACGAGATCACCTTTTTTAAGTTTTTTGTTTGATGGGATTCCATGACAAACTACATGGTTAATAGAAATACAACTAGAAGCAGGAAAACCATTATAGTTTAAAGTAGCAGGTATAGTGCCTTGCTCGTTAACCATAAAATTGTGCATTATTTTGTCTAGGTATTCGGTAGTAACACCTGCTTTAACATGTTTACCAATCATTCCTAAAACTTCAGCTGCTAATTTCCCCGCAACTCTAAGTTTTTCTATTTCTTTAGTTGATTTAATCTTTATTGCCATAATATCTCTCAAATTCTTAATGGGGTAATTTTAAAGTATTTATAATTTTAGATTTACATAATTATTCATATATAGCTTCTGCTAGAAATCTCACAAACAATAAAAACATATTATACGCAGCTATAAATAAATTTTTTTTGAAGTAAAAAAATTTTATATCCTCTCTCTTTTTGTTCAATTTTTTAATAACTCCTAACCAATCAATACCTTAGATAATTTTTATATTTTTAGGCTAACTTTTGTTGAAAAATATATTATTGACTTTATGATCCTTCCGCTATATATTCGCGTTTTTAAATTAATGATCACTATATAGAGTAGATTTAACTATGCATGTTACATATGTCTATAAACGAGATGGCGAACTAAAACCATTCAAATCTGAAAAAATAACTATTGCTATTTGTAAATCTATGGAGGCTGTTCAGCAAGGGTCAAGAGAAGATGCTGAACAAATAACTAACTCCGTTTTAGATGTTCTTGAAAATATAAAATTAACTGATACTAAATATATCCCTTCAATTGAAGGTATTCAGAATATTGTTGAACAAAAATTAATGCAATCTGATTTTTTAGATGTTGCCAAAGCCTACATCTTATACCGTAACGAACAAGAACTAAAACGCAAAAAAAATGTATTTGAAAAACGAGTATTTTTAAAACCTTACGAATACCCAGATATGCTCGAATATGTCGATGCCATTCGCCATTCTTATTGGATACATACCGAATTTAACTTTACTAGCGATATTCACGACTTTAAAACTCGTTTAAGCCTTCCAGAACAAGAAGCAATTAAACGCACCATGCTAGCTATTTCACAAATTGAAGTCTCGGTTAAAACTTTTTGGGGAAATGTTCATAATAAAATGCCCAAGCCTGAAATAGGCTCGGTTGGTGCCACCTTTGCAGAATCTGAAGTACGCCATCACGATGCCTATTCTCACCTATTAGAGATTTTAGGGCTTAATGATGAGTTTGAAAAACTAGCGGATAACCCAACTATTATGAAACGAGTTCGCTATCTTGAATCTGCCCTTAAACACGCTAATAGCGAAAATAACCAAGAATATGCTGAATCAATTCTACTATTTGCTTTGTTTATTGAACATGTTTCTTTATTCTCCCAATTCTTAGTAATTATGTCATTTAACAAGCATAAAAATGTTTTAAAAGGTATCTCCAATGTAGTAGAAGCTACCTCTAAAGAAGAACAAATTCATGGTAATTTTGGTACTGATTTAATTCAAATTATCAAACAAGAAAACCCTGAATGGTTTGATGATAATCATGCACAAGCGGTTAAATCCTTATGCAAACAAGCCTATAAAGCTGAAGCTGAAATTGTCGATTGGATTTTTGAAAAAGGCGAGATAGACTTTTTACCAAAAGAGCAAATTAAAGAATTCATGAAAAACCGTTTTAATAACTCTCTACAAGGCATTGGTATAGAAAAAGTATTTAGTGTCGATGAGGTAATTCTTGAAAGAACAGAATGGTTTGATGATGAAATTATTGGTACAAAACATGGCGATTTTTTCGTAAAACGCTCAATTAATTACAACAAAAGAAGTAAGAGTATCACCTCGGATGACCTTTTTTAAAACAAGTTTAAAAAACATCACAAAAAACACAACAAGAGACATAAATTAAATGAAATGGTTAACAGAAAGTAGTCGTAAATTTTTAGCTGGTGGTTATCTTGAAGAAGGCACTAGTGCTGAAGAACGCATTCGCGAAATAGCCGATGGAGCAGAAAAAAATCTTGGAATTAAAGGCTTTTCAGATAAGTTTTATGGTTATATGGAAGAAGGTTTTTATTCACTAGCTTCACCTGTTTGGTCAAATTTTGGTAAAAAACGCGGGCTACCCATTAGTTGTTACGGCTCTAATATGGCAGATGATATTGGTGATATCTTATTTACTCAATCAGAAGTAGGCATGATGTCTAAGTTAGGGGGGGGTACTTCTGGTTATTTTGGTAATTTGCGTAGTCGTGGCATGCCAATCAAAAATAACGGCTATTCTTCAGGTGCAGTGCATTTTATGCAGCTATTTGAGTCAATGGTAGATGTAGTTAGCCAAGGTTCAGTGCGTCGTGGTAGGTTTGCCCCTTACTTGCCAATAGAGCACCCTGATGCAAACGAGTTTTTGGATATAGGAACCGAAGGTAACCCTATTCAAGAACTAACTCATGGAGTAACTGTAACCGATGACTGGATGCAAGAAATGATTGATGGTGATAAAGAAAAACGAGCTTTATGGGCAAAAGTAATTCAACGCCGTGGCGAGCTAGGTTATCCATATATTCTATTTAGTGATAATGCCAACAATAACACTGTTGATGTTTATAAGGACCATAATTTAAAAATCCGTGCTAGTAATCTTTGTTCTGAAATAATGCTCCCTACCAACGAAAAATGGTCATTTGTCTGCGTATTATCGTCAATCAATCTATTACATTATGATAAATGGAAAGATACTGACGCGGTTGAAACCCTAGTTTATTTTCTAGATGCGGTTATTAGTGAATTTATAAGCAAATTAGAGGTTTATCGTGACTCTACTGAACATGATGATCAAATGATGTTTTTGTTTATGAAAAAGTCCTATGATTTTACTAAAGAAAATAGGGCGATTGGTCTAGGTGTTTTGGGTTGGCATTCACTGCTGCAATCTAAAATGTTACCATGGGAAGGGCGTGATGCTGCTAAATTAAACTTACAGATTTTCAAAGAGATAAAAGCTAAATCTTACCAAGCATCAACTGAACTAGCTGAAAAATTTGGTGCTCCAAAATTAATGAAAGATTATGGCAGACGCAACTCAACCCTAAATGCTATTGCTCCAACCACCTCATCCGCATTTATTTTAGGGCAGGTATCACAAGGCATTGAGCCAACATGGTCTAATTGTTATGTAAAAGATATTGCCAAAATAAAAACTACCATCAAAAATCCATTCTTAGAAGAGTTACTAGAACAAAAAGGTAAAAACACCAAAGAGGTTTGGTTAGATATTCGTAATCATGATGGTTCTGTGCAACATCTAAGTTTTTTAAGTGACGATGAAAAAAATGTATTTAAGACCTTCCCAGAAATTGATCAAATGAGTGTAATAGATCAGGCAGCAACTCGCCAAACTTATATTGATCAAGGGCAATCGCTTAATATAATGGTGCATCCAGACACCCCTGTAAAAGAAATTAACCAATTTTATATTACTGCGTGGAAGTTAGGTATTAAGGCTTTATATTATCAGCATAGTTTAAATGCGGCACAAATACTAAACCAAAAACGCAACAACTGTGTTGCTTGTGAAGGTTAAAATTTATTAAGCATAAACTGCTTAAGTTTATCAACTTCATCTAGTTGAATTGTTTCTAGCACTTGTAAATTTTTTATTTTATAGATAGTTACAAATTCAGTTTTTCCTTGCCAATCTTTGGTTATATCGCCTTCTTTATCCAAAGCAATTGGGAAGTTATAATCACGCATTTTAGGCAGTGCAAAAAACCTAGCAATTAAGCTTGGCATACCGCTTATATCACCTACATAAATTGCCTTTTTTTCCACTAGCCATTGTTTATCCACCTTTAAGTCTTTAAACACCTGCTGTAACATTTTTGAACCATCTTTGCTTTTTGCAAAAAATACCCAGTTGGTTATGTTATCTAGTGCCATTTTTGTTTCATGTTGAGTTTCAAAAGTAATGGCACTAAAGCTTTGAGCAAAAATACTACTACTAAAAATACTGCTTAATAATACAAGCAAAATAAAATAATTTTTCATGTTAATTTCTTAAATTTTTGTTGATGAAAGTGGCTCTTATTTATGGCTATTAGCAATTTCTTGTACTGCTGGATAGTCAACTTTTCCTGTTCCTAAAATCGGTATATACTCTACCAGTATAATAGTTTTTGGAATCATTAATTCAGATAATTTGGCTTTTTGAGCAGCTTGGGTTACTGCTTGACGATTTAATAATTCATCATTAGTAATTAAAATTATTTTTTCGCCGCGGCGTTCATCAGCAACCGCTACAACTACATGGTGACCATCTGGATTATCTTTACTTATATACGCCTCTACTGCGGTCAGTGAAATCATTTCTCCCGCAATCTTCGCAAAGCGTTTAGCACGGCCTTTAATGGTTAAAAAACCTAATTCATCAACCTCAACTATATCACCAGTATCATGCCAACCATCTACTAGCGGTTTTATTTCTCCAGGTTTATCGGGCATTAAATAGCCCATCATAACATTAGGGCCTTTTACCAATAGTTTTCCACCATTTTCTATACCTGCTACAGCTTCTATTTTATGCTCTACTGCTGGTACAAACTGCCCTACAGAGCCTATTTTATATTTTTGAGGAATATTTACGGCGATTACTGGTGTTGCTTCGGTAATTCCGTAACCTTCAAAAATCATGGTGTTAAATTTTTCGGCATATAGTGTTCTGGTTTCTGGGCGTAATTTTTCTGCCCCTGCAACTAAGGCTTTTAAGCTATAAAAATCGTAAGGATCGGCTTTTTTAGCGTAACCATTAAAAAATGTATCTGTACCAAAGGCTATTTTGGCATTTAGTTGATAGATCAATTCTGGCACTATGCCATAGTGTAAAGGAGAAGGGTAGGTAAATAATTTTGCCCCACTTAATATTGGCCATAGAGTACCTGCGGTTAAGCCAAAGCAATGAAAGCTAGGTAAAGCATTAAATATTTTTTCGTTAGGGTGTAGGGTTAGCATACAAGATATTTGTTGAATATTACTGTTGAGGTTTTTATGAGAAAGCACCACTCCTTTTGGCACGCCTTCTGAACCAGAGGTAAATAGAACTACAGCTTCTTCTTTTTCATCTATTGCATAGCCTGGCATACCGCTAGGTTTGGTAATTAAGGCTTGTAATTTTGCGAGTATGCCTATGCTCTCTTTCACATCTTCTAGGTAAATAAAATTAAGGCAATTTTCTTCTAGCCCATCTATAATAGGCTGTAGCTTAAATACTTCTATAAATTTTCGTGAAGTGATTATGGTTTTTAGCTCAGCCGTTTTGCAGGCAGAGTGCATCGACCCCAAACCAGAGGTGAAACTTAACATAGCAGGAGTATGATTAAAGGCCTGTAAGGCAAAAAAAGTAACTGGCATACCAGCAACATTTGGCAATAAAATACCAACCCGTTTTTCATCTCCTAACAGTTTATGTAGTTTTCTACCTAAAACATACGAACCCATTAAGATTTTTTTAAGGCTTAGTTCCACATGATTAAAATCTTCTACGCAAATAGCCTTGGCATCATATTTTTTATTGGCTATCGCTAGGGATTTAAATAAAGAATGGGATTGTACCTTGGCATAATATTTAGCATCACGCAAAATAGTATAGATTTCATTTTTAAAAAAAGCATGCTTTCTTTGCCCTTTTAAATCGGTTGGCAAATCTATTTTTTTTGCAGGCAAGACTGTTAGGGTGATTTTTGGAAACCACTTTCTTTTAATATAAACCATGGAGCCATCTAAATAAGAAAACTTTGACTGCTCTGCCCCATCAATATAGATAGGCAAGATACTAGCATTAGCTTTAGTGGCAATTAAACCTGTTCCCTCATATATTTTCATTAAATGCCCAGTCATGCTAATTCTACCTTCAGGAAAAATCATGCAATGAGTACCGTTTTTTAGCTCTTTAATAACTTTTTTTGCAGCTAAAGGGTTATGAAACTCCACCTCAAAGGTTTCTACTAGGCTTAATAGCATTTTTTCATACCATTTATGCGTATGATCTTCAGAAATCATAAATGCCGTTTTGCCCGGCAAAAGGCTACCTATTAACATGCCATCTAATAAAGAAACATGGTTGGCAATAATTAACATCGGCTCGCCAGTTTTATCTAACTGATGATAGTGTTCTAGCCCATTAATTTTTGCTCTAAAAAGTAGCTTAAATAATAGTTTAAATAACAGTTTCATTTTTCTCTCTCAATTAATATATGTTGGTACAACCATGCACATGAAAATAAGTTAAGTGTTAATACTAGGTAAAAAATATCCACCAAGTTCCAATTTCGTGAATATAACCCCATAATAAGAACAGCAGAAGCCACCATTAAAATAGCATTAATAATATTATTTGCCGCCACCACGCGAGCACGAGAACCCTGTGGCGATTGAACCTGCAACAAAGTATAAAGAGGCACAATATACGCACCGCCCAATATTGCAATAGTAACCAGCATAAGTAAGATTATGAGGGGGGGGGGGGTAAAAAAGAAGTCTGTAAAGGTTAATGGCTCTGCACCTTGCACCACCATAGATATCGCAATATTAGACACCCATATTGCCAAAGAAATACCCAACAACAATAACGCCAACCAACGCAGGTCGGCAATACTTTTTACCTTAAGTTTTAAACTATTAATTAGCAAAGCACCTATTGCAATACCTACCGAAAAGGCTACTAAAAATAAATGAACCACTTTATCATCAGCAAAAATTAACTCCTTAACCATAACAGGCATTTGGCTTAAATAGGTAGCACCTAAAAACCAAAACCAAGAAATAGCTAAGATTGCAAAAAAAGCTTGCGGGTACTGGCGGGCATATTTTATTTCTGCCCAAGTAGTCGCAAAAATATTAATTGATAAGGCTAGTTTTTGTGGTGGAATAATAGAATGAGGAATAAATAAACTAGCAATATAACCCAGTAGAGCAATTGCAATAATAAGTAGAGATAGCCAAAAAACACCCCCCATCAACACCAAAAAACCACCAATAAGTGTACCAAGTAAAATAGCCACAAAAGTAGAGGCACTAAACCAACCATTAGCTTTTAATAGATTTTTTGCGGGAATATGCTCGGGCAAAATTGCATACTTAATTGGCCCAAAAAATGCAGATTGTAAGCCCATAAAAAATAACACCACATATAAAAAAACTAAGTCTTGCATGATAAAAGCAACTGCACCAGTTAGCATAATCAACACTTCTACTAATTTTATTTTACGGATTAGCCAAGTTTTATCATAACTATCGGCAATTTTGCCTGCCGTAGCAGAAAACAAAAAAAACGGTAAAATAAAAATTCCTGCTGCAAGGGCAATTAATACGCCAATTTCTACAGGCTCTTTTGCTAGCTGAAAAGTAAGCAAGATAACCAAAGCATTTTTAAACACATTATCGTTAAAAGCCCCTAAAAACTGGACATTAAATAAAGGGAAAAAACGCCTACTAAAAAACAAAATTATGGCTGTTTTATGGTTGAATCACTTGTTACAGTAATATTTGTTCCTCCAGTTGCCGCAAAAGAAACCACTGCTTCTTGCATAGTTTTCGTTGTAACAAGGCTAGAAGCCGGGCTTAAAATAGAGCCATGATCGCCAGCGGTAAAACGAATAATGCCTTTACCGCCCGTTACCGCACCAGTAGCAATTACATCATTTAAACCCTGTGCCTTAACCCAAGCTTCTGTTCCTGCCAGCGGTGCAGTAGCAATTGCATTAGGAATAACCTGGTCAGCCGTTCCAGGATTGCCATCACCAACAACTTCTAGTAATAAAGTCGGTACAGTTATAGCTGCTAATACACTAATTGGGTCTGCAGAATCTATTACAGTTTGTGCTGCTAGCTCAAATTTGGCAAAGTCAGCAGTTCCCTTGTGAATACCTTTTTGTGCTAAACCTGCCGCGATTTCAGGACGAAATGTTGCAGAGTTCGTTAAAATATATGCGGATTGTGTACCAGACATGGCAAAAGATGCAGTTTTTAAATCACTAGCAATACGCACAAAACCTGCCCCTACCATGCCACCTAACGAGTGTCCTAAAAAATGTACATTATTTTCATCAAAATTAATCTCTGTAATATTACTAGCTAAAGAGGCCTTTAATTGCACTAGGTCAGAGATAGCTTGGCGCATATTATCTCTAGTGGTCAATAAACTACCTAGTTGCACAAAATGACGACCAGAAGAGTCTGTTACGTCATCAGGAATAAGTGCCGTAATACTGCCATTCGCAGCCTGTGTTACAAAATTTAAATCAAAAGTTCTTTCTGTTACTCCACCTCTTCTAAACCCTGCTGCAGAGCTAGTTGGGGTGATACCGTGCATTGGCAAATCAATGGCAATAGTTGCAAAACCTGCTGCTGCATAGGCATCTGCCACCGCTAAAACGGTTGCTCGGTTGGAGGTAATACCGTGCTGGTAAATAACTACTGGGCAATTATTACAACCTCCACTAGGTATAGTAGCCAAAACAGGAATAGTTACATTACCGGTGTTTTTAGGAAAATCACCTGCACTAATTGCATGTTGGGTTAAAATTCCTCCTGTTTGCCCTGCCCATTTTGCAGTTAATGGGGCAATAGGGTTGGCAGTAGTCGGTGCTGTTTGATAATAAGGCACACTAATAGTACCTGCAAATATTTTTGCCGTGCCATTAGGAACTGTTAAACTGGTGTCAGTTAAATCTAAAGTTGTATTAGTAACCCCTGTAACACTATTAATAACATCAGTAGTAGATTGAGTACTAAAGGTCCAGCTCATCACTACTTTACTTATATCAATACCTTGAGAAGCCGCAGAAGCTAACTGTGCTTGGGTTAGTTGGCGTACTGGCTCTAATTTAACCGCTGAGGAATCAGGTAATGATGCTAGCTGACTATTACCATTGCCATCAACTAATGGAGTGGTTAATTTTAAATAACTATAGGTTACCCCACTAATTGCTGGCTGCCCATCAACATCCACTAAATCATCGGTTATCACTACCATATAACTAGAACTTGCAACTAAAGGTTTTAGCGGTGAAATTACTAGGGTTTTTTTATACGCAGTTAAACTAGGAAAGTAATCTACTCCATAAATTAAGGCTGAACCTTCAATTCCTGTTACAGCTTTTGTTAATGGGTCAGTAGTAACTTTAAATACCTTAACTGCCGATACTAAAGTT
>DBOE01000048.1:28874-37264 GCA_002299585.1 Hydrogenovibrio sp. UBA654 | reverse complement strand
ATTTTAATCAGTTATTCAGTGTTTCCATAAGTCAGATTCCTATGATCTATGTCATCTTATTCAGCATTTAAGGTCATGGTAATTACTTGTTTTAAATTAGTTGCTGTGTATCAAGGATTAAATATGCCAAAAATGAGCTGAGTTTTTTATCTGTATCTGCTCTTGTTTAATAGGGTGCAAAAAGGTTAAGTAAAATGAGTGTAAAAAAAGTCTGTTTGCTTGGTTATTATGTTTATTAAAATATAAATTATCGCCTAGTATAGGGTGTCCTAACTGTTTCATGTGTAATCTTAGTTGATGGGAACGACCAGTAATTGGTGTTAATAGTACTTTAAAAGAATCAATATTTTGTTGCTGTATCTGCCAGTAGGTTTGAGCATATTTACCTTGTTTAAAGTCAATTATTTGTAAGGGGCGGTTTTCCCAATCACAGCGCATGGGTAGGTTTATACAACCATTTTTTTGACTAGCGATTCCTTTACATATTGCTTGGTATTGCTTTTGGACTAGTCTTTGTTGAAATTGTCTGCTTAGCTCTTTGTGGGTTTGTTTATCTTTTGCCAAGAGCATTATTCCAGAGGTATCCATATCTAACCTATGCACTATTAGGGCTGTCTGGCAGTAGGTGTTTATTTGTCCGATAAGTGAGGCTAATGGGTCTGCATTTCTGCCTGGTACAGATAATAGCCCACTAGGTTTATTTACGATAATTAAGTGTTCATCTTCAAAAAGAAGCCAATCTTTTGAGAAGGGAATTAATTTTATTTCTGGTTTTGTGGTGTTAATTGTTATTACCTTTATAATTTAGTTGTAGAATAGTTAAGATTTTACTATTTTAGAGAGCCTGTCGTGAGCCATAAAGTTTCTGTTATTTTTGTTTGTTTGGGCAATATTTGCCGTTCACCAACTGCTCATGGAGTATTTAGGCAGTTAGTTATTGATGAGGGTTTAGAGCATGAAATTCTGATAGATTCAGCGGGAACAGCGGCTTGGCATGTTGGTAAGCATGCTGATCAACGTTCTATTAGAACTGCACAAGGTCGTGGTATTGATATGATGGATTTACGTGCTAGAAAAGTTAGCCTAGAAGATATTAGTGATTTTGATTATGTGTTAGCGATGGATGATTCTAACTATATGGATTTGCAAGAATTATCATTACATGAAGATAAAAATAAAATACGAATGTTTTTAGATTTTTCTAAAGAGTATTCAGAAACAGAAGTTCCTGACCCTTATTCAGGCGGGCAAGCTGGGTTTAATCATGTATTTGACATGGTAAGCTCTGCATCTAGTGGCTTGTTGGCAGATATTAAAGCTAAGTATTTATAGATATATGTTTGCTTTTTACCCCCCCCCACGCACACATTTAAAAATGGTAATTTATGGTTGATTTAAATAGAATCTTACATTTTATAACTATTGTTGAATGTGGCGGCTATACTAAAGCTGCACAAAAACTTAACTTGTCAAAATCTACGCTTAGTAAAAGTCTTACTGCCTTAGAAGAGAACTTACAAATTCGTTTGTTAAATCGTTCTACCCGTAAACTAAGCCTAACTTTTGCTGGGGAGAAGTTTTTTAATTCATCTTTGCCTTTGGTTACTAATTTACAAAAGGTGCACTCTGAAGTATCAGAGTTTAATCAAAAGATTAAAGGTCATTTGCGTATAACTATGCCTCATGAAGTAGGCACATCTATAATTGATAATGTCTTGCCAATTTTTATGGAACTTTATCCTGATATAAGTTTTGAATTTGATTTTAGCACTACTAATTATGGCTTAATTGAAGAAGGCTTTGATTTGGCGATTAGAATCGGCGATTTAGAAGATTCTAGCTATATAGCAAGAAAACTACTTTCGATGAGTATTAGTTTATATGCCAGTAAAAATTATTTGAAAATTTATGGTGAACCGCAAGAATTAGAGGATTTAAATAAGCATAAATATATCGCACCACCAGTTGCTAATAATGAGATTCCTATAAAAGGTAGGCAGCCATTTACTTTTAGTGGTAAACCTAGTATTTCATCAAATAGCATTAGTTTTAATAAGAGCATGTGTTTGTTGAACCATGGTATTACTCTAATACCTGATGTTTTATGTGTTGAGGAAGTTAGGGGAGCTAATCTGGTAAAGATTTTACCTAAATATGAATTAATTTCTAAGAACATGTATTTGGTTTATCCTAGTAGAAATCATCTATCAAGAGCCTTAAAAGTCTTCAATGATTTTTTAATAACTAATGCAAAAGAATTTATTCTTTAGGATTGTTGCAAATTAAGAAACAATCTTTTTTGTTTATTTCTCTATGTTTGTATATTAAAGTTTAGTAACATGGCTTAAATTATTCTATAAAAGTTGGGGAAAATAGTGATAGAGATATATTCAAAATTAGTTATAAAGTGGTGCTGGTTAATTATTATAGCCTCCATCGTCGGGGTAGTATTAATTGCTAGTGGAGCAAAATATTTAACTTTTGATAATGATTATAGGGTTTTTTTTGGTGATGAAAATCCTGAGCTAATCGCTTTTGAAAAGCTACAAAACACCTATAATAAAGAAGACAATATTATTATTGCCCTTACCCCTAAAAATGGTGAGTTATTTACCCCAGAAAATTTAGCTGCGGTAGAGTGGTTAACCAATGAAGCTTGGCAAATACCTTTTGCTGGTCGGGTAGATTCGATTACCAACTACCAACATACCTATGCTGAAGGTGATGATTTAATAGTTGAAGATTTAGGCTATGAGTCAGCTAATATGACTAAAGAGCAGGCATTAAATGTTAAAAAAATAGTGCTTGCAGAGCCACAGCTAGTTAATTCTGCGGTTAATGAAGCTGGTAGCGTTACTGCCATTAATGTGGTCACGCAATTTCCGCAAAAAAGCCAATCAGAAAATCCTGAAGCAGTTGCTTTTGCTAGAGATTTGGTTGCCAAGTTCCAAGCAAAATACCCACAGTTTGAAATACATTTAAGTGGCATGACTATGCTAAATATGGCTTTTAAAGAAGCTAGTATAAAAGACATGTCGACCTTAATACCTTTAATGTATTTATTTATTTTTATTGTGTTGTTTGTATTAATGAGGTCTATTCCTGCATTACTTGGTACGGTAATAGTTATTGCATTTTCAATAGTAACCGCAATGGGTATGGCAGGCTTTATGGGCGTAGCCTTAACCCCCCCCTCTGCATCTGCCCCAACTATTATTATGACCTTAGCCGTTGCCGATTCGGTGCATTTTTTAATCACTATGCTGGCGCTGATGAAAAGAGGCATGACAAAAAATGATGCAATTATTGAAAGCCTGCGGATTAATATAGCACCTATTGTTTTAACCAGTGTTACCACGGCGATTGGTTTTTTAGCTATGAACTCAAGTGACGCACCGCCATTTCATGACCTTGGTAATATTACTGCTATGGGGGTTATGTTTGCCTTATTATTTTCCCTATTCTTTTTACCGGCTTTTATGAGCGTTATGCCAACAAAAGTTAACAAAAATGTCGATATTGATCATAAAGGTTTTATGTTAAAGCTGGCTGATTTTGTTATTGCAAAATATAAAGTATTATTTGTCGGTTCAATAGTAGTAATCAGCTTTTTAGCGGCAATGATTCCGCAGGTGCAATTAGATGATAATTTTGTTGAATATTTTGATGAATCAATTCAATTCCGTACAGATACTGATTATATTATTAAAAATTTAACTGGTATTAATACCATTTTATATTCCATAAATGCCCCTAAAGATGATACTGGTAGTAATTCACAAGGTATAAGTGATCCAATATATTTGTCTAAATTAAATGAGTTTAAAATATGGCTAGAACAACAGCCAGAGGTGGTGCATGTAAGAACTCTGAGCGATATTATGAAACGCCTTAATAAAAGCCTGCATGCTGATGATGAATCTTGGTATAAAGTACCTGATAACCGTGAACTAGCAGCCCAGTATTTATTGCTATATGAAATGTCATTACCCTATGGCTTGGATTTAAATAACCAAATAAATGTTGATAAATCAGCCACTAAATTTACGGTAACTCTTGATGATTTATCAACCAAAGAATTGATTTCTTTTAATTACAAAGCACAAAATTGGTTAGTTGATAATACCCCAGAAAATATGCATACAGTAGGCTCAAGTACTGCATTAATGTTCTCAAACATTACTAAAAGAAATATTGAACAAATGATGACGGGTTCATTAATCGCTTTAGTTTTGATTTCATTAATCTTAATGGCAGCCTTAAAGTCCTTTAGATTAGGGGTGATTAGTCTGTTGCCAAATCTTACCCCCGTAATAGTGGCAACAGGGATTTGGTCATTAACCTTTGGGATTCTAGGCTTAGCCGCATCTATGGTATTTGCGATTTCAATCGGCATAGTGGTTGATGATACGGTGCATTTTTTAAGTAAATACTTACGAGCTAAAAGAGAGAAAAATCTTAGCACTGAAGAGGCAATTCGTTATGCATTTAGCACCGTAGGGCATGCTCTTTGGGTAACAACCTTTGTATTAATAATTGGTTTTGGTATTTTAACCATGTCTAGTTTCTTGGTAAATGAACAAACAGGAATTATGATGGCAATAACTATCGCTGCCGCTTTGATAATTGACTTCTTGTTTTTACCACCATTATTAATGATAATGGATAAAGTTAAAAATAATAACAACGCAACGGAGAAAACCTAATGTTAAAAATAAAAAAACTAGGATTAAACTTAATAGCCATAACTATAGCCGCTATATTCTCAGCTCCATCAGTATTTGCACAAACTGCCGCAGAAAAAGGCTTAGCAATTGCCATAGAAGCAGATAAAAGAAATAATGGCTGGGGTGATTCAATCGTAAATATGACTATGACCTTAAAAAATAAACAAGGAGATACTAGTGAGCGAGAAATAAGAATTAAAAGCCTAGAAGTTATCGGCGATGGTGATAAGGGCTTAAGTATTTTCGATAAACCAAGAGATGTGAGAGGCACAGCATTTTTAACCTTTAGTCATGTTAATAAACCAGATGACCAATGGTTGTATTTACCAGCTTTAAAACGGGTTAAAAGAATTAGCTCCAGAAACAAATCAGGGCCTTTTATGGGTAGTGAGTTTGCTTTTGAAGACATAGGCTCGCAAGAAGTAGCAAAATATACCTACAAATTCTTAAAAGAAGAGCCTTGTGGTGATGGCTTAACTTGTTTTGTAGTTGAGCGAGATCCAACCGATAAGTTTAGTGGCTATACAAAGCAAGTTTCATGGATAGATAACCAAGAATATAGAGTAATAAAAACCGATTTTTATGATCGTCGAAATTCACTATTAAAAACTTTAGAAATGAGCAGTTATCAACAATATTTAGGAAAATACTGGCGTGCTAAAAAAATGGTTATGACCAATCATCAAACAGGTAAATCATCAATTTTGAACTATACAGATTATAAGTTTAAAACAGGTCTAAAAGATTCTGATTTTAATAAGTCTAAACTTAAAAGACTTAGATGAAATTAAATCCAACGTTTAATCTTGGTTTATTACTGCCTCTATTGATAGTTTTTTCATCACCAAGTTATGCGGTTGAGTTACAGAGTAAATTAGGCACTGAAGTTATTGGTTTTAACGATAATCCTAAGCATACTGAGCAAAAAGACCAATATTTTTCAGCAGTAATTGAGCCAGAAATTTATCAAGCATTATCGGATAATCAAGAATTAAATATAAAATTATTTTATCGCTATGATGCCCAATCAACCAGCAGAACTCATGCAGATATTCGTGAGTTTATGGTTAATCATTATGCAGATGATTGGGAATTTAACTTAGGAATAGGTAAAGTGTTTTGGGGTACAACAGAATCTCGTCATCTAGTAGATGTAATTAATCAAGTTGATTGGATAGAATCTTTAGATAATGAAGTACGCCTTGGGCAGCCAATGATCCAAGCAAAACTAATTAAAGACTGGGGAGTTTTAGACTTATTTGTACTGCCTTATTTTCGAGAGCTTGAGTTTTTAGGAAAAGAAGCCCGCCCAAGATTTAACCCAGTAATACAAAAAAACGAAGCAATTTTCCAAGATAAAGCTAAGCAAAAACATGTAGATCTAGCTGCTAGGTGGAGCCAAACATTTGGTGATTTAGATCTAGGAGTTAGTGTTTTTATGGGGACACAAAGAAGGCCCATATTTAAGCCTGAAATATCCAATACAGGGCTAAAACTAATTCCAGTATATGTACAAACCAAACAATTAGGTATCGACCTACAGTATATTTATGCAGACTACCTATTAAAAGCCGAATTATTATCTAGAGCAAGCCATAATATAAAGTTTCAAGAGCAACAATCATTTGCCGCAGTAATCGGGGTGGAATATACCCTAGTTGGAATACTCGGTAGTGTGTATGATATTGGTCTTATTGGCGAATATCTCTATGATGATTGGCAACAAATAACACCATTTCAAAAAGATTTTATGACCGGTGTTAGATTGGTATTAAATGATGAACAATCAAGTGAATTATTAATTGGTAACATTACTGATTTGGATGATGGTACACAGTTTTGGAATTTTGAAGGCTCAAGGAGGCTAGGGGATAGTTGGAAGGCAGAGCTTTTAGCAAGGGTGTTTGCCAATGTCGATAGCAATAACTTTCTAAGAGCTTATAAACAAGACGATTTATTCTCTTTTAGACTTTATTATTATTTTTAAAGCATGTTAAGGAGTCACTTAATAACTGATTGAAATTCTGTATGGACTTCTAGCCTACCAATTTGTCGTTATGTTTCTTGACAATGGAATAACCATTGCCTGTAAAACATGCCTAGAATTTATAAGCTAGAAGCGCCACAGAATTTTATGATACTTAATCAGAGGTTCCTTAATATGGAGGTAATTGTAATATTTTATGGCAGGTAAAAGCATAATTGAAAATGGAAAGTTTAATAGTGCAAGTAAATAATAGTAAGCCAGAATTAGACTGGACACAAAGATATAGTGATTTTTTAATTGGAAATAAATCTCGTCAAGAGCGAATTGTATACCAAAGAGATAGAGCAAGAGTTATACATTCGGCATCCTTTAGAAGATTGCAGGCAAAAACCCAAATATTCGGCTTGAATGAATCAGATTTTTACCGTACTCGTTTAACTCACTCAATGGAAGTTGCCCAAATTGGCTCTGGTTTAGTAGAGCAATTAATTACAGTTGGTGAAGGGCAAAATCATTTAAACTGGTTACCGTCATTTTACTTGATAGAATCTATTTGCTTGGCCCATGATTTGGGTCACCCACCCTTTGGGCATGGTGGGGAAATCGCTTTAAATTATATGATGCGTAAATATGGTGGTTTTGAGGGTAATGCCCAAACGCTAAGAATCCTTTCTCGTTTAGGAGAATATACTACCAATAATGGTATAGACCTCTCAAGAAGAGCTACTTTAGGCGTGTTAAAATATCCTGCTATTTATGATGATATAATTAAAAAAACCCCCCAATATTTAGAAAAAATAAAACAAAAAGATGTCACTGATTTTAAAACATTAAACATGCAACAATGGCAGCCACCAAAAAGTATTTATAACGATGAAAAAATTATTTTTGACTGGGTTCTTGCCTTATTTAGTGAACAAGATAGAGCTAAATTTATTGAATTAAAGGCAAGTGAGCAAGGTTTTTATAAAACACAGCACAAATCTTTAGATACAACTCTAATGGAAGTAGCCGATGATATTGCTTATGGAGTTCATGACCTAGAAGATGCCGTAGCAATAGGGGTTTTACCAAAAGATTTATGGCAAAAAAAAGTTATAGAACACAAAGTTTTTCAACGCCATAAATTATGGGAGGATGAAATAAACAACAGATTATTTAGTGGCAGGGCAAAAGGTAGAAAACATGCTATTAGTAAAATTGTTGACATTATGATAGAAAGTGTAAAAATAATAGAAAAGGAATCTTTTGAGCATCCTCTTTTAAGGTATCAAGCAACATTAGGTAAGGCAGAATCAGAAGTCTTAGAACTTTTAAAATCTTTTATTTATGAAAATGTAATTACTTTACCAGAAGTAAAAGGCATGGAATATAAAGGACAGTTAATTGTTTTAGATTTGTTTAAATCATTAAGAGCTAACCCACAAGCACTTTTACCAAGAAATACCTATGAAAAATTTAAATATGCGACAAACCAAAGAGACAAGTACAGAATAATTTCTGACTATATTTCTGGTATGACCAATACTTATGCTTCAAGATTATACGAAAAACTATTTACAGCTTCTCAAGGATCAATTTTTGACAGGTTATAAGTATTAATTCTAGGCATATTTTACAGGCAATGGTTATTCCATTATCAAGAAACATAACGACGAAGTGGCTAGCTAGAAGCC
>DBOE01000048.1:22473-28562 GCA_002299585.1 Hydrogenovibrio sp. UBA654 | reverse complement strand
CATAACGACGAAGTGATGAGCTAGAAGTCACTCTCTACCGGAGTCTTAACCAAGTTTACATCCTCTGCGTTATCATTTTTTACAATATAGCTATTATTACAAAACGATGCCTTGACGCTGAAAACTTTGGTGTTGCCAGAATCTTAATCAGTTGTTAAGTGTCTCCTACAGTACTCAGTTTCATATTTTTATAGGTCAATATGATTAACTCCAATATCGGCAAAACCTAAATTTTGTCCCCAATGTTTAATGTTTTTTTTAAGTTGATGTAAATAACCATTGATTTTATATGTATTTTACATAATAATTGTTTTATAATTGGAATCGTGTAGATTATTACATAATTTTAATGCTTAAGTATTCTAATAAATTAGTTATTTATATTGGGTAGGTCGTTTGTTAACAGGGTTTTTAAGTAATGAAAGCTCTAGTAAAAAATTTGCAAATTTATTTGCAGAATCTTTACTTGAAGCTATAGATGAAGGGCTTTTAGCAAAAGGACTAATAGTTTTTTTGCGTGGAGATTTAGGTACTGGTAAAACTTTTTTTTGTAGGGCTTTAATCCAAACTTTTTTACCAGAACAGAAGGTAAAAAGCCCAACCTATAGTATAGTTGAATCTTATCAGTTACTGTTAGGTGAGATACAACATTTTGATTTATATAGAGTGGTTCAAGCAGAAGAATTAGAGCTTTTGGGGATAAGAAATTTATTAGCAGAAAGTTTTTGCTCTTTAATAGAGTGGCCAGAAAATGGTTTAGGAGTTTTACCAGCAAAAGCAGATATAGAAATAGAGTTTAACTACCAAGAAGAAGCTAGAAAATTTGTGGTAAATAGTTTTAGTGATAAAGGTTTAGCCGTTATTAAAGGTTTGACCAAAAAAATTGCATAAATTTTGTTATAGGTTAAGTTGTCCAGTAGAAAAGAAGGTATATGACAATGAAAAAGAGTAAAAATTCAATGCTTTCCATAATCGTATTAGTATTGCTATCTTTAAGTGTGCCTGCTTCTGCTTGGGCAAAAGCTTCTTTAGAAAAAATTCGTATTGGGCAGTCACTTGATAAAACTAGAGTAGTTTTTGAAGTTAAAAAAAATAACCATTTTAAAATATCTACACTAGATAACCCTCCTAGAATAGTGGTTGATTTTTATAACACTAAAAATAAAATAAAATTCAAGCAAAAAAAGTTTTTAGATTCTAGGCTTGGAAAAATTCGTATTAAAGATCAGCCTAAACGCACTCGTATAGTTTTAGATTTGCGTAAAAGATTTAACTACAAATATTTTGTGCTTTCTAAAAATAAAAATGGCTCTGAACGAGTTGTAATAGATCTTTCTAAAAAAGTTTCTAAAAAAAATCTAGCAACACAAAAAACTAAAAGAATAATAACCACTGCACTAAATAGCATAGAAGCCACAAAAATAAGGCGGATAGTTGCAAAAAAAATAAATAGCTTAGCAAAAGCTAATGCCCAAAAAATAGCTAAATCTAAAGCAAAGAGAGTAGCACTAGCACGAGCAAAATTTAAAAAACTAGAGGTTGCTAAAGCAAATAGAATAGCACTATCACTAGCAAAATTTAAAAAACTAGAGGTTGCTAAAGCAAATAGAATAGCATTATCACTAGCAAAATTTAAAAAACTAGAAGCTGCTAGAGCACAGAGAGTAGCACTAGCAAAGTCTAAAAAACTAAAAGCGGCTAAAGCAAAGAGAGTAGCACTAGCAAAATCTAAAAAATTAAAGCTAATTAAGGCAAATAGGCTAGTCTTAGCTAAAGCAAAAACCACCACTGTAAAATCTAAACCTAAACCTTTATTTAAACTACAACCCACTAAAGATTTTATTGTAGCTATAGATGCTGGTCATGGAGGCAAAGATACAGGTGCGATAGGGTATAATAATACACTCGAAAAAGTAGTTGTATTACAGTTGGCAAAAAAGCTTAAAAAAAATATTGATTCACAACCAGGTATGCGGGCTATTTTAACCAGAGATAAAGACGTATTTATTTCTTTGCAGGAAAGAGTGCAAATAGCTAAAAAGAAAAATGCAGATATTTTTATATCCTTACATGCAGATTCTTTTCCTGATAAATCTGCTAGAGGTGGTTCTGTATATGTTTTATCAACCAAAGGGGCTAGTTCAGTAATGGCGAGTCTGTTAGCAAAATCTCAAAATGCCTCTTTAAATGGAATAAACCTAAAGGGTCGTGATCGAGATGTAGCATTTATTTTATCTGACTTAACTCGTTCAGCAAATATCAGTGCTAGCCAAAAACTTGGTAGATCAGTCTTAGGAGAGATGGGATTAGCCGTTAAACTGCATAAATCATCAGTACAATCGGCTAATTTTGTAGTTTTAAAATCTATTGATATGCCATCATTATTAATTGAAACTGCTTTTGTATCCAACCCCAATGAGGCGAGAAATCTAAAATCTAGTAGATTTCAAACTAAAATGGCTAAATCAATAGTTAGAGGTTTGACTAAGTTTGCAAAAGTAAATGCTAATAAACCGCGTTGGGGAGAAACCTTATATGTTAAATACAAGGTTCAATACGGAGATACGCTTTCACAAATTGCGGATAACTACGGTATTAGCACTAAGCAACTTAAAAAGATAAATAAGATCAAAAAATCCAACCAATTATATGTAGGTAGAAGACTAAAAATACCTATTTCAGAAGATATTATTGCTACTTTATAGGTTTATAGATGCATATTGAAAATCAAAAGTTAGGGATATGGAGAGTCTGTAAATGAGCCTGTCCCGCATTCTGTGTAAACGCCCTTTTTTCTAAACGAAATCTTTCAAGCGTTCTTCATGGAGGATCCTTAAACATAGAGGAAGCAAAATCTAGAATTTTTGAATATATTAAGGTTTTTTACAACAAGCTAAGAAGACATTTATATTTAGATTATGAATCACCTTTTAATTATGAAAAAGTATTTTATTCTAAAGTTTAACTGTCCAGTTTTTTGGGGAATCTCAGTCTGCCCCCAAATAAATGTATTCAAATGTTTATACCCAGACATTGGTAGGGTTGTTTTTTAGCTACAGTCTAATCCTGGTCTTAGGGGGGGGAGCTTGTCTTCGTATTTTTTATCAGTTAGTAGACGAAAAAAACACTCTAAACCATCAATGTTTGCATTAGTCAGCTTTTGCATGCCTAATTTACCATGGTCTACCGTGTTAGGGAAGGGTGTTGCTTTCCATGGAATCCCCGTTTCTGGATTATTTGGTCTTCTGTCTCCTGTTACATTACTTCTAAAATCATAAAATTCTAAAACTGTTTTTAACTCTTTAAATACTCCGTTGTGCATGTAAGGACCAGTAATGGCAATGTTTCTCAGGGTAGGCGTTCTAAATTTACCTTTTAAATTCTCATCTGTAACCTGCGGATTTTCAAATAGCCCCATATCACCATTAGCCAAAAAACCAGCATGCAAGCCTTTAGAAACTATGGCATTAATTAAATCAGTATTTTCAGGTACTCCAAGGTTAAAATATTTATAGTTAGTAAAAGTTTGCCTAGGATTTTGTATATCAGTGCCGTTAGGCGGGTCACCAATCATGTGACAATTAACACAGCTACTATTTTGGGCAGCAAAAAAAACAGCTTTTCCTGTTAGTTCAGGAAAGGTTAAGGTATATTCCCCCTTTAAGTGTCTATCCCATTTAGAATCAAACGGGGCAAATTCAGGAGTTTTTTCAAACTTAGCTACAGCCTCCGTCATTTTTAAATAAGCCTGATCGGTATCTGTAAAGATATTTCTGCCATAAAATGCGATAAAAGCATCTATATAATTATGGTCTTTTTTAATTCTGTCAACAACAGCATCCTTATCAGGCATATTCATTTCTACAGGGTTAAGGGGGGGGCCTCCTGCTTGACCTTTTAAGTCAGTTTCGCGACCATCTAAAAATTGCCCACCGATAAAACCATTATCATCAGTGGGAGCATTAGCATGTAAGGCACTAAAGTTAGGGGAAAACCTTGCATAACTTGCCGTGGGGGTGTTTCTTACCCCAATAGAAAAATTATCATCACCTAAAGAAACTCCAAGAGCTAAAGCTTCGTTATTTCTAGTATCCACAAAGCCATGTTGTGGGTTATGGCAAGTAGCACAAGATTGCGTACGGTCTTTTGATAGGTTTACATCATGAAAAAGAGCCTTGCCCAAATCCTCTTCACTAGTGAATTTTATAGAAGTATCGCAGGCAGTTAAAAAAAATAGTATCAATAGTGTGAATAAAAATGATTTAGTAGCCATATATTTTTCACTTTTAAAAGACTTAATCAGATTAATTATACTATTATTTATTATTTAGTGGCTAATCTAAAAATATAATTAAAATGATTAAGAAAATCTCTTGATAATAAATCTCGTTTAAGTTAAGATTATACTGGTTAGTTATTAGTAGTAGTGTTTATGTATAAATCCTTACTTATTTTATATTATTATTGGAGTAAAAAATGAAATTAAAAAAAATTGTAACAAGTATGTATTTAGCCCTTTTATCGGGTGCATTATTAACTGGTTGTGCTGGTAGTGATGGTAGTGATGGTACAAATGCACCAAGTGCAGACTCGGTTGCTAGTGCATATGCACAATTAGTTGATGCCAGAAAAGTATTAGACACTAATGCGGATATTGCTTATGCCGCCTATAGTGATTCTGTTACTACAGCGATAGCTTTAAAAACTGCAATAGATCTTTTTGCGGCAAGTCCAGCAAATTCTGTACTATTTAACGCTGCTAAAACTGCGTGGCTTGTTTCTCGTGAGCCTTATGGGCAAACCGAAGTGTATCGTTTTCGCATGAGCCCGATTGATTCGACGGATTATACAACTGAAGATGGTCCAGAAGGTGATATTAACGCTTGGCCACTAGGTGAAGCTTTGATTGATTATGTTACTACAGGTACGGATTTTGGAGATGCCCAAGTTGGTGTAACCGAGCATCAAACAGGCCTAAATGGTGGAGCAGCAATTATAGGTGGTGCCATAACTAATGCCAACACAATTATAGGGTCTAGTATTAATATTGATCAAGCTTTAGTTGCTAATACTATGACGGCTGTGGATGAGCATGATGTTATTGCTGGTTATCATGCAATTGAGTTTATGCTTTGGGGTCAAGATTTAAATAGTGCTGCACCTATTGCAGGTACACCGCGTGATGCAACAGCAGGGCATCGTCCAATATCTGATTTTGGAGGACCTACTGGTGCTCGTAGGTTGCTATATTTACAAGTTGTTGTAGATAAGCTAATTGCTGATCTGACCACTGTTCGTGAGGCTTGGGCACCAGGAGCCGCTTATAGAACTGCATTTACTTCGGTATCTAATCAGGCGCAAGCGAATCAGAAAATTGAAGAAATTCTAACTGGAATGGGTACTCTTTCTGAGGGTGAATTAGCTGGCGAAAGAATGCAAATTGCTTTAGTTAATAACTCGCAAGAAGATGAGCATTCATGTTTTTCTGATAATACTCACCGTGATATTTGGTTAAATGCCCAAGGTGTTTCAAACTCTTATGATGGAATCTATGCTGGTTATGATGAAGATCTTAATGGAACTCCAGCGGGTGATAATACTACTAGTGCAGTAAATGGTTATTCGTTAAAAAGCTATGTTGCTACCTATGGTAGTGCATCTTTAGCCAATGACTTGTCCACAAAATTAACTGCTACTAAAGTTGGTTATATGGCAATTGATACTGATGCTAGAACTGGTGGTAAACCTTTTGATTTACAAATTAAAGATGTTGACCATGCTGATGCAGCCCATGTTAAAGCGACAATTATCTCCTTAAATGCGCAGGCCTCAGATATTCAAGCAATCGCCACCGACCTAGGTTTAGGTGATGTTGTTGATGATGACGCTTCTGAGTGTACTACTTCTGATCCAACTGCTGGTTGTTAATCATTCAGGTCTTCCTTAAATAACTTTTAAGGATGTTTTTAAAAAGCCGAGCATTGCTCGGCTTTTTTTTACTCTTAAAATTATCTTCATTATCAATTTCATTTCGTTATGCAATCTTCTACTGTATAATTAAACATTAATGTTTATTTATGTTTATTTAT
>DBOE01000048.1:1549-22122 GCA_002299585.1 Hydrogenovibrio sp. UBA654 | reverse complement strand
TTATTTATGTTTATTTATGTTTTTATGAGTGATATATGCAAAACCAGCTTAGCCTAGCAAATTGGAAAATCACAAACCCTTCTGTTATTAAATTCCTTATAAAAATAAAACGGCCGATGTTTTTGTTGTTTATTCTGCTGTTCATGGTTTATTTTGCTATAAAATCTGTGGTTTATTTTGCTGATAATACGCCAGCTGTTCTAGATTCTGAAAATAAACCGGGTGGTGATGGCTCAGTTAGTTTTACCCCCTTCCCCTCTTTTATGAAACCTGCTAGTAATCTAAACAAAGCAGACCTGCCCATGTTTAATGCAGGTAAAGCTCTTGCCCACCAACCATGGATTAAAGCCCCAACCATTACCTTTGCCAGAGATGGGTTAGGGCCGTTATTTAACGCCCGAACCTGTTTAACATGCCATGTAAATGGCGGCAGAAGCATTATGCCAGTTAAAGGTGATACAAGGTTAGATACCGCTTTCTTACGCTTAAGTATCCCAGGCGTTGATACTATTCATGGCGTTATTGCAGAACCAACCTATGGCGATCAGCTACAAAGCCAATCCACCTCATTAGCACATATGTTTCGGCATTTAAAAGGTCTAAAACATTCGGTTGCCCCAGAGGCCTATATTTTCCCAAATTGGGTATATAAAAACTTTAGTTATGCTGATGGCACTAAAATTCAATTGCGTGAAACAAATATAAAATTAACCAAGCTAGGCTATGGAAAAATGCACCCAGAAACTATGATGGGATTACGCAATGCCCCACCTATTCATGGGGTTGGTTTATTAGAAACCATTAAGCAAGCAGACATAGATAAACTAGCCGATGAACAAGATATAAATGGCGATGGCATCTCTGGTCGTACTAATATTGCCTGGGATTTTGAAGCTAAAAAACCTGTTGCCGGTCGTTTTGGTTTAAAAGCCAATAAAGCCAGTGTGCGTTTACAAACCGCAGGGGCTTTTCATAGCGATATGGGGCTTAGTAACCCCATCTTTTCTTCACAGTCTTGTACCGAAAATCAACTAAAATGTAACAATGAAATAACAGGTAATGATAAAGAAGGCACTGAAATCAGTAAAAGACAATTATCTTTGGTTGTTGATTTTATTAAAAACCTAGCAGTACCAAAACGAAGAAATGCCGAAAAAACTTCGGTACTAGCTGGCAGAAGCCTGTTTTATGAAACTGGTTGTGCAAGTTGCCATAACCCAAGTTTTACTACTGGTGATGATAAGGATTTCCCTCACCTAGCTAACCAAACAATTTGGCCCTATACAGATTTATTATTACACGATATGGGCGAGGGTTTAGCTGATGGACGACCAGATTATTTAGCAACTGGTTCAGAATGGAAAACCCCCGCATTGTGGGGTATAGGACTAAGCAAAAAAGTAAATGGCGGGCAAAACTTTTTACATGACGGTAGAGCTAGGAATGTAGAAGAAGCAATAATTTGGCATGGTGGAGAAGCTGAGCAGACAAAACAACGCTTTACTAAGCTAAACAAAAAACATAGAACAGAGTTAATTGAGTTTGTTAATTCTTTATAAAATAGGTTTTAAGAATGATTACTAGAAGAAGTTTTATTAGTTCATTGTTAGTAATTGGCTTGCCAATTGAGGTGATTGCTAAAATGGATTTGCCGATTGATAATGACTTTGTAGATCAAGAGTTTTTGGTTTCTGCCATGGGTAATAAAAAAACTGGTTTTGGTTTTGGCTTTATGTCTGCTAAACAACAAAAAATAGCTAAACAAACTTCTGCTTTTAGAGGACACGGTGTTTCACAACATCCATTACACCCCAACCATGTAATTATGTATGGACGACGACCTGGTAATATGGCAATAGTTACCGATATTTTACAAAATAGGCAAATAACTAGTTTTAAAATAGCTAAAAATAGATTTTTTTATGGACATGGCTGTTTTAGTAATGATGGTAAAACTCTATTTACCACCGAAGGTAATTCTACAACTGGTGAGGGTAAAATAGGGATTAGAGATGCCATTAACTATCAGTATCTAGGGGAGTTTGCAACCAGTGGCATCGGCCCTCACGATATGACTATCATGCCTGATGGCAAAACCCTAGTGGTGGCTAATGGCGGCATTTTAACCCGCCCTGAAACAGGACGAAAAAAACTAAACTTGCCTGAAATGATTTCCAACCTAACCTACATAGATACTTTTACCGGTAAAAAAATTGCTGAATTTAGAGTGCCTGAACCCAAAGCCAGTATAAGACATTTAGATATAGCGAAAGATGGTACTGTAGCCATTGCCATGCAAGTACAAAGATCAGCAATGAAAAGCGAAAATATTGTTGCTTTAGGTGCAATCCAAAAACCAAATAAAGATATTCAACTGCTTGATAAACCAGCACGGTTAATTAGAGGTATGAATGATTATATGGGAAGTGTAGTTATTAATGAAAAATCTCGCCTAGCAGGGTTTACTAGCCCAAGAGGCAATTTAGTAGGCTTTTGGAATATAGATAATTGTGAGTTTGTTGGTTATCACCAGTTATATGATGTCTGCGGTATTGCAGTAAATAGCAAAAATAATTTTATGTTAAGTAATTCATTTGGGCAGATAAGAGAACTAGATGGCTTTAGCCTAAAAGAAAATAAAAAACGACGAGTTGTTAATGCCAGTTTTCCTTGGGATAATCATATGCTAAATGTGGCTATTTAAATATTAAAAGATGGTAAAATATGAAAATTATATTAATTTTAACCTTAACTACATTGCTAATTTCATGCACTGAAAAGAGAGATTCAAGTAATAAAAAGTCGATAGAAATAGGCATAAAAAACGCTCAAAAATCTTTAGTGAATGATCAAATTTTACCTGATGTTGCTAATTTTTTAACCTCGACAACAAATTTAGAAACTAAAACTAATCATTTTTGTACCACAAAAAATCCAGCAAACTTATCGGCAGCTCAAGATGCTTTTAAAGATCTTTCTAAGAAATGGTACGCCATAGAACTGTTTAATTTTGGACCAGCTAATGATAGTCTATTTTCTGCTAAAGCTTGGTCAATCAATAAATTTAATTTGAATTATAGTGAAGATACACCAACCGCAAGAGCCTATATACAAGCTAACTTAACTACCACCACAGGCATTACTTTTTCTGATTTAGAACTAAAGAAAAAAGGCCTACATATGCTAGAGCTTTTATTATTTGAAACTGCAGATTCAACACACAGCCAGGATAATGCCCTCATACTTACAGACTATAATAATGCCGGTAAGTGTTATTTGCTACAAGGCATTACTGGTATTATTAAAGCAGATGCCCAATATATTGATGATGGTTGGAATGTTGATCATAAAGATATTCGTGGTAATTCTATTGGTAAGCCATTCAAAGAAATATATTTATCAGCTGTTGTGCCTGATGGTAGTAGTTCATTAATTAAGCTATTAAAAACAATACAAGTACACCTAGATTATATTAAACATAGGAGTGTTATTACTAAAACAGGGCTTATTGCTAATATAAGCTATCAAAATGCTCAAGCTAATATTGATGCGTTAGAAAAGCTATTAAATGGTAGCCCTGGTAGTGATAGCTTTTTTTCGGTTATGGAAATTAATGGCAGTACTCATGCAGTTAAAGCTAATATTGCAACTATAAAACAAGCTATTCTTGATGAAGATTCAGCAACTTATAATTCAACAATGGGACTGTTGGATGGTAATTTTAAACGAGATATTGCTAGAGCATTAGATGTCAACTTAGGGCTTAATTTTTCAGATGGTGATTAACCCCTATAAATTAGTAGGTAAATATTAAAGTGGAAGAAGCAAAAATAGGTTTTATAACCGTATCAGATAGAGCCAGCAGTGGTGAGTATGAAGATTTAGGTGGCCCTGCTATGCGAGACTGGATAGCTAGAGTAGTAACCACTAACTGGCAAGGGATTAGTGAAATTGTTGCGGATGAACAAAAGCTAATAGAAAAAACTATTAAAAACATGGCAGATATGCAAGGTTGTAGTTTGATTTTAACAACAGGTGGCACCGGGCCTGCTAGGCGAGATGTAACCCCTGAAGCTACCGCTAATGTTTGTGATAAAATCTTAGATGGTTTTGCTGAACAAATGCGTTCAGTATCCTTAAAGTATGTGCCAACAGCTATTTTATCAAGGCAAATTGCAGGTACAAGAGCTAATTGTTTGATTATTAATCTACCAGGTAAACCTTCAGCAATAAGCGAATGTCTTAATGCAGTATTCCCTGCTGTTCCTTACTGTATAGATTTAATTGAAGGTGCTTATTTAGAAACTGCCCCAGAGTTTATCGAAGCTTTTCGCCCTAAACATGCCTTAATCAGAGGCTCCTTAAGAAAAATGTGATTAAAAAATGACCGATACAAATTATGAACATGAAGGGTTAGAAAGCATAACGGACTTTATTCGCTGGGGAGCAACCATGTTCCAAAAGAATAATTTATTTTTTGGTCATGGTACAGATAATGCCGTTGATGAGGCTAAAAATTTAATATTTTTTGTATTAAAATTATCTTATCAATCGCCAGAATATTTATTTTCTTCTCGTTTATCCTTATTAGAAAAACAAGCAATTATTGAGCTATTTCGTCGTCGTATAGAAAGCAGAAAACCTGCCGCTTACCTAACTGGTGAAGCATGGTTTGCGGGTTTAAAATTTATAGTTAATGAAAATACCCTAGTGCCTCGTTCACCGATTGCACAATTAATTGAAGACCAGTATCGACCTTGGGTAGAGCCTATAGAAATTAAATATATTTTAGATATGTGTGCTGGCTCTGGCTGTATTGGGATAGCTAGTTTACAGGTCTGCCCAAATGCACAGGTTGATTTGGTTGATTTATCATCAGATGCATTAAAAGTTGCACAACAAAATATCAATAAATTTGGTTTAGAAGGGGTTGCTAAGGTAATAAAATCAGATTTATTTAGCAATTTAACTGGTAAAAAATACAATTTAATTGTCTCCAACCCCCCCTATGTAGATAAAATTGAAATGGATGCCTTGCCTGAAGAATTTAAACAAGAGCCTGAAATGGCTCTGGAAGCTGGTAATGACGGTTTAGACTTGGTTAGAATTATTTTGGCAGAAGCCGCTGAGTATTTAACTGAAAATGGTACCTTGATTGTTGAAGTGGGGGAGTCAAAATATTATTTAGAACAAGTTTATGCTGAGTTGCCTTTATTTTGGTTTGAGTTTGAAAATGGTGGTGAAGGGGTGTTTGCTATTCAAAAATCTGAATTAGAAGTTTATCAACAGCTTCTAGATAAAAATAAGTATGGCTAGCTAGTATTAACCCGAATTCCTGTTTATAAATAGGGACTCGGGATTAATTAAAGATTAGTAAATAGTAGGTAAATTTTATAAAATAGCTCATTAACTTTAAAAATTAGGTAGAGCAATGTCAGGTAATACTATAGGTAAAAATTTTAGGGTAACTACTTTTGGGGAAAGTCATGGTATTGCTTTAGGAGCAATTGTTGATGGTTGTCCACCTGGTATGGAGCTGTGTACAGCAGATATTCAAGCAGAATTAGATAGAAGAAAGCCAGGTATGTCAAAACATGCTACTGCCCGTAGAGAAGATGATGAGGTGCAAATTCTTTCTGGAGTGTTTGAAGGCAAAACCACAGGAACTCCAATTGGCTTGCTTATTCATAATAAAGACCAGCGTTCACAAGATTATTCAAAGATTGCAGATACTTTTCGCCCATCACATGCCGACTATACTTATACGCAAAAATATGGTTTTCGTGATTATAGGGGGGGGGGTAGGTCTTCGGCACGAGAAACTGCCATGCGAGTGGCAGCTGGGGCGATTGCTAAAAAATATCTAAAAGAACGCTTAGGTATTGAAGTAAAGGGCTATTTATCGCAACTTGGTCCTATCGAAATTAATGAAGTAAGTTGGCCTTTTGATAACTCTAATGAATATTTTTGTCCTGATAAAGATAAAACTGAACAAATCCGTAAGTATATGGATATTTTGCTAAAACAAAAAAATTCTGTTGGGGCAAAAATAACCATAGTAGCCAAAAATGTTCCTGTTGGTTTAGGTGAGCCAGTATTTGATAGGCTAGATGCAGACTTTGCCCATGCTCTTATGAGTATTAATGCGGTAAAAGGTGTGGAAATTGGAGATGGTTTTGCTGTTTCTGGTAAATTAGGAACCCAAAATCGTGATGAAATGGCACCGGCTCCAGAGGGTTTTTTATCTAATCATGCTGGTGGTATTTTAGGTGGTATTTCTACTGGGCAAGATATAGTAATGCACATAGCCCTAAAACCTACCTCTAGCATTATGACCCCTAGTAAAAGTGTTAATGCTAAGGGCGAGGCTGTTGAGATGGTTACTAAAGGTAGGCATGACCCTTGTGTTGGCATTCGTGCTACTCCAATTGCTGAAGCAAAAGTAGCTATTATATTGCTGGATCATTTTATGCGTAATCGTGCTCAAAATGGTGATGTGGTAGCTCCTATGGAAAACTTATAGGGGCAGGATTTTGGCTCAGCTCTTATCTAAAGATTTACCTCAAATAAAACTTGCGAGTTTTTATTTCTTTTACTTTACTATTTTTGGTATTTTTGTCCCTTACGCTGGATTATATTATGACTTTTTAGGTTTTAATGCTATTCAAATTGGGCAGTTATCGGCGGTTTTTGTTGCCACTAAGCTGATTGCTCCAAACTTGCTTGGCTGGGTGGCGGATAAAACTAGTTTGAAAGTTTTTTGGGTTAAATGGAGTTCTTTTTTAACCTTTATTTGCTTGTTATTTTTTGCAAAACAAGACCAGTTTTATGTTGTGTTATTAGCAGTATTTTTATTCAGTTTTTTCTTCCATTCTTCGCTACCTATTTTTGAATCTTATACCTTTAATGCCTTAAAGACAGCCAATAAAACCAAAGCTAGTTATGGGAAAATCCGTCTGTGGGGTTCTGTTGGTTTTATTTTTGCAGTTGTAATTGTTGGTTGGTTATTTGATAAAACTGGTATGGATAGTTTTGCTTTTTATCTTATCTTATTTGCATTATTTGCTTGGTTAGGGGTGCTGTTTTTAGCAGAAGATAAAACTCTTGTTGAGCAGGTAGATACTAGTAGGTTTTGGCAGATCATAAATCAACCACAGGTTGTTGCTTTATTGTTGGTTAGTTTATTAATCCAGTTTTCGCATGGCTCTTATTATGGTTTTTATAGTATATTTTTGAATGATGCAGGTTATAGCAAAACGGCAATATCTATTTTTTGGGCAGTTGGAGTAATTGCTGAGATAGTAGTGTTTTTATATATGTTGCCATTGTTCAAGAGGTTTTCAGCAAAAACATTATTGTTGTTTAGTTTATGGCTTACTCTTTTGCGTTGGTTGGTTATTCCGTTAGGGATAGAGAGTATAGAAGTATTATTTTTTGCACAATTATTACATTCTGCCAGTTATGGTTTATTTCATGCAGCGGCTATTTATTTAATAGATGGTTTATTTAGTGGTAAAACTCAAAGTAGAGGGCAGGCTATTTATGCTTCAACAAGCCATGGTTTAGGTGGTGCTTTGGGGTTGTTGCTAGCAGGTTATATTTGGTTTAGTTATGGGGCAGAGGCTTCATTTTTTATTAATGCTATTTTGGTTGTTTTTGCAATTTTTATAGCGTATAAGTGGGTTAGAAACTAACTTATATTTTAGTTAATCAGAGGCTGTCCTAGGGAACCTCTGATTAAGTATGATTATTTTATACTGGCAAAAAGAACCGATATTTTCAGGGAACTATTATTTATTAGCTTGTTGTTTTTTTAATGCTCGTTTGCGTTTTTTATTCCACTTCAAAAAAAAGTGTATTCCAAAATGAGTAATTAACAAAAAAGCCAACACGCCAAAACCTATCCATTGTATAAAATCCATTTCCCCTTCTCCAAGTGATTCCTTCGCTTATTTTAAGTGTTTTCTGTTAGAATTGCCCACAAAATTTAATAGAGTATCTTTAACTATGAAAAAAATAGTAGCCTTTGATTGGCATAAATACAAATCAGATACCCTCTCTGGTATTACCGTATCGCTAGCACTAGTTCCAGAAGCGGTGGCGTTTGCTTTTGTGGCAGGAGTTCACCCATTAGTTGGATTGTACGCGGCAATAATAGTTGGTTTTATTACTGCCATTTTTGGTGGTCGCCCTGGGATGATTTCAGCAGCAGCAGGATCATTAGCTGTGGTTATGATGCACCTAGTTATGGAAAACGGAGCTTCTTATTTATTTGCGGCAGTTATTTTAATGGGTATTTTCCAAATATTTATTGGCTTGATGAAGTGGGGGAGATTTATTCGCATGGTACCTAGCTCGGTAATGCTTGGTTTTGTAAATGGGTTAGCGTTGATCATTCTTATTGCACAATTTACCCAGTTTAAAGATGCCTCTGGAGCATGGTTATCTGGTGATGCGTTAACTATTATGCTAATGATTATAGCAGCCACCATGGCAATTATCTATTTACTTCCTTATCTTACCAAAGCTATTCCATCTGCATTAGCGGCGATAGTATTTGTTACCTTAGCCGTGATATTTTTTGATATTAATGCCATAACTGTAGGAGATAAAGCGGTTGTGTCAGGAACTATTGAATCTCTAATTTACGGTGACGGTAATGAAGGTGGCTTTCAAGGTTTAAGTTGGATTACTAGCTTGCCTGCAAACTTTTTTAGTCTAGAAACTTTATGGATTATTTTACCCTATGCAATTATTTTAACTATTATTGGTTCGGTTGAGTCTTTATTAACTATGACATTAATTGATGATATTACTCAAACTCGTGGTAAGGGTAATAAAGAATGTATCGCACTAGGAGCAGCTAACTGTACCGCTGGAACTTTTGGGACTATGGGCGGTTGTGCGTTGATTGGGCAGTCAATGATTAATGTAAGCTCTGGAGGAACAGGTAGATTGTCTGGAATTTCTGCGGCATTTGGTTTGTTATTAATTGTTTTGGTTGTCTCTTCTTGGATAGAGATGGTACCTATTGGTGCTTTGATTGGGTTGATGTTTTTTGTGGTTATAGCTACATTTAACTGGTCAAGTTGGAACATTATGCGTGGCATGACTAAAGCTGATGCCTTTGTGATGATTTTAGTTACTGCCTTAACGGTAATTTTTGACTTAGCGGTTGCAGTTATTGCGGGTGTTGTTGTGGCAGCTCTAGTTTTTGCTTGGCAACATGCCCAAAAAATATTGCTAGAAACCTCAATAGAAGACAGGGATGGTAAGCAGGTTAAAGTTTATAAAGTAAACGGACCATTATTTTTTGCCTCAGCACAAAACTTTGTAGGAATGTTTGATGTTGAAAATGACCCTAATTGTGTAATAATAGATTTTCAGCACTCTAGGGTTTATGATCATACTGGTGTAGAGGCGATTGATAATTTAACTAAAAAATATAAAACGGCAAATAAGCAAGTGGTACTTAAGCACTTAAGCCAAGAATGTCAGTCTTTATTACATGATGCCAAAAATTTAGTTGAAATAAATGTCTCTGAAGACCCACACTATCATGTATCTATAGGCAAATAAATTAAGAGGTTTTAAATTATGGGCTGGGAATCTTGGGCATTGGATAACTTATGGCTAGTTGCAGGTGGTAGCTTACTTATAAGTGTTATTTTAAAATTTGCGATAACTTGGCTTTTTAAAAATTCTGGTAAAAATAAGTAACTAGGCATATTTATTGCTAATTTAAACCAAAATAATGGGTAATTAGTTAATAGGATATGTGTATGGTAAATTTCTTTGCCAAAATTAAAGTGGTTTTTTTACTTATAGCTATTTTTATTTTATATAGTTGTAATTTAGCTAATAGTGCAGATATATCAACTAGCAATAATTCATCTAATAACTCATCTGATAATAAAAATAATTCTGTCAGTATCTCTATTGTAGCCTCTTTACCAGCAGTAAATTTCAGTGGTTATTATCAAGAGAGATCAATAGTTACTATTAATGCTTCTGCGATAGGCTCTTTAAATTCTACAACTTCTTGTCTGATAACAGTTTCACAAAAAGCTAATTCAGTTTTAACCTACATAGATGTGGATGTTATTAATGGTTGCGGAGAAAAAACCATTGCTTTTGTCAATGGAGCAGGAATTTATAAAATAAAACTAATTGCAACTGATGCTAATTCTAAAACAGCAGAGGCTCAAACTTTTGCCATAGTTGTTCCAGAAACTATTAATGCGGCACCTATTTTAGCGGCCAATTTTAGTGCAACCCCATCCGCTTCAGTAGGAAGTGGTTTTGATATAGCCTTAGATGCAACAACATCAACTAAGGGCGAAACTGGTGATATTGCCACCTATACATGGGAAATTCGTAAAAAAGAAAATGATGCTCAACCAGCTCTAATTTCAACAATTGGCCCATTAAATAGCCCTATTACTAATACAGTGGTGGCATCGGATGGCATTTATGTAGTTAAGTTAACAATTGTCGATAATGGTTCTAAAACTGCATCTACCTCAAAAACATTTACCGTAAGCACAGCAGGGCCTACTTTAATTGCTGATTTTTCAATTACTATTCCAGCAGGAGTTGCTCCTCTTAATATTCAAGTTGATGCAAATAGCTCAACAGTTGCCAGTATTGATCATTATGCTTGGGACCTGTATAACTCAGAGAGTATTACCAGCTCAATCTATCATGTTGAAACCGAATCTAAGCTTGCTAATATACCTGTGGTAATCGCTGGTATTTACTTGATTAGGCTACGGGTTATAGATGCTCTAGGTAACGAACATGAAGTAACAAGAAGTTTGCAAGTTTCTTAGTTATTAACTATTTTTTAATAGAGGAATTCTTATATAATGCTCACTTCATTTATTACGCGAAAAATTGAGAGGATTATGTATTATCTTAAGAAATACTTACTTGCAGGGGTATTAGTTTGGTTTCCCTTAGGGATAACTATGGCATTGTTAATTTTCCTAGTTAATTTTTTTGATAGAAGTTTATTATTACTACCCCCTCATTTACATCCGCAAGAGCTTTTAGGCTTTGATTTGCCAGGTTTTGGTCTATTATTTTCTTTTATTATAATTTTAGTTACTGGTATGTTAGTGGCTAATTTTTTTGGTCGTTATATTTATAAGTTAGGTGAAAAGTTATTATCTAGAATACCTATTGTTCGCTCTATTTATACAGCAGTAAAACAAATTTCAGAAGCTGTTTTTGGTAATAGCACTCAAACTTTTAAAAAAGCCTTTTTAATTCAATATCCGCGTACTGGTTTATGGACGCTAGCTTTTCAAACTAGTACTTTCCAGGGTGAAGCACAGATAAAAACAGAATTGCCAAAAGTAGTTAATTTATTTGTACCTACTACTCCAAACCCAACTTCAGGTTTTTTTATTATGGCAGAAAAAAGTGAGGTGATTGAATTAGAAATGTCAGTAGATGAAGCATTAAAAATGGTAATTTCAGGTGGAGTTGTAGTGCCAGAATGGGCAAAAAAGAAAACTAAGAAACAAAAGCAAAAAACAAAAATAGAAGAAAAGAACCAAACAATAGAAGGGCAAGAAAAAAATGATGCGTAGTCACTATTGTGGACAAGTCACTGAAAAGTTAGAAAATAAAAATGTAACCATTTCTGGTTGGGTACATCGTCGTCGCGATCATGGTGGGGTTATTTTTATAGATTTACGCGATAAAGAAGGGCTAGTGCAAGTTGTGGTTAACCCTGATAATGCCGAAAAATTTGCCAAAGCCGAAAAAGTTCGTTCAGAATTTGTGTTAACCGTACAAGGTACAGTACTAGGTAGAACAGCAGAAACTATTAACCCAAAAATGAACACGGGAAAGATTGAAATAGTCGCTGATAATATTGAAATATTAAGTACCTCAGCACCTATTCCATTTCAGCTAGATGATAAAACTATTTCAGAAGAAGTGCGTCTAACTTATCGTTTTCTAGATTTGCGTCGTGAAGAAATGCAGCAGGTATTACGCACTCGTTACCAGATTACACGCACTATGCGCCGTTTTTTAGATGATAAAGGTTTTATGGATATTGAAACCCCAATCTTAACCAAGTCAACCCCAGAAGGGGCCCGGGATTATTTAGTGCCAAGTAGAACTCACCAAAATAAATTTTTTGCCCTACCGCAATCACCACAGTTATTTAAACAGTTGCTAATGATGTCTGGCTTTGATCGTTATTACCAAATCACTCGTTGTTTTCGTGATGAAGATTTGCGTGCTGATAGACAGCCAGAATTCACTCAACTAGATATAGAAACTTCTTTTATGGGTGAAGAAGAAGTAATGCAAATAATGGAAGAACTGGTTAAAACTATTTTTAGCGAAGTAGGTAGTATTAATTTTGAGTATGATTTTCCAAGAATTACCTATGCAGATTCGATTAGAGATTATGGTATAGATAGACCTGATTTAAGAATAGATATGAAGTTAGTTGATGTTGCTGATTTACTGCAAGATATAGATTTTAAGGTTTTTGCCGGGCCTGCTAAAGATCCGCAAGGTAGGGTAGCGGCTTTACGAGTTCCAGAAGGTGGCAAGATGACTCGTAAAGAAATTGATGACTATACTAATTTTGTTAGTATTTATGGGGCAAAAGGACTAGCCTATATTAAAGTCAATAAATTAGCTGATGGTTTAGCAGGCTTGCAATCACCAATTGTAAAATTCTTCCCAGAACAAGCCTTAGAAGTTATGGCGAGAGTTGGTGCAGAAGATGGTGATTTAGTTTTCTTTGGAGCAGACAAAGCCAAGATAGTAAACGAAGCATTAGGTGCATTGCGTTGTAAAATTGGTGAAGATTTAGCTATGTTAGAAAAAGACTGGGCACCAGTTTGGGTAGTGGATTTTCCAATGTTTGAACTAGATGAACAGACTGCTAGGCTTGCCGCAATTCACCACCCATTTACCCAACCAAAAGCTACCACAGAAGAAATTCTCAACCATAAAGCTCCTGAGCAAATGTTATCTAAAGCTTATGATTTGGTTATTAATGGTTTAGAAGTAGGGGGGGGGTCGGTGCGTATTCATGATACAGATATGCAAGCTGCGGTTCTTAAATTGCTTGGAATATCTGATAAAGAAGCTAATGATAAGTTTGGTTTTTTATTAAATGCACTAAAATATGGCTGTCCGCCACATGCAGGCATGGCGTTTGGTTTAGATAGGCTAGTGATGATTATTGCTAATCGTGATTCAATTAGAGATGTTATTGCCTTCCCAAAAACCCAATCAGCAGCTTGTATGTTAACCGAAGCACCGGGGCTGGTTGATAATGAACAACTATCAGAATTAGATTTACGCTTTCGCAAGCCAATTAAAGAGTAGAATAAAATATATATTCTTGGGTTATAGGCATCATGTCTTCACAAACGATTAATTTAGCACAATCAATCCCAATAGAGCTCGCAAATAGTATTAATAATCTTGCTAGTTCAGTAGTTTTACCTGCCTATTTAACTGAAAGAGAAAAAGCCTTGCTAGTAAAAAAAATCAAAAAACTACTCAAAGAAAAAAAAGCCCAGATAGTTGCCCACTATTATGTAGACCATGATTTACAGGCTTTAGCTGAAGAAACTGGTGGTAAAGTTGCTGATTCGTTGGAAATGGCAAATTTTGGAGCCCAGTCTTCAGCTAGCACGCTTGTTGTTTGTGGGGTAAAGTTTATGGGTGAAACGTCTAAAATGATTAGTCCAGAAAAAACCATTCTTATGCCAGATATAGAGGCAACTTGTTCACTAGACAAAGGCTGTCCTGCGGATGAATTTAGGAGCTTTTGCAATCAATATCCAGAGCATACCGTAGTTGTTTATGCCAATACTAGTGTTGAAGTAAAAGCTATTGCTGATTGGGTAGTAACCTCTGGTAATGCCCTAGAAATAGTAAACCACTTAAAAAAGCAAGGTAAAAAAATAATTTGGGGGCCAGACAGGCATTTAGGCAGTTGGATACAAAGTGAGACAGGTATAGAAATGATACTCTGGCAAGGGCAGTGTATTGTGCATGATGAATTTCAAGTTTTTGAGTTACAAGAATTAAAAAAGTTAAACCCCCGTGCAAAAGTATTAGTGCACCCAGAATCACCAGCTGAGGTAGTTGAGTTAGCTGATGTAGTTGGCTCAACTAGGGTTATGATAGAAGCAGTACAAACTATGCCAGATCAAAAGTTTATAGTTGCGACTGACAATGGTATTTTCTGGAAAATGAAACAACTTGCCCCGCATAAAAAACTAATTGTAGCACCTACTGGAGGTAAAGATGGACACTGTATTAGCTGTGCACACTGTCCGTGGATGGCAATAAATGGTTTGCAGAACTTGCATGATTGTTTGCTAAGCGGTACAGGTGAAATATTTCTTGAGGAAACTATACGGCTACGAGCACTAAGATCTATTAACAAAATGTTAGATTTTTCTCGAAAAAAAGGTTTAATCGCCAAAAAAGAAGTAAAAAAAGCATAAATGATATCTTGAGAAATTTATGAACAATATGCCACCATACATGAGCCAAAAAGATAAACTAATCTTATTTGATGGAGTATGCAAATTATGCCATGCATGGAGTAGGTTTATTATTAAATATGATAAACGACATATCTTTAAATTGGCAACAGTGCAATCAACTGAAGGACAAGCTATTTTAAAACACTTTGCAATGCCTACAGATAGCTTTGATACTATACTTTATATTGATAAGAATGGTAAATTTGCGAAAAGTGAGGCTTTTTTAGAAATAATTAAACGCTTAGGTTTTCCTTGGAAATTACTTATAATTGGCAAGATTATACCCAAAAAAATAAGGAACTGGCTATACGACAGGGTGGCAAAGAATCGTTATGCTTTATTTGGGAAATATGAACAATGTTTTTTACCTACAAAAGACCATAACTCTAGATTTTTGTCAGATAAATAGGATTATCATGATTTTTTAATATTTCTCTACCCCATAGTATTCGTTAAGCATATATTGGTATTTAGGTAAACGCTGTTCTAGGGGTATGTTAAGAGGTAACATCCATTTAGTCGGGCTTATATTTTGGGGTATTTTACTTAAATCAACATCATTAGCAACTACTTTTGATAAAGCTCTGCCATTCAACGAGCAGTAAATATCTGCAAAAACCTTAGGATCTTGAAAGCCTTTATTTTTGTAAACCTCAGCCAAATATCTTGAAAATTGTAGTATTAGCTCTGGGTGGCATGAAATTTTTCTATATTGTTTATAGGTTAAATATTCGCCTATATTTATCTTTACTATTTGTTTGCTTATTGAATCCTCAACTTTAAAATCACTTGTGCCTTTTTTGCTACGAAGTTTCATGCGCCATGAAAAATGATGCCCATCTTCATTCCAATCTACATCTCCTGGGTAGAAATAATGGCGTATAGGCAAAAGAGTTTGAGCAATAAACCAAGCAGTAAAAAAAACTAATAGTCCATAAGATAAGTTTTTACTAGTACTATATTGAGGCGTTAAGATATTTTCTTTTTCATGTACATATAAAACTCGGTTCCAAAATTTTCTATGCAGAGCGGCTGAGAAGAATAGGGTTGTTGCGGCAATAGTAAACCAAGGGAAGATCCCAATTCTAAAGCTAAAGTGGTTAGAAAGATGAAACAATACATATAAAACAAAAATAAAGAGCCTAGTTTTTTTCCAAAATAATAATGGAGCTCCTAAAATGTGTATAGCAATAGGAAAATAAATAGCCAAGATGACTATCCAGTCGTGTTTAAAAGCTTCATGCCAAGGATCTTGTTGGAACAGCCACATTCTAAGTGGTTCAAATTGTAACCAGTCTGAATTTATTTTTACCACTCCTGCATAAATTAAGACAATTTCTAGTTGTAAGATAAGAACTAAAACTGTCCAGTAGGGTACCAAACGAGTCTTAATTTTAGGGTAAAACTTACTATCTAATGATATATCACGATTAGCAGGTAAAAATATTAAGATTACACTGTACAAGATAACTAAATAGAAGTGATTTAAGTAATTAGTCTGATCTATTAAAAATACATAAGTAAAACCAAGCGTAAAAACAATAATTGAAATTCGGTAAAATAGCCCTAATATAATAAATAAACTACAAACTCCCAAGAGAGCAAATAAGTAGTACATACCAGTGCCAGGAAGTACTTCTATCCATGAAAAACCATAATAAGTGAAGTGGAATGTAGGACTAACATACGAAGAGTGTATCCAACTATGAGAAAAATAACGATATACATCTATAAGTAGTAGTAGTCCAAATGCAACTCTAAAGGTTACTAAAGGGGCAATATCAACAGAAGATATTAGTTTTTTTTTGATCGCTTCAATCATTACTAATTCTCTAGCTTAGAGCGAAGTTTTTTTAATTGACCCCGTTTTGTTTTTAAATTTAAACGCTTTGTTCTAGAGTTTTTAGTTGGTTTAGTTGCAATTCTATACTTTTGAACTTTAACAATGGATTCTATTATTTTTTTTAGCCGTTGTAGAGCAGAAGTTCGGTTTTTTTCCTGTGTTCTATATTGTTGTGCTTTTATTATAAGTATGCCTTTTTTAGAGATTCTCTTATCTTTTAACTGTAATAAACGATTTTTATAAACAGCATCTAAACTAGATTTTTTAATATCAAAGCGTAAGTGAATTGCAGAGGATATCTTGTTTACATTTTGCCCACCAGTTCCTTGCGACCTAATCGCTATTAATTCTATTTCTGCTGATGCTATAGATATGTTTTTTGATATTTGTAACATATTTACCACATGAAATAGCCACTTATAAGCCCAATGATACCCCCCAAAATACCTCCCCAAACTACTAACCATCCTAAATGTTCTTTTATCATTTTTTGTACTATTTGTTTAACTATTTCAGGGGTTAATTCTGCTAGTCTTGAGTCTATAATATGGAATATTTTTTGTTGTATTTCATTACTTTTACTAGAGTTGTTGAGCTGGATTTCTAATAAATTAGTAAACTCTTGACTTTGTGTAATTTCTACTAAAGTGTTTTTTATATTTTTAATAAAAGGATCTTTTAGTTTATATAAATAATTTTTTTCTTCTAATGATCCTAATAGATCAACCAAATTAGATTCCATAATGGTTTTTATGAGATTATCAAAGGCTGGGGTTAAATCTATTTTTTCAATTACAGGAACTAGATTTAAAGTTTTTTGTTTATTTGCCATTAAATGAATTATATGTTCTTTAGTAAAAAACTGATCCATCATCATCTGTTTTATAGTTTGTTTAAAAGCGTTAAATTGATTGGGAACAACTCCCGAACCAATAAGACCTGGTACTTTTTCAAACAATAAATGGATAGCTAACCAGTTAGTTATAGCACCAGATAAGGCAAATAACCCTACTAAAATCAGCAACTGATTATTAATATAAACGCCTGCTACTATAATTAAAAAACTTACCAAGTTAGTTAAAAAAATTTTATTCATTTTCTGGTTCTTTTTGTTGGTTGTTTATCTACAGTTTTGTTAAATTTATTAGTTGGTAATGATTTCTTATCACTGATTTTTATTTTGTGCCTTAAATCAGGTCTAGGCTATTCTTTTAGGTCAACACTTGTTAATAGTTGATTAATTTGTTTCCAATTTAATTCTTTAGATTTTCCTTGCCGTAGGGTTCTTGGTAAATCAAAAACCCCATAACCAGTACGAATTAATCTACTAACTTGTAGGTTTTGTGATTCCCAAATCCTTCTTACTTCTCTATTACGACCTTCTTTGATTACAACTTTATACCATTTATTAATGGATTCATCATCCTGTTTTGGTAGTTTACTTATTTGATCAAATTTTGCCAAGCCGTCCTCTAATTTAACCCCTTTTTTTAAACGGCTAATAATTTGTGCAGAAACTTCACCAAATATTCTTACCGAGTATTCTCGTTCAATTTTATAAGATGGGTGCATCATCCGATTGGCAAGCTCACCATTATTGGTTAGGATTAACAAACCAGAAGTATTTAAATCTAAACGACCTACAGAAATCCAACGACCATTAATTATGCGAGGTAAATTTTGAAAAATTGTGGTGCGATTCTTTTCATCTTTTCTTGAACAAATCTGTCCTTCTGGTTTGTTATAAAGAATAACTTGTGTGGTTTGCCTAGCAAGCCTAGTTTCTTTTATAGGTTGACCTTTAAATTGTATGCTATCAGAGGCAATAGCTCGCTCACCTAATTTTGCAACTTTTCCATTAACCTTTACTAAGCCATCAGAGATTATTTTTTCTACTTCTCTACGCGAACCAAAACCAGCTCTTGCTAAAATTTTTTGTAACTTCTCATTTTCGATACTTTTTGGCATGTTAAAGGCCAACCATCTTTAATATAAAAGACTGGGCTAGCCTAAAGGGTTCTGAAATTAAAACTCCCAATATACCTAAAAACATTAAACCTACTACTATAAAAAAACCATAAGGCTCTAGTTTCATATAAAAATAGTGCATTTTTTTAGGTAAAAAAGCGGCCGCAATACGGCTACCATCCAAAGGTGGTATAGGTAGCATATTTAAAATAGCCAAAATTAGATTAATGGTAATTCCAGCCATTCCGCTATAAACCATAAATTTACCAATTTCATCATAATTAGGCATAATCATATAACCAATTTTAGCAACTACTGCCCAGATAACTGCCATTATAATGTTTGAAGCAGGTCCTGCTAAAGCAACCCAAGCCATATCATGGCGAGGTCTTTTAAAATTTCTGGTATTTACGGGAACAGCTTTCGCCCAACCAAATACAAACCCTCCTAAAACTAATAAAACTCCTGGTACAAGTATGGTACCAACTGGGTCTATATGTTTAAAAGGGTTTAAAGTTAATCTACCTAACATTTGTGCAGTTCTATCGCCAAATTGTAAAGCTACCCAACCATGAGCCACTTCATGTATAGTAATTGCAAAAATAACTGGCAAAAACCAAACTGCTATTTTTTGCATCAATGAAAGTTCAAGCATTAAAAACTCCTTGTCCTTGACGAACTAATACAGGTACCTCGCCAGTAAAATCTATTACGGTAGTTGGTTGATAACCACAAAAACCACCATCTAAAACGCCATCTAAACAATGAGCTAGTTCTTCCTGAATCTCCCAGCCATCTGTCATGGGTATAGTTTCATTAGGCAGTATCAAAGAAACTGAAATTAATGGTTTATCAAAATAACTCAGTAACTCATTGGCAACTATATTTTTAGTAATACGCAAACCTATAGTTTTCTTTTTTGGAGTTTGCAAGCGTCGAGGAACTTCAAGGCTAGCTGGTAAAATAAAAGTAAATGGTCCCGGCAAATGTGCTTTTAAATAGCGAAACTGAACATTACCAACTTTTGCATATTCTGATAAATGTGATAAATTTCCACAAACTAAAGTAAAATCATGCTTTTCATCAAGACGACGAATTTCTCGAATACGATCGATTGCATTTTTATTATCCCAATAACAACCTAAGGCATAACCTGACTCAGTAGGATAGGCAATTACCCCCCCATTATTTAATATTTTAACCACCTGTAATAACAAGCGTTTTTGTGGGTTATCAGGATGTACTGAAATATATTGACTATCTTTCTTCACTTTATAAAATCTAACTGGTAAAATCAAAAGAGTTATTATACCTCAATTAATAATCTTAAAAGGAAACTATGAAAACTCCGAAGCGTATCCAACCTCTAATTGAAGATGGTCTTGTTGACGAAGTTGTAAGCCGCTTAATGAGTGGCAAAGAAGCAGATGTATTCATAGTGCTTTGTGGTAGTGAATACCGCTGTGCAAAAGTTTATAAAGAGGTGCATCAAAGAAGTTTTAAACAGGCGGTAACCTATCAAGAAGGTCGTAAAACTCGCAATAGTCGTCGTGCTAGAGCTATGCAAAAAAATTCGAAGTTTGGGCGTGAAGAGCAAGAATCCGCTTGGCAAAATGCAGAAGTAGATGCCTTGTATAAAGTAGCTAATGCTGGGGTTAGAGTTCCAGAGCCTTACGGATGTTTTGAAGGTGTTTTATTAATGGAAATTATAACTGATGAAGATGGTAATGTTGCTCCCAGACTAAACGATGTTAGCCTAAATGAAGTTCAAGCATTAGAAGACCATAAACAGGTGATGCTGGATGTTATGCGAATGCTTTGTGTAGGTATAGTCCATGGTGATTTATCTGAGTTTAATATATTACTTGATGAATATGGGCCGGTGATAATAGATTTACCACAGGCAGTAGATGCATCAGCCAATAATAATGCCAAAAAAATGCTAATCCGTGATGTACAAAATGTTACTAACTACTACGGACAGTACGCACCTCAACTATTAAAAACTAATTATGCTGAAGAAATGTGGGCATTGTACGAGTCTGGAAAACTAACTTTAGAAACGCAACTAACAGGAAGGTTTAAAAAACATGAATCTGTAGCAGATGTAGATTCAGTAATGCAAGAAATAAAAGCGGCATTAGAAGAAGAAGAAAGAAGAAAAGCAAGAATTATCGAAGCAGAAAGTTAACGGAAGTTGTCGTGCATTTTAGCCAGTAAAA
>DBOE01000048.1:1000-1209 GCA_002299585.1 Hydrogenovibrio sp. UBA654 | reverse complement strand
AGTTGTTCAGTGTCTCCTTAATCAGAGATTTCTTAAACGTATTTTTAATACGCTTTATTTGTTTTTAGCAAAAAACCCACCAATAGGGGGGGGGATTTGTTAGAATTGATAAATTACTATTTGTTAGATAAGCGAAATATAGATGAAGTTAGACTTTTTAGATTTTGAGCAACCTATTGCTGAATTGGAAGCAAAAATTGATGAGTTAA
>DBOE01000048.1:473-680 GCA_002299585.1 Hydrogenovibrio sp. UBA654 | reverse complement strand
AAGCAAAAATTGATGAGTTAAGGCACCTTAATGGTGGTGAAGAAATGAATTTGCTTGAAGAAATTAGTGCTTTAGAAAACAAGAGTGCAGATTTAACTAGCAATATTTTTAGCAAGTTAAGCGATGTGCAAATTACTCAGATAGCAAGACATCCACAACGACCTTATTTATTAGATTATATTGCGTCTATTTTTACTGATTTTAAAG
>DBOE01000048.1:0-156 GCA_002299585.1 Hydrogenovibrio sp. UBA654 | reverse complement strand
ATTTTAAAGAATTGCATGGTGATAGAGCTTTTGCTGATGACCCTGCTATTGTCGCTGGTTTGGCTAGAATTGATGGGCAAGCGGTTATGGTTATTGGGCAAGAAAAGGGTCGTGATACTAAGGAAAAAATTTATCGCAACTTTGGTATGCCTCGCC
>DBOE01000023.1 GCA_002299585.1 Hydrogenovibrio sp. UBA654 | reverse complement strand
GGGGGGGGGGGGGGGGGGTAGAAATCAATTACTCTGCTAATAAACTACTAAGTTGTTTACGAAAATCTTGAGCTAACTGTACATTATTACCTTCTAACATATTAATAATACTTACCACTAACTCCCTCGCGGCACCTTCTCTAAAATCAACATTTTTTGCCAAAATATTAAATAATTGCTCGGCAGCCATCTGATAAGCATGCTCCGCAACTAAACATATAGCTAAATCAAACTTAGCATCAAAATCATCAGGATTGCCATCTACTCTATGCAGTAACTCAACCTTTCCTACCGTTTTAGAGGCAAGATCTTTAAAAGTTAAAATTCCTATTAAAGAACGCCCTAGTTCAGTTTCTTTATCCTTATCAGGTAGGCGATTAAATAATGACCTGGCTTCTTCGATAAGATTAATATCTAACATTATCTGCACCATATCCATCGCAATCCTAGTGTTTTTTGGGTCATTGTTTATTGCAGTAGTTAATAATTGAATCGCCCCATTAGTATCACCTGCTAAATGCTTTTCTCTAGCTTCTAAACGAATTTCATCAGATTGATGGTAAATACCATAAGTTTTAAAAAGCTCTTCTAATTCTTCATCGGTTAATAGCCCAAGTTCTTGATGAACTACTTCACCATCTTTAATAACTTTAATAATCGGCAAGTTTTTAATTGCATATTTTTCTGCCAGCTCAGTTTCCATATCTATATCAATTCTAGCAAGTACAAACTGCCCAGCAAAATCCTTAGCAAATACTGCCATTTTTCTTTCTAACGCAATGCAATCGCCAACACTTGTTCGCATAAATAAGCAAAATACTGGTAGTTTATAAGAATTTTTTAAAACTAAATTATCAAAGTTACCTTGCGATACTTCAAAATTATATATTTCTGCCATTGCCATCAAAACCTAATTAATCATATTAAAAAGAACATTATAATTTATTACCCTTGGTATATGTTTTTAAGTAAAATAGTTTTTTTTTAGGTGCTTGGATGTTTTTATAAATCATTCAAGTTAAACGGGAAATTCGTTAAATGCGAATGCTGCCCCCGCAACGGTGATAGAGAAAAGCAAACACTTGCCATTAAAACTTTGTTTTGAGAAGGCGTTTGTAAACCGCTCTTAAGCCCAGATACCGACCTAAAAACTCAAAGACAAAATCTGTTGCGGAGGGCGACACGGATATAATTAACTTGTATTTTTATGTTTAATTGAAAACAAGTTTTTTTCGTACTCCCTTTGTAAGTTATTTTTACTAAAGGATTATTTAATGAAGTTATCAACACTTTCAATTACCATATTATCTGGCATATTTTCAACCCAAACCTTTGCCGACAGCAAGCTAGAACCAATAGTCATTTCAGCTGACCATATTAAAACATCAAAACATAGTGTAAGCGCTGATTCAACAATCATAACAGCTGAAGAAATAACTAACAAAAACTATATAACTTTAGATGATGCTCTAAAAAACATCCCAGGAATTCAAATCACTAGAAATGGCGGACTAGGCTCGACTACTTCTATATTTATGCGTGGGCAAAGCAATAAAGCTACCCTAGTTTTAATAAATGGCATAAATATGACTAACCCTATGGGTACAGGCGGAGCTATTATTAGTAATCTGCTACTTACAAATATACAAAGAATTGAAGTTTTAAAAGGTGCTCAATCAGGCATATGGGGAGCTGATGCTTCTGCAGGTGTGATTAACATAGTAACTAAAGCAGCTAAAAAAGGCACCCAGGGATCAGTTACCCTTGAGTCAGGTAGTAATAACTTAAAACAAATAACCGCATCCTTTGCTGAAAAAATAGAACAAGGGGATGTATCTTTATCCTTCTCAAATATCACTACTGATGGCTTTAGTGCAGTTAAAGAATATCAAGAATCAGCAGACAATTATGAAGATGACGCCTTTCAACAAACTCACTTAAACCTAGATATAGGCATTAACTTTTCCAATGAACACAGGATGGAATTATTAGTCAAAGATACAACTAGTTCCAGCGATTATGATTATTTCAACAACCCAAATCAAAGTACTTCTGCTAGTGTTAATTACCAAAATAATATTAAACGATTACAGTATGTATATGGTAAAAATAGCGAAGGTAATTTAAAAACAACTACCTATTTATACCAAAATGATATCTCTCAATATAACGATGCTTCAACCAAAGTATTTGGGATAAAAGGTGGCTATCTATACCTACCCGACCAGTCGATTTCATTCGTCGCATCAAAAACAAAATTTAGTAAACTTAACTCTAATTTAAACTATGAAAACACAGGGCTAGGTCTAACTAATACAAATCATCTTAATAACAAAAACTTAATCTTGACACAGTCTCTTCGTAGCGACCAGTTTAATAAATTTGATGATAAAATAACCGCTAAATTAGGTATAAAAAATCATTTCAGCAATAACCTTTCAACCAGAGCTAACATAGGTACTGCCTATAACGCCCCTACCTTATACCAATTAACTTATGGAATTACCACAAACCTTAATCCAGAAAAAAGTTCCTCTTTTGATATAGGGATTACTAGCTATGGCTTTGACATTAGCTATTACCAAGCTGAAACTAAAAACTTAATTACTTATGATGGAACATGGCCTAATGATTATTATAAAAATCTTGACGGAACTGCAAAATTTACTGGGCTAGACATTTCATACCAAACATTTTTTGATAGCATAAGCACTCATATACAAGCAACATATTCCCAAACATCAGCCAAAGACGACAATAATCAATCGCTAGCAAGAAGAGCAGAACAAACTGCTACTTTAAATATAAGCTATAATGGAATAAACAATTTTACCCTATCAGCAAGCAACCGCTATATTGGTAAAAAATATGACAAAGACAATAAACAAGGTGCTCAAATAGGTGAATACCTAGTCACTGACTTTAATATTAACTACCAAGCATCTGAATCTCTTAGCCTATATGGAAAGGTCTTAAATGCTTTTGCACAAGACTATACTCATGCTGTTTCAGAATATATTGGGGCAACAACTAATCCTAAACATGTGTATTCAAACGGTGGTCGCCAACTATTCATTGGCATACAAGGAAGAATGTAAAAAAATAAAGGCTATAACAATTATTCAGGAATATAAAGTAAATATAAACAAAAACCCAATATGACGATGACGACTCAAGACAAACAAAACCAATACCATACAACCAAAATGCTACGCAAAAAAGAGCAAATAGATAAAACTATTGCTCAAGCCAAGCACAACAAAGGTCTTATCCTACTTATAACCGGCAATGGTAAAGGCAAATCAACCTCCGCCTTTGGCATGATCGCCCGTTCACTAGGACACGCCATGAAAGTTGGCGTATGCCAATTTATAAAAAATCGCTCCGACACAGGCGAAGAAGCATTTTTTAAAACCCAAAAAAACTGTGAATGGCATGTACTAGGCGATGGGTTTACCTGGGATACCCAAGATAAAAACCAAGACATAAAAACCGCACAAAAAGGCTGGCAAATAGCCGAAAAAATGCTCACTGATGATAGCTACGACCTAGTTATTCTAGACGAACTAACCTATTTATTAAGCTATCAATATCTCGATAAAAAAACAGTTCTAAACAACCTAAAAAATAAACCCAAAAAACAACATATAATCATAACTGGTCGTTCAGCCATAGCAGAACTAAAAGATATATCCGATACAGTATCAGAAATAAAAGACCTAAAACACGCCTACAAAGCTGGTATACAAGCACAAAAAGGCATAGATTTTTAACCTATGAAAACCACTCTCCTCCCACAAACTAACCTACTACTATCCCTACTAACACCCCTATTGCTATTTTATACAGCCATTATCCAAGCCGAAAACATTAACAACATTAACAAAAAAACCAAACCACGCCTAATAACCCTAGCCCCTCACCTAACCGAAATGGTATATTCCGCAGGAGCAGGTAATTTATTAGTAGCAACCGTAAACTACTCAGACTACCCAAAAATAGCCAACAAATTACCCATAGTCGGCGACTACAACCAAATACATATCGAACAGATAATAAAACTAAAACCCAGCCTAATCATAGCTTGGAAATCAGGTAACACACCACAAGACATACAACGACTAAAAAAACTAGGCTTTAATGTTTGGCAAACAGAAATAAAACAACTAAGCGACATCCCATCACAAATCCAACAAATCGGCAAAAAAACTAACCAACAAATAACCGCCAACAAAATAGCTCAACAACTACAACAAATACTAACAACCACCAAACAACAATATCAAACCACTACCAGCAAACCAACAGTTTTCTACCAAATATGGGACAAACCACTCTACACAGTTGGCAAAAACCAATTTATCAGCCAAGCCATACAACTATGTGGGGCAACTAACCTCTTTGAACAAATAAACATACTAGCCCCACAAGTCAGCACTGAAGCCGTAATAAAACAAAATCCAGATTTAATAATACTAGGCGGCAACCAACAAAAACAAAGCCAATGGCAAAAAAACTGGCAACAATACCCCACTATTTCAGCAGTTAAAAACAAGCATATAATAAAAATAAAAAACTCACTATACCAACGTCCCACCGCAAGATTTATCAAAGCCATCCCTCAACTTTGTAAACAAATTAATCAACATAGAGTTAATTAAAAATCATGTTAGAATATGATGCAAGTTTGAATAACTTAATTCAGTGATTCGAAAATCGACTCGCAATAGAAAGATATTTGGGCATTATATGTCGGCTTACAAAATTATCTTTTTGGCTATTGAGTCGACGTATAAAAAATGGACATTACCAATTAGGGACTTTAATTCTGCGATGAATCAGTTTATGATTCTCCATGAAGAACTCCCGAAAGATTTCGTTTAGAAAAAAGGGCGTTTACACAGAATGTGGGACAGGCTCATCGCCCCTAAATACTATGGTATTTAAACCTAATTAAATTTTGCACTTGCTTATAAAGTAACTCTTTAGCTTGTTTTTGACTTTGTTTAAGAGTTATTGGTTGATTGGTTATGCTAAATATCGCATCGAAACCATGTTCATATGCTAGTTTATTTTCCATATCTATCATGCCAAAAACACCTAGCGTTGCCACTTTATGCCTTTTGGCTATCTTTGCAACTTCTATTGGAACTTTTCCATTTAAACTCTGCTGGTCTAACTTGCCCTCCCCTGTTATCACTAAATCAAATTGATACTTTTTAAATAACTTCTCAAAACCTATTAAATCACTAATTATTTTAAAACCAGATTTTGACTTCGCGCCCATTAACAATAAACCAGCTCCCATTCCTCCCCCCGCTCCTGCTCCTACTACTTCTGCCAGGTCTATGCCTAAATCTCTTTTTACTACTGTTGCGAAGTTCTTTAACCCATCATCTAACTGCCTTACCTCTGCTCCACTAGCTCCCTTTTGTGGAGCAAAAATATAGGCTGATCCTTGCCGCCCATAAAGCAGGTTATTAACATCACTAGCAACTTGAATATCAAACTCTGAATAATCAGTCTCTGGCATAATTATTTTATGTATACTTTTAAGACCAGCTCCATCAAGAGATACCGATTTACCTTGGGCATTTAAAAACTTAAATCCTAATTTGGCTAAACAACCAATCCCTGCATCAGTAGTTGCACTACCTCCTAATCCAATAATTAACTTTTTTGCCCCTTTATTTAGAGCGTGCTGAATTATCTTACCTGTACCAATTGTACTAGTTTGCAAGGCATTCTTTTCAAAGTCATTAAGCAACATTAATCCCGAAGCCGATGCCATTTCAATAATAGCTGTTTTAGTAGTTTCTATATAATTGTAATAACAATTAATCGGTTTACCAATCGGGTTGGTTGAAGATAGGTTAATTTTTTTTGAATTTGGTAGGATTAGCAAAGAATCAACCATGCCTTCACCACCATCTGACATAGGCATTTGGGTTATTTCTATCTCTGGAGAGATAGATTTAATTGCTTGACTGGCAACTTGACAAAATTCTTCTGCTCCTAGGCTTTCTTTAAAGGAATCAGGTGAAATTAATATTTTCATCTTGTCCTAGTTACTTTTGGTATCCACGACGATTGTTCAACCTGCTTAAAATATTTTCTATAATCTTTTTTAAACTTTTTACCAGCTCTTTTTTGCCTTAATTGCTTACAACCGCCTGTTTCAATGATTTTATTTAACATTTGTTTTCTTAATTGGCTTTTTGCCACTCTAGGGTCTTGGCTTAAATAGGTTTCAATATAATTATTTACCGTAAAGTCATATTTACTTAAAAATAAACGATTTACCTTGGCTATTTTTTTTGCCAAACTAACCCCACGACATTTTTGATTAAATACATCAAAATGAATTGCTGTGGTTATTAAAGTAGTATGTAGTTTTTCTTTATCTAAATCACCAGCATTAACGACTTGCATAGAAAAAATAAACATAAGAATATATTTATATAAATTCATTTTTCAACTTTCTCCTCATATAATATAAATAGTTTACCACCAAAAATTAAAAATAAATAAAGTAAAGGTAAATAAAATTTATGTTTTATAGCTCCGAAAGAGATAAATTACGCCAAGTATATGTAGATGTTTGGCAAAAAGCAAAAAATAACCAACCACTTGAAGCCATAGAAGAGATGATTGCTAGGGTTATAGATATGCACCCAGAATATCATGCTATGTTAGATAACCAGCATCGTTTAGGCAACGAATACTTGCCCGAAATGGGCGAAACTAACCCTTTTTTACACATGGGAATGCACCTAGGTTTACAAGAACAAGTTTCTCTTGATAGACCTGCTGGCATTCAGACTATCTACCAACAATTAGGCGAACAACTTAAAAGCATCACAAAAACTGAACATGCCATGATGGACTGCCTTGCTGAATCTCTATGGATTGCCCAAAAAAACCAACTTGAACCAGATGAACAACAGTATTTACAATGTTTAAAAAGTCTAATTAAGGATTAAATTATGAAACTAATAGTAGCTATTTTCAGCATAATTATAATAAACTCAACGCTAGTATTAGCCAAATCACCTACACTTGTTTCTCCACAGTGGCTAAAAGAAAATCTAGCAAAAGTAGTATTAATTGACTTAAGTGATCAAGCTCAATATCAACAATTTCACCTGCCAAATGCTATTTATGTAAATTACCAATGGTTAATAAAACCACAAGATGGTCTTGCCCTGAGTGGTGGTACAAAACATATGCAAAAAATTCTTTCGCAATTAGGAATCAATCAACAAGATCACCTAGTTATATACGACAACATGGGTAATCTTAATTCTAGTCGCTTATATTGGGAACTAATGAAGCTAAACCACCCAAAAGTATCTATGCTTGATGGAGGTCTAATTTCATGGGTTTTAGCAAGCTACCCAGTAACACAAGAAAAAACTAACTATAAAAAAACTAACTACAAAATAAACAAAGCTGATTTTACCGATAAATATACTGCTAATAAAGAAGAGGTTTTTGCGTCAATTAATGATAAAAACACTATTTTATTAGACACTAGAAGCAAAGCAGAATATTTTGGCAACCCTAAAAATAAAACCCGACAAACAGGGCATATTCCAACTGCCATATTTTTTCCGTGGGAGGTTGCTGTTGATATTAAAAATGGTTTTCGCCAAAAAAATGATCAAAAAATAACTATTTTTTTAAACTCCCTAAAAATAACCGATAAAAACAAACAAATAATTGCCTACTGTAACTCTGGGCATAGAGCCTCCAGAGTATTCACTCTATTAAAAAGCAAAGGTTTTAAAAACATAAAACTTTATGATGCTTCCATGCAAGAATGGGAATTATCCGCAAATAACCCATTAAAAATAGGTATGAAACCTTAAGGAGGCTCTGATTAAGTGCCAAAAGAACTAAAAAGAGCAATTCATAATAGTGTAATTATTACCCTAGTGGCTGGAGTAGTTGTAAATTTTCAAGGCGAAAACATGCTAACTAGTTTATTAGCTATGCTCTATAGCTTTGTAATTATAACCCCTGCCTTATGGCTTTCTTACTGGTTTACCCAAAAGCTGTTACAAAAAAGAAAATAATCTAGCCCCCTTGGTGATTTTTTATTGAATCGGGGAGTTTTGTAGTGCTTTCATCATGATTTCAAGGTTACCGAGTTCTTGTGCGTAACGCATTAATAACCCCATTAATGCTTCATCTTCGTGTTTTGAGGAGATACGTGCGGCTAATTGAAAATCTTTGTCTGCCATTCCGCCTGTAAAGGCATTTAGCTCTAACAGAGCGGCAACCATGCCGACATTTTGCAACAAGCATGCGGCTTGTAGTGGTTTAACACTTTCATCCGCTTCATCTTTAGCAATTTCTTTTTGTGCTGAAACAAAATGTTCTTGCACGAGTACTTTTGTCATCCAGTAGTTCATTTCAGGTGCTTCTTGGCTTTCTAACACATTCATAAAAATATCAACAGGCTGAATTTTATGTTTTTGAATTAAAGTTTGTACCATTTTAGAAAAGGCTTCTCTGGTGTTTTCGTCTAAATTTAATAAGTTCATTTTTTACCCTGTATATGTGTACCGCAAGTGTAGGCAGATGACCATGCCCACTGGAAATTATACCCACCTAGGTGACCAGTTACATCAACGACTTCTCCAATAAAGTACAGACCTTTTTGGTTTTTAACTTGTCCGTCTTTTGATTGTAAATGATCTGTATCAACACCCCCAAGCGTTACCTCTGCTTTATCATATCCTGCTTTGGCTGATGGATAAAGTTGCCACTGGGTTAACTTCTTTGCATATTGCTTAACGGTTTCATGCGAAACATTTGCTAAGCTAGCTTCCATTGGATAAAGCTCTAACCAACTTTGATAGAAATTTTTAGGAAACTGTTCTTTTAACCATCGGCTTAAAGGGCTATTTTGTGCTTTTAACTGAAGTAATTCAGCCTCAACATTCAACTGAGGTAAGAGGTTAATTTCAAGCCCTTCACCCAGTTGCCAATAGTTTGATATTTGTAAAATGGCTGGCCCACTCAAGCCTTGATGAGTAAACAACATGGCTTCTGTAAAACTAGGTTCGGGCTTGTTCACAACCGAGACCTTCACATTTAACGCAATCCCTGACAAATGCTGACAAAGGGCTAAATATTTATCTTTAAAATTTAATGGCACTAAGCCTGCTGAGGCTGGCACAACAGGTAATCCAAATTGTTTTGCGAGGCTATAACCTACATTGGTGGATTTTAGTTTTGGAAAGGATAAGCCTCCCGTCGCAACCACCAAGTTCTCGGCTAAAACCAATCCCCTTGAAGTACTAAGCTGGTATTGTTTATTTTCAAAAATGACTGCTTGAAAAGTTGTATTTAACCAGAAATAACAACCTGCCCAATTACACTCTGTTCGCAATATTTGAATTAAATCACTGGCACTATTTTGACAAAATAACTTACCTTGTTCTCTCTGTTCATATTCCAAACCATGTCGCTCAACCAAATCAATAAAATCTTGGGAAGAATATTGCGCTAAGGCACTTTTTACAAAATGTGGATTACGACAAATAAAATTATCAGCAGAGACCGTTATATTAGTGAAGTTAGCTTTTCCACCGCCAGAGATACGAATTTTCCTTGCCATTTTAGGGGCATGATCAATCACCAAAACCTTTAAACCACGATAACCAGCTTGTGCCGCACACATTAATCCTGATGCACCTGCCCCTAAAACAACAACATCAAATTTCTGCAAAATTAGCCTTTAATTTTTTAGCATGTGCAAGAATATCTGCAAAACCGTCATGAACTACAGGTTCAATTCCTTCTACACCTAACTCTACATTACGCCCATCGTTTTCAGTAATTGTAGGTAAACTAAAAATACGCAATATTGGATATTGTTGTTCAAACTCTCGCATAAAAATTACCCACTCGGACTCTTTGCCATCAACAATTCGAATCGCCCTCTCAATACTGGTTGGACGGCTTAAATCTTGATAATAAGTCTGCAATACCCACTCCATCATATCTTTAGCCATAATAGGGAAGCCAGGCATAAAATAATGTTCATTAATTGAAAAACCAGGGATATTATTATAAAAGTTAGGGATCATATCCGCACCATCAGGGTAATCAGACATGGTAATTGGTAAAGGATAAGCTTTGTCACCTAGTTGATTTATAATTTCTTTAGCAGCTTTAGCGTGACGCTTAACCGATAAACCAAGTGCCTTTGCCGCACTTTGTCGTGTACGGTCATCTGGTGTTGAGCCAATGCCACCAAAACAAAACGTAATGTTACCTTGTTGAAAAGATTGTTTTAATGTCTCTACCAAAAGATCTGCGTTGTCGCTGACCATGCTCACAAGATCAACAGACAACCCTATGGGCTTTAATAAACTAATTGCTTGTTGTAAGTGCTTATCCTGTCGCTTTCCTGAGAGAATTTCATCACCGATAATAATTAAGCTAATGGTTCTGTTTTTTGTCATATTCACTTCATTGTTAAGGCAAAAACCCCACCCCAACCTGATTCAGGCGGTTTTTCAGTGTCTACTTATGGAAGCTCTAAAAGAGTCTCTGATTAAGTATGATTACTTTATGCTTCTATCTTCAGGAGTCTGGGGTATTTTTTATTACCACGGTTCCTGCTAGCTTGTCATGCCAGCCTTGTTTTCTTTTGTCAAAAACTACCCATATTATCCCAAGTAGAAGTGGAATAACTGATAAATAATACCCAAGATACCTACCAATAAATTGCCCTGTAGAAGGTTTTTCTCCTGTATTTGCATCAACGATAACTATCCCTGTTAACATTTTGCCTGGGGTAGCTGATTTGTAAACCCAAAAAACTATTACTACAATCGCGGGTAATATATAGTTAAACAATAGATCCCAAAAACCTAAGAAAAGCTCTTCGCCTAACCAAACCTCACCTCCATAAATAAAATAAAGAATTGGGATTATTATTATAAATAATAAGATGCTATCTATTATTGCAGCCCCTACTCTAATCCAAAAACCAGCGTATTTTTGTTCATACATATTTATTATCCTTATAATTTTGTTTTAGATTAAAACATATTTACGTGAGGTTTTGATTCATTTTTTAAAAAACATATATAGAAAATATAAATGGTGCCCAGGGCCAGCAA
>DBOE01000025.1:4343-4466 GCA_002299585.1 Hydrogenovibrio sp. UBA654 | reverse complement strand
CGTAAAATTCGACGCAATAGCCAGCTACAAGGTGAATTAGCGAAGCTAAGAGAAGGTGCCCTGGGGTATTACGACGCATTTAACGAAACTTGACGCACATTTTTTCTCAGTAAAATTCTAATC
>DBOE01000025.1:0-4050 GCA_002299585.1 Hydrogenovibrio sp. UBA654 | reverse complement strand
ATTACGACGCATTTAACGAAACTTGACGCACATTTTTTCTCAGTAAAATTCTAATCGCGGTTATTAAGTGTCTCCTTAAAGTTTTAATTCTTCATCTTCGTAAATATTTTCTGTTGGATTTAAATGTTCTCTTAGTATTTTTTTTAAATTTAGTTTATTTTGTACGGGTTCAGGTAAATCTGTAAACAATAATATTTTTTTTTGAATTAATGTATCAATTAAATCTTCAGTGATTCGTGCCATACCTAGATCAAGCTTTAAGATAATTTCTTTAACAACTTCATTGTTACTATCTTGTAAAAAAAGTTTTACATCAGAATCAAAAATAGATTCTTTTTCAAAGCCTTCAGTTTCTTCTAAATTTATATTTATAATTTTATTATTTTCGCGTTTAACATAAATCATTCACTTTCTCCTGTTTCAGATAGAACTTTTCCAAGTAGTTCTGTTAATCGATTGTTTTCAGAATAATCAACGGGACAATCTATTATAGTGACGGTATTTCGTTGAATAGCTTTTTTTAATTCTGACAGTAAATCGCTAGTTTTTTCAATTCTAACGCCTATTGCACCAAATGATTCTGCATATTTTACAAAATCAGGATTTTTAAAATCTATATGTGATGAACGTCCGTAGGTTTTTTGTTGTTTCCAATTAATTAAGCCGTATTGACTATCGTTCCAAATCAAAATCACAAAAGGAGTATTGTTGCGTAAAGCGGTTTCAATCTCCTGTGAATTCATTAAAAATCCAGCATCACCCGTAACGGCAATAACCGCTTTATTTGGAAAAGCAAGTTTTGCACCGATTGCACCTGGTACAGCGATTCCCATGCTAGCGAAACCATTTGAAATAATGCAGGTATTAGGTTGCTCACATTTAAATAAACGTGCCATCCACATTTTATGGGCGCCTACATCACTAATAGCAATATCTTCGTCTGCCATTGCGGTACGTAAATCCCAAATAATTTTTTGTGGTTTAATTGGAAAGCTATCACTATTTGCATGTTTATTCATTTCATCAATCATCGCACTGCGGATTGGAAAAATATCAGGATAATTTTGTTTGGTTTCTAAGTATTGAGATAACGCAGTTAGATTACGTCCAATATTACCAATCAGTTCAACTTCTGGTACGTAGCTTGAATCTACTTCAGCAGATTTAGTATCAACATGAATAATGAGATGTTGTTGGTTAGGATTCCAAAGATTAGGGTGGTATTCAACCATATCAAAGCCGACACATAAAACTAAGTCTGCATTCGCAAATCCACCATTTTCATAATCACCTTTTTGTAAGCCAACGGTTCCCATTGATAGTGGATTTTTATAGTGTGCTACGATTCCTTTTGCCATGAAGGTATTGACGATTGGGATTTTAGTATGTTCTGCAAATTGAATAATGTTTTTAGAGGCTTTTGCTCTTACTGCACCGTTTCCAACTAAAATCAATGGCTTCTTAGCATTTTTAATCAGTTTAGCTGTTTGTTCCATTAATTTTGAATCCGCTAGGGTTAAAGGAGTTGTATTAACTCTTAACGGTTTTTTTTGAATAATCATTTCGGCAATATTTTCGGGAAAATCAATAAAAGATGCACCTGGTTTTTCTGACTGAGCGAGCTTAAAAGCTTTTCTGACTATTTCTGGAATTGTTTCGGGTTCAAGAATTTGAATTGCATATTTGGAGATAGGTTTAAAAATACTAACTAAGTCAAGTACTTGATGAGATTCTTTATGCATACGATGGGTGGCAGCTTGACCTGCTATGGCAACTACGGGAGAATTATCCATATTGGCATCTGCTACGCCCGTAATCAGATTGGTTGCTCCAGGACCAAGTGTTGCTAAACAAACCCCTGCTTTTCCTGTTAATCGTCCATAAACATCTGCCATAAAAGCAGCACCCTGTTCATGTCGGCAGGTAATGAATTTAATTTTAGAGTCTAGTAAAGCATCCATTACATCTAAATTTTCTTCACCAGGAATACCAAAAATATATTCAACTTGTTCATTTTCTAAACATTGGATGAATAGTTGTGATGCTTTCATTATTATTTGTGCACCTATTTATGCAAAGGTCTCATTTATTACTTAAATAATTAACGAGTTCCCATAATTTTTTACGGCTGGTTGCCATCGTAACGTCGGTTAGGTACTTACCATTTATAACAACAGCAGGGACACCTTCTGCTTTAAAAATATCTGTTTTTGCTTTAGCTTTTTGTACCATTTGTGCGACTTGAAAGCTTTTAAACATTTGTTTGTATTCTTTTGATGTAACGCCCATATCTTTAACAAAATAAGCTAATTCATCGAGGGTAAATATTTGTTGTTTATCACCTTGAATCGCTTTGAAATAGGCGGGATGAAATTTTTTTTCGATGCCTAATGCAACAGCGGTGTAGTAAACTCTAGCCATGAAAATCCAGTTTGGACTGTTAAGTACAGCGGGCATTTGGATAAAGTTTACATCTTTTGGTTTGGTTTTTAACCATTTATGCAAACTGGGTTCTAGGTAATAGCAGTGCGGACAGCCATAAAAGAAAATTTCAGTTACTTGTTTTTTATAAGGCGATATATCAACGGTTTTATCAAGTTTTTTGTAATGAATTCCTTCAATAAAATCAAAGTTATCATTAGCTTGAATTTGGCTAGTTATCGCTAAAAAACTAAATAAAATACCAACAATTGTTAGTTTAGAATCTTGAAACATTATAATTCTCCGTAAGAATGTAATCCTGATAAGAACATATTAACACCTAAAAAGGCAAAGGTGGTAATAAGTAAACCAATAAGTGCCCACCATGCCATCGGTGCACCACGCCAACCTTTTGAGGTACGTAGATGTAACCAAGCAGCATAATTTAGCCAAACAATTAATGCCCAGGTTTCTTTTGGATCCCATGACCAGTAGCCACCCCAAGCTTCAGCAGCCCACATGGCGCCGAGTACGGTAGCAATGGTAAAAAATGCAAAACCAATTGCGATGGTTTTGTACATTAAATCATCCATTATTTCAGGTAAAGGCATTTTTTTAATAAAGAGAGATTCTGGATATCTTTGAAAAACCTTCTCTCTAATTAAAAATGCCATGCCAATCATTGACGCGATTGCAAAGCCGCCATAGCCTACAAAGTTAGCAGGGACATGTATTTTCATCCAATAGCTTTTTAAAGCAGGTACTAGGGGTTGTATAACATGGGCTTCTCTATCAAATGTATACCAAAGTAGAAAGGCTACTGAGACGCTGACTATTAACATTACAAAACCACCTAACGCTCTCGTTTTAGATTTTTCTTCATAATAAAGGTACATTAATGCGGTTATGACAGCAAAAAGAATAAATACTTCGTAAAGACTGCTTACTGGAATATGACCATAGTCAAAGTTAATGATGTAAGACTCGCGCCATCTTACCATTAGACCAACAAAACCAAAAATGCTAGCCGCCCAGGTTAAAACAGTTGCAAGCTTACCAATATAATTAGTGTTTGAAAAAATATAAACAAAATAGGTAACGGTTGCCAGTACATATAATGCACTCATCCACATAATAGCGGATTGGCTAGAAATTAAAAATTTAAGAAGAAATGATTGTTCATTTGCAGATATTTGATTACCGTAATTAACATATTCCCAAATAGCTAATAAAGATAAAAAAGCAACCCAATAACTTAGCATCTTGACACTTTTCCAGTATCGACCTAACCAAATTAATGAGATAGCACTAGCGATGAGGATACCTATTTCATAAACATCTTTTAAATGTCCTAGTTGTAACCAAGCAAAAAGACTGCCTCCTAAAACAAATAAAATCCAAACTATTTCTTTAATAGAAAAAGGATTTGATTTTTCTTCTTTATAAATATTATTTAATGTTGTCATGTTTTTACTTCTACTATTATTTTATGTTTTATTAAGTTAGCAATTTGTTCAAATTCTTTTTGGGTTTCAGGTAAATCTCTAGTATCTTTTCCTGCAATGATTAATGTTTTTTCAGTGTCAGAATAAGCTAACCAAATACGTTTTTGGCGTAAGTAAAATAAAA
>DBOE01000009.1 GCA_002299585.1 Hydrogenovibrio sp. UBA654 | reverse complement strand
GAATGTTCGATTCTTCATCAATTTAACATAGTAGATGCCCTTGCTTTCTCTGATTAGAGAAAGCAAGGGTTTTTATTAAGGAGAAAGCATGGACAACCTAATATCAATAGTTTTTATTATTTTTGGTGCAACGACGTTATTTGGTTGCGTGCAAAATACTAATGAAAAGTTAAGTGTAAAAGATTGTGATGCTACATTTGTAGTGTCAGATAGAAGGAAAATATACCTGTTTGAACATGAAAACAACATGACAAATTTTCATTTATTGAAAACGTTTGACAATTGGAGCAACAAAGCTGCATTTTTTGACTGCAAAAGAAATATTGTTGTTTCACCCTACGGATATAAAGGCGTAAAGCGAGATAAGGGAGGCGTTACAATTTTTGATCTGAATAATGGCAAGGTAAAAGACTATGAAATAAGCGACGGGGTTAATGGGCAATTAGGATTGTATGAGAATGGTGTTTTATTATCAACCATGCTGATACATACTGCGCGAATAGATAAAAAATCAGGGTATGTTCCACCAAGGGCTATAATAGATAAAAAGATAGTTTTCGAAAGTCCTGAAAGGTTTCCAGAAGAGGTGGTTGAAGATTATAAAGCTGGAAGATTGTGGAAAACCTTTGAATACATCCATTTGTTCGATTTAGATAGAAAAAAAGTAGTTAAATCATATGCGCAAAACGCAAGTTATGGAGGAGTATTTGAAGGGAAATTGTATGCTGAATTTGTGATTGGAGCAGTTGGGATAATGGATTTAAATAATGGCTTTAGAGAAAAAATCATTGAACGAAAAATGACAAATAATGTGAATGGCGTTCATCTCTCTATGCCTGGCAATTCTATTGGTGTTTTTGTAGATAAAGATCATTATACTATTTCAACACACAGAAGTTGGGATTTTGCCAGTGACAGAAATCGACGAATAAGCACTAAATTCAAGAAAAATGCTATATACAAAGTAGAAAATGAAAAGCTTATAGAATGGGCAGTAATTCCTTTTGAAAATATTTCATATGCTGTGGTTGTCGGGAAAAATATTTTTGTTTTCTCTGGCAATACAAAAAATGTTGCAAAATACGACACTTCAACAAATAAACTTACAAAATACCACCTATCATTACCAGCCCTTGAAGATGAATACAGAATTGATTCAGTGGGCTATACTGAAAATAGTTTTATATTCGCCTTGAGCGTTGGTGGCACATCGAAAGGATTAATCTTTTTAACAGACAAATCTTTTACCAAGATTAGCCCGATGTATGAAGTTCCTATGTCAAATATGAGCGTTACAACAAATCAGGATATTCAAACCACTAACTACCACGCAGTGAACTAAGGTGAATAGGATGATGAAATATTTACTTGCAGCATGGTTTTTTATGTTTTTGCCTTTAAAAGCAATTAGTGGAGAGGAAGCGCTGTTTTGGTATGATGAAGAAATAAAAATCAATTTATGGGTGCATGGTTATAGTACCAAACATGAATCATCCATATATTCAGAATCTCCCAACCCAAAAGCCACGAAACAGGTATTAACTGGCAGAATTATTATAGTTTTTTCCCATAAAATAACTGAGGATGAGTTGCAAATATTTATGGCGGAGCACAACTTAGCATTGGTTGGTAAATTAAAAGCTGGAAACACAGCTTATTTATTTAAAATAAAGGGAGAAAACAACGATTCATTACAAAAAGCGAATAATATCTATAAAGAGTCTAAAGTTAAAGCATCTTATCCTGATTGGATGTACCTAGTCAGGGATGATAACTAAACATGCGGAAATTATTTTTAGCGATAGCTTCCTTATTTTTCATTAGTGGGTGTAATAATGATAAAAACCCTAGATATATAGAAGATCCAATTAAAGGAGAGCAATGGTATTTAAATGGATTCAACTCATATGGAACGAGAAGTCATATCAATCTGACGAACCAGCTTTATAAAGGCAGAAATGTTTTAGTAGCCCTACTGGATAATGGCATAGATATATACCACGAGGACTTAATAAATAATATAGGAGTTGGGAATTATAGCTATTTATCAGATGAATTTGATTTTAGTGATGCTGACCATGGCACAGCATGTGCTGGAATTATTGCTGCTGAAGAAGGCAATGGTATTGGCATTATTGGTATCGCACCACAATCAAAAATAATTGGATTTAATGCACTAAAAGCACCTGCAATAAGTAACCTGGCTGATGCTTTAGTAAGGAAAAAAGAAGATGTATGGGTGTCTAATAATAGCTGGGGAGATTTTAACTCATGGGGAGAACCACTACGACTACGCTCACTAATTAAATCCGCACTAAAAGAAGGCGTGACAACAGGTAGAAACGGCAGAGGGATTGTTTATGTTTTTTCTTCTGGAAATGGTGCGGCAGAAGAAAATGATCTACCCACGGACAATGTTAACTATAGTGGTCTAGTGAATAATCGTTTTACAATACCTGTATGCGCTGTGGATGAATACGGAATAAAAGCAAATTATTCTGAGATAGGGGCTACCTTAGTAGTATGCGCTCCTTCAAAAGGTGCCGTCGGTACTATGGGGATAACAACAACAGATGTTTCTGGCAAAAAAGGATATAACCCGGAATCGTTTCCAGAGGATTATGATGATAATAATTACACGAATAATTTTAGTGGCACTTCCGCTTCCGCCCCGATGGTGTCAGGTGTAGTTGCTTTAGTGCTGGAAGCAAATCCAAACTTAGGGTGGCGCGATGTCAAATCAATTTTAGCAAAATCTTCCATGGTTATTGATGAAAACCATTATGACTGGACAAAAAATGGAGTAGGGCTAGATATTAATCATTATTATGGATTTGGAATAGTTGATGCAGATAAAGCGATTGAACTTGCTGAAAGTTGGGTAAATTATTCTAGCGAAATAATTATAAAAAAAGAGAGCGAGATAAATTTAGACATCCCCGACAACGACCAAACAGGGATATCAGTGCAAATAGATGTTGAAGAAAACATAATTATAGAATTTATTGATGTGTTTTTTAATGCTCCTGAACATCCTCGGTTAGGTGATTTAGAGATAGTTTTAATTTCTCCATCGGGAACAAAAAGCGTGTTAGCGGAGCAACATAGTCAGTTATTTGAAGGGTATTTTCGTTATAACAATTGGCGTTTTGGAAGTTTTAGATACTTGGAAGAAAATTCCAAGGGCATATGGAAATTAATAGTAAAAGACAAATCTCAAGAGGGTGTAGGTATATTAAAGTCTTGGGGGTTAAAAGTCTATGGTCATAAACGAGCCTAACAAAAACATGCACTCGGACAAAATAAAGCTACGCTCGTTCCTCGCTACACTTTATTTTGCCGGTGATGTTAAGCGTTAAAGTGCAGTAGTGTAGAAAGCCCAGAAATAAATTTAGGGTAAAAAGCTCAC
>DBOE01000002.1:5874-6032 GCA_002299585.1 Hydrogenovibrio sp. UBA654 | reverse complement strand
TCTTTGGTCTGCCCTACTGGTTGGTTCAGCGGTTTATCTAGGTGCATTTAATAATAGCGAAGGTAAAACAGGTTGGGCAAAACTAGGCAAATCAATTGGTTTAATTCTATTTATTTATGGATTAATTATTGCCATAGGAATGTCTGCTGGCAGTAAAG
>DBOE01000002.1:5137-5560 GCA_002299585.1 Hydrogenovibrio sp. UBA654 | reverse complement strand
GAATGTCTGCTGGCAGTAAAGATTTATTGCAACCATTAAAAGTATTGCAAGGGGGGGGGAAACAATCCTCGGTAAATAATGAAAAGCTACCTTTCCAGATGGTTAAATCAATTGAAGATGTTAATAAAATCATAGACAACAATGAGTTGGTAATGCTAGATTTCTACGCTGACTGGTGTATTAGCTGTAAAGAAATGGAAAAATTTACCTTTAATGACCCAAGCGTGCATAAAAACTTAACCAAAGTAAGCCTAATAAAAGCCGATGTAACTGATAATGATGCCATAGACAAAGCACTAATGAAACAACTAGAAATTATCGGACCACCTGCTATTTTATTTTTCAAAAATGGTAAAGAAATAAAAAACCAACGAGTTGTTGGTTTTAAAAATGCTGAAGAATTTAATCAACATATTAATAACA
>DBOE01000002.1:3640-4833 GCA_002299585.1 Hydrogenovibrio sp. UBA654 | reverse complement strand
TTAATCAACATATTAATAACAGTTTTAAATAAAACTGACTTAATCAGAAGCAGAAGCTCCTGAGCTAATTTCTGAACCAGATAAAACACCTGCCTCCTTCAACTTGGCATACCCACCTTTGTTCTGATAATGTATAAATATCTTTTTGCAGAATTTACATAAGTATTTACTTATTCAGCAAGTTTATTTGTATACAAAAAGAAATACCTCATAAATTTGCCAATTTTAAGCCTCTAAGTAGATAAAAATTGATGTGCATCAATATATTAATTTCTATTATTTATAATAATTAAGGTGTACTTAAAAGGTGAAAATCATGAAGCCACTCGAAAATGCAGTTCATTTAAATCTTCCTGAGATCCCGTTGGATCAATTTCTTCCTATTTTTGTATTTTCTGCTTTGCTTCTTATATTTGGGTTGTTCTTTGTAGCTATTTACACTCTAGTAAAAATGGAACTTCTAAAAAGTAGATTTATGCCATTTGCATATTTTTTCTGGTCACTACAGGTCTATTGTCTATATTTCGTTGCCGATGCCCTAGGTAGTGATCCATTTACTATTAAAGTTCTAATGCTCGCAATGGTAGGGTATCTGATTTTACCGCACTTTTGGTACTATTTAAACCTTCGCTCAGAAGAAAGGTATGAACACTAACAAGGACGCTTAATAAGTAAGCAAAGTCAAACACTTTAGGAGGTGCATTATGTCTAAGAGGACCATTTCAGTATGGACTGATATTATTTTTTTGGCAAAGATCAGCGGCTTGGGTAACTGGGGTTTCTGTTGTTCTTTTAATCTGGCTTACATTCGATTCAATAAGCCAAATCAGTATAGGAACCGATGAAGATTTAAAAAATGGAATTACTAAAAGAGTTCCTGCTGCTACAGTAATCAATTATAACATTGATTATAAAATGAGTAAAAAAAGAGGTCATGAGGTGCCTATAATTGGTGATAAAGAGAAGTTCTTTGGTCGAGATGACTGGTCTCCAAAAGAAGCTGCCGATTTATTACATTTAGGCAAACTCGCCTCACAAGCTAAAAACTGTATGAATTGCCATACTCTACTTGGTAATGGAGCTTATTATGCTCCTGATTTAACAAAATCTTGGTTAGACCCCGCATGGGGAGATAAGGGTCTTTATCAACCTATGACCATGAAAAACACTAAAGAAGAAGCAATGGCTGAGTT
>DBOE01000002.1:3084-3317 GCA_002299585.1 Hydrogenovibrio sp. UBA654 | reverse complement strand
AAGAAGAAGCAATGGCTGAGTTCTTGATGCACCCTTCTAAATATCCAACCCATGTTAGAAAAATGCCCAATCTTGGTATTACCGAACAAGAAGCTATAGCTTTAGTCGCTTTTTTAAAACATATGAGTTCCATTGATACCAATGGTTTCCCAAGAAACTTCGCTAAACAAAATTTAACCCTTAGAGAGAAAAGAGCTTACTAAAATTATATAAAAAAAAAAGAAAAAACATAG
>DBOE01000002.1:2374-2764 GCA_002299585.1 Hydrogenovibrio sp. UBA654 | reverse complement strand
AAAAAAAAAAGAAAAAACATAGAATACGGGAGGTGTTCTAATGCAAACTAAACTATATGAATCTCAACGACTGGCCAATTGGTATTTTATTGTAGCGGTCATATTATTTGGAGCTCAATTATTAATGGGCTTAATAGCAGCTGCTCAATACTTGTACCCATCATTTTTATTTGAGATATTTGATTTTTCTGTCGCCAGAATGGTGCATATTAATGCCTTAATTATATGGATGCTATATGCCATGATAGGCTCTGTTTATTGGCTACTACCAGAAGAAACAGGAATTGAAACTGTTGGTATAGGTATAGGCAAAATACTATTTGCAATTTTAACTTTTGCTATTACTATAGTAATATTAGTTTATATATTTATTCAAGTCGGTAATGCTAC
>DBOE01000002.1:876-2070 GCA_002299585.1 Hydrogenovibrio sp. UBA654 | reverse complement strand
TTATTCAAGTCGGTAATGCTACATCTGAATTCCTTGGTCTAAATGTGGCTATTTGGTTTATTCACGAAGGTAGAGAATACATTGAAGCACCAAGGTGGGCTGACATTGGCATAGTTATAGTTGTTTTAGGCTTCTTAGCTAATGTATTTTTTACTGCTATTAAAGGCAAGAGAACGGGAATCATTACTGTTCTTATCGCCGACTTAATCGCTCTTGCAGGATTATACTTAGCTGGCATGGGCTTTACTGATAATATTTCTATGGATCAATACTGGTGGTGGTGGATAATTCATTTATGGGTTGAAGCTACTTGGGAAGTATTTGTCGCTTCTTTAGCTGCCTTTGGCTTAATTAGAATAATTGGAGCTAGCAGACATGTTGTTGAAATGTGGTTATGGATAGAAGTAGCAATGTTATTTGGTTCAGGTATTCTAGGCCTGGGGCATCATTACTTTTGGATAGGCACTCCCGAATACTGGTGGGAAATTGGGGCTTTATTTAGTGCCCTTAAACCCTTGCCACTAGTAGCAATGTTCGTTCATGTTACCTATGATTGGGGTAAGCAACAAGGTATAGCAAAAGCTGAAGGTAAAGGTAGTTCGGTCACAAATGTACCTGCTTTAACATGGTTTTTTACTAATGCCTTTGGTAACTTCTTGGGGGCTGGTGTTTGGGGGTTCTTTCATACCTTACCGCAAGTAAACATCTATACTCATGGCACACAGTTTACAAGTGCACATGGCCATTTAGCCTTCTATGGAGCCTATGCAACTATTTTAATTGGCATGTTCTACATTGCAATACAAAAGGCTAATAAAATTAAAATACTAAAAGCAACCTTTGACTTTAAAATGGGAATAGTCCTACTAACTTTTGGAATGTTAGGCATGACAATAGCCCTTACTATTGCAGGATATGGTCAAGTATTAGTAGAAAGAGCACAAATGGGGGCTACTTGGGAAGCATACTTTATTTCCCAAAACACACTTTGGTTTGTGCAAGGACTTGGCTGGAGATTTGTAATGGGAATTATGATGGTTGTAGGTTTTGTTTATCTAGTAAAAGATTTACTTATAATTGCTAAAATTCCAATTCACGAAAGATATACAAGCTCAGAGATAGAAATAGGTGTGGAAATGGGACATAAATTACCATCGCTTGCTCGCTAGGGAGTTTAAGAAGACACTGAATAGC
>DBOE01000002.1:0-494 GCA_002299585.1 Hydrogenovibrio sp. UBA654 | reverse complement strand
TAAAAAATAATTGGCAGTTGTTGAGCTTCTCCTTAGGAGTCTAATTTTTATAAACAGTAAAGGAAAAGCATATGTTATATGAACCGTTTACAGATGTTGTAATGAGTTTTTTTGGAATATTAAATCAATTTCCATTGGTTTTGACAATATTTCTTCATACTTTAATTGTTCTTCCAATGATTTGGATTTATCGGCAAGAAAAAAGCAGACTAGAAGAATAAGCAGAAGATTGTAAAGAATAGATTATGACAAATTTAGATATAGTATTAACCCTTGTATTTGCTGCGGGGGTAATGATAATTATGATTTTTCCAGCCATGAAAATAACTGACTGGATAGGTGCAAGATACCATATGAGCCAAGATTTAGATGATAAACTGACGGTAATACTTACCATCATGTTATCGCTAATTGTTGGTGTAATGCTAAAGTTTCTATAAAAACTTATTTATCATCTCCCTTAGGGAGCCGAGAGCCTCTGATTAAGTATCATA
>DBOE01000010.1:22853-33393 GCA_002299585.1 Hydrogenovibrio sp. UBA654 | reverse complement strand
AGTTATATAGCTTATCTCATCACCAACTAAATTTTTTCTATAACCTAAACGAAGATCTGGAATAAGGTAATAGATCCAGCTACTTCCACCCTGTGTTGCATAGGCGGCACTTATTGTTGCCCATTGATACTGTTGGTTAACATAGTCATTAGCAGGGTTAAGGTCTAGTGAACCTGCAAATGACCAGTCACGGTTTTTGGAGAAAAATGCCCCTTCTACCCTTGCTTGGGGGTTTAGGGTGAGTTTTTCTTTTAGTGATATTTGGTTACCATAAAAATTCTCTATATTACTTTGTTCATCACTGCCTGTACCTAGTTTGTTATAGTTAAAACTAGGTGAGTTTATATTTGTAATGGCAAGTCCGGTCATGTAGTTTTTAGTGAACCACTGTACGCCTAAATCTAAACCAAAGCTGTTTGAAGAATTTGTTATCTCTTTGTGGTTTTCAAGATCTTTTTCAAGGTTTTCCTTATCTGCTTTTAGGTATTTAGCAAAACTATTAATTGATTTTCCTAGTTGGATTTGCATTAATTTAGCCCTAATACCAATTGAAAGTTGCCCAGATTGATTTTGGTAGAATTGATTACCATAGGTTAGAGCAGCTTCTTTAGCCTGTGCGGTTTTGGTGTACAATGCAGATTGTACAATAAGACCATTTTCAACAACATCTTCAAGGCTTGCAGTAGGGTTAGTAAGTAAATAACTGGCATCTAGAGCAACAGGGGAATCAGAGCTAAGCACAGCTCCCCTAAGTGTATGGATTTCAGACACTTCAAAACCTACTGCACCAATAGCACTATTAGCAACCAGTAGAGGTAGAGCAAAATTTACATCAGCTTGTAGATAAAAATTATCTCGGATATCTAGAATCAAGCTATTCATTTCCTCCTTTAGTTCCATGGCGTTGCTTAGTGTGTTTACACCCACTGTTTTAAAGTTATCTAATAAAGGAGAAATTTTATTATTATAAGTTTTTGTGAGTTTATTTACCCTCTTCTGTTTAATTCTAATTCCAATCGTTGTGCCTATGCCGTAGTTATTTTCTTCATGTAAATTACCACTGACCCAAGCTGGATTGTTTGACATGTTAAACAGAGTCTTGTTATTACTAGCCTCACCATAACCAAGGCTAGAACCAATAGGAACAGCATTAGATGCCGCATTTACAATGCCTGTTACACTCAAGGTTAGCACTAGGGCAGTAAAATTTATTAATCGCATAGAGGATCCTTAGGGGTTCTCTGAATACTTGACCCAAATAATTGCCAGTAGCATAGTAAATTGGGCTGATTTAATGGTTATTTATTTAGCTCTAATTACAAGTAAATTCATTTTCAGGTCTAATATTAGGGCTATCTTGACTACCCATTGTATAATCGCTTGCTATTGTTGCCTTCATAATTTTACCATGATTTGATAGATCAGGAAACTCAACGGTTAAACAGCTACCTGTGACTCCACAGTTAGTGGGTTCTAAATTTTTTATGGTCATGGAAAAACCTAAGTAATCTATATAAATAATATGATTTTTAGTGGTATCTTGTTGCCAAGTTACTTCTGTTAAAGATGGCTTACCATTCTCACCTAGGCAAATAGCAACTTTATTATTATCTTTAAATTTAATCTTTAGAAAATGATTATATTTTTCAAAGTTAAAATAGTTAGAAGTAATAAAATCTGTATTAAACTCTACGGTCTCAGCATTTGCTGATTGATTATTTCTAATCTTATCAGAGGATGTTGAAAAATCATTACTAGATGTGACAAAATTAGTGGAATTAAGAGCTACATCTTTAGCTAGATTCAAAGCATTAGTTAAAGTGCCAGAAGAGATCACTTTTGTAATTGCGTCTGTACCTAGCTCTGCGGCATACAATTTAGCATTTCTTGACGCTACATTATCGTAGTTTCTTATATTAGAACAAGTTCCTCCTCCAAAAGAAGTGTCGTTGCTAGTTGTATCAATTGAAGGGTCATCATTATCACTAAGTACACAGTTTAAGTATTGTGACAGCGTTTGTATATCGTTAGAAGTACCATCAAAGCTATAATCAGGAAAAATTCCAGCTAGTAAGCTATGGGCATCATTAAAGGCACTGTTTAGTACCAGTGTGTCCTTAAATAAATCATCAGTATTACTAGTATTATTGCTTACCAGTTTGTGAATTAATGAAAAATAAACAGCAGACATTAAGTCCTTTTGGGTTAGTTTATTTTTACCTGTAGGTATAGTGGTTGGTATCAGCTCTTTAGCCATAGCTTCGGCAATTTTATGTAGTTGAATTGCTAGTTTGAAACCACGATCTTTTTCAGTAACTGAATTTTTACTAAAATCTAGTGGATCGTAAGTATTTAAGTTAAAGCTAGTTGTTGTACCAGTTAGTAAATAGTTATTTAAATAGCTTTGGTAGCCATTTTGAATGTCTACTATTTCACTATCGGTTAAACTTAAAACAGAGGAAGATTTTGCTAGCTTAATTAATTTATTATTATTAATCACTTCATGAGCAGAAGTTAAGGGATTAATAACTAGATTATTAAGTTCTCCATTGGTTAACAAACTCATAGAAGCATCATAGGTTTGAGTAGTTAATAAATCACGACCACCTTGTACACGGATAATTGCCCCATTTTCTTGTACTTGAGTTATCTTGAAACAATAGCGATAGTTATATTGTTTTGGATTTAGAGCACAGTAATTAGTGTTACCATCTTTTGATACAGAAAAATAACCATCTTTATCTGTATAGGCATAAGGTTCATATTCTGAATTAAATTTACCATTATTATTAACATCGACATATATTCTTGCATAGGCAACATAACTATCTACTACTGCACCAGATATTTGTACATTTGTATTACCATTATCATCACCACCACCACAACCGACAAGGCCAAAAATTATTATGGTTATTGAGCAAGCAAAAAGATATTTTTTTAATAGAGTTATTTCTTTCATAGTTATTACCTTGAATTGACTTAGTTTAGCTGTTACTTTAGTTTTAAAAATGAAGCAAGAAAAGCGCCATATTTTTGGTAATTTAATATGCAAAGGTCTTTAAGGAAGCACTTAAATATTTAGAATAGGTGGGAATTAATAAATTGGTGGGTAACGATACTAGCAAAATAACCGAGCATTATCACTGGAGCCCACTTTAAATGGCTCATAAAAGTATATTTACCTCTTGACTGCCCCATTAAAGCAACTCCTGCTGCTGAGCCAATAGATAGTATTGAGCCACCTACTCCAGCGGTTAAGGTAACTAATAGCCATTGTCCATCTGACATAGCGGGGTTCATCGTTAATACCGCAAACATTACGGGTATATTATCAACGATGGCAGATAAAAAACCAACCGCAATATTTGCCTCAGTTGCGCCCCATTGGTTATACATTACATCTGATGCCATTGCTAAATAGCCTAAAGTACCAAGCCCTCCAACAGATAAAATGACTCCAAAGAAAAATAGCAAGGTGTCCCACTCTGCTCTGGCTATCTTGTTGAAGATATTAAATTCTATTGGTTCTGAAACCATGGTGATAGAACCATCATTTTCTGTAATAGTTTCGGTACTTTTTTCACCAGTAATTTTTAGAAAATAAGCAAAGAATTGTAAATAAGCTAGACCCGTCATCATGCCTAAAACTGGCGGTAGGTGTAAGAAATTGTGCATTAAAACAGCGGTAGTGATGGTTAACAAAAATAAAACTATTATGCGTTTAGCCCCGCGCTTTAGCTGTACTTTTTCATCTATACTGGTAGGTTTTTCTTTGGGTATAGCGAATGACATTATTATTGCAGGCACTAAGAAATTTATTAGAGAAGGTATAAATAAAGCAAAAAAAGCTTCAAAGGGTAATATGCCTTTTTGCCAAACCATCAGTGTTGTTATATCTCCAAATGGGCTAAATGCACCACCAGCATTAGCCGCGACTACAACATTAACAAAGCCAATAGCGACAAATTTTGGTGAGTTAATGCCAACAGCTAGTATAACCGCTCCCATTAGTAGAGCTGTTGTTAGATTGTCAGCCACGGGGGAGATAAAAAAAGCTAGTATTCCGGTAATCCAGAATAGTTGTTTATAGTTATAGCCTTTAGATATTAGCCAGCTTCTAAGATTATTAAAGACTTCCCTTTCTTCCATGGCGTTGATATAGGTCATAGCTACTAATAAGAATAAAAATAGCTCGGCAAATTCTAGCAGATTATGTCTGACAGCTTCTTCTGCAGCATGGGTAAAACCATGCGAGTTCATAATAAAGGCGATTAGAATCCAAATAAGTCCTGCGGATAAGATAACTGGCTTAGATTTGCGTAGATGGGTAAATTCTTCGGTCATAACAAACGCATAGGCAATTACAAAAATGGCTAAAGAAGCATAGCCAACCCAGTGAGTAGTTAAATCAATATTAAGTATTGAGTTAGACGCTAGGGCTATAGAAGGGGTAAGTATTGTTATTATAATCCCGACAAAAAGGTAAAGAACTTGCATTTTTTATCCCAAAATTTAGTTGCAGGGTGTATTATATGCAAATCTATAGTTATAGGGATTTAAAATTTAATGAAACCATTAAAAGAATATAAAATTTATTACCCGTGGGAAAAAACTTTTAATAAGTTTGCAAGCCCATTTGAGAATTTTTTACATCAACAAACCACTACAGGTTTAGTGTTAATGTTTATGACGGTAGTAGCGTTATTTCTTGCAAATACACCTATACAGCATAGCTATCATCATTTCTTTGAAACTTATATTGTAGTAGGGTTTGGTGATTTTAAAATTGACATGTCTCTTCACCATTGGATTAATGATGGACTAATGGCATTATTCTTTTTTTTAATTGGTCTAGAAATTAAACGAGAAATATTAGTCGGCGAATTATCAGATATTAAAAATGCTATTTTGCCGATAGTTGCCGCTCTTGGTGGGGTTATTGTGCCTGCACTAATTTTTTATCAAATAAATGTGGGCTTACCTAGTGAAAATGGCTGGGGCATACCTATGGCAACCGATATCGCTTTTGCGGTTAGTGCTTTGGTTTTATTGGGCAGTAGAGTTCCAGTTGCTTTAGTTGTATTCTTAGTTGCTCTAGCAATTGTTGACGATTTAATCGCTGTTGGGGTGATTGCTATTTTCTATACTGAGCAAATTCACCTAGTACCTCTTGGGTTTTCTTTAGGATTTTTTGCCTTATTAATTACCTTTAATCGTTTTGGTATTCATCATCCTTTGCCTTATTTTATAATCGGTGTAATAATGTGGGCATTTATGTTACAGTCGGGGGTTCATGCTACTATTGCCGGAATTTTGGCAGCTATGACTATTCCTGCAAGACCTGCGTATAGCCCAGAATCTTTTCATCAAAATATGCAAAAATTAACACAAAAATTTTCTGAATATAAATGGGATAAGAGCTTTCAGTTACATGACCAACAAAAAAGTACTTTGCATAAAATGAATGACAGTATTTATTCTATTCAAGCACCTTTAAATCGTTTAGAACATGGCTTACATTTACCAATAAGTTTAATTGTTATTCCTTTATTTGCTTTAGCTAATGCAGGTATAGCAATTGATTTTTCAGGGATAGGTTCAGCTGTTTTAGAACCTGCTACCTTGGGAGTAATGTCAGGGTTAGTAATTGGTAAAGTAGTTGGTATTGCAGGTGTATCTTTTATTGTGATAAAGATGGGCTTTGCAAAACTACCTGAAGGCTCGACATTTTCACAATTATTTGGCGTTTCTTTATTAGCGGGCATTGGTTTTACTATGTCTATTTTTATTGCTAATTTGGCTTGGCCAGGTAATGCAGAATTATTATTACAGGCAAAAATTGGTATTTTACTCGCCTCTCTTTTTGCCGGGATAGGTGGCTATCTGTGGCTTAGATATGTAGCTAAATCCCAAGAGCTTGTTTGAAGCAACACTGAATAACAAAACTAATGGATAAAGTAAGGATAGATAAGTGGCTATGGGCAGCAAGATTTTTTAAAACAAGAGGGCTAGCAATAGAAGCCACTAAAGCCGGAAAAGTTTCCCTGAATGGTTGTAAGCCCAAGCCAAGTAAAGTTGTTGTAATCGGAGATAAGCTTAAGATTACTCAGGCTCATCGAAAGATAGAAATTACCGTTTTAGAAATAACAGATAAAAGAAGTAGTGCAGAAAGTGCCCAGAGATTATTTTATGTTGATGTGGAGATATTAAATCAAAAATCTCCACCAGCTAATATGGCATTAGTAGGTTATAGAGCGAAAGGAACTGGTCGGCCAACTAAGCGAGATAGAAGAAAGATATCGCAACTAACATTTGATACTTAATCAGTGCCTCCTTAAGCGTCTCCTTAAATTGGTTTCATGTCCCCCCCTCCCGAAAAATAAGAGACAATAAAAACCCCGTAATTACGGGGTTTTTATATTTTAAATGTCTTCTTAATTTAAACAGGATTAAGAATTTGCCAGAGCTACACGCTTTTTGGCGATTAGTTTTTGGATAATTGGGGTCATAATAATATCCATTGCATCAACCATTTTTGTCCCTGAACAAATCATGGTGTGGTCATTTTGTAGCCATGCACCTTCTATTTTTCCAACAATAGTTGATAAATCAACTTCATCATGACGAACATGAGTAATTATTAGTGAATCTTCAGGGGCTGGCCCCATAGGAGCAGTTTCTGTTTGGGTTGAAAATGGATCAGAAGTATCTACTAATGGAATGCGTTGGAAATTTACATGAGTACGGTGAAATTGTGGCACTATAGTTTCCATATAATCATCCATTCTTTCCATAATAGTATCTCTTACTTGAGCTACAGAATATGGTCTTTCAGAGGTGTCGCGGTAGATTTTCTGCATCCATTCTATGTTGACTACTGGGGCAACACCAATACCTAAATCTACATGCTGTGCTACATCATGCATACCTTCTTTAGAACCATGATCCATGCGTTTTACCATACCATGCAGACCTTCATAAAACATAATATCAGTATCTGGCTCAATCTCTTCCCAAGGAGTAAATTCACCTGGCGTAAACTCAGTACCTAAACGAGCGTTATGTTCATCGGCTTCTTCTTCAGAGTGGATGTAATAGCGCTTTTTACCAGTAGCACTTTCTTTGTAAGAAGCAAACAGTTCTTCAAGTTTATTAAACTCGTTAGCAGCTTCAGCAAAGTGAGTTAAAACTGAACCCCCTTTTTCTTTTGACATAGCAACCTTAGCACGCATATCTATACGAGAATACTTATGAAAACTATCACCTTCAACCACTGCTACTTTTAGTTTTTCTCGGTCGAATATTTTTTCAACGGCTCTTTTTACAAAAGAAGTTCCTGCACCAGATGATCCGGTTACGCTTATTATTGGGTGTTGTACTGACATTTTTAGTTCCTTTTTTATTCATAATTGTGAGCGTTGTTGCTACAAAGATTTTTCATTTATTAATTAAATTTTATATATCTATATTTTCTACTTGTAGGGCATTTTTTTCAATAAATGTACGCCTAGGTTCAACTTCATCACCCATGAGGGTCGTAAATACTTGATCTGCAACTATTGCATCAGAAATTGTTACCTGTAATAAACGACGGGCTTCCGCATTCATGGTAGTTTCCCACAGTTGTTCAGGGTTCATTTCTCCCAAACCTTTGTAGCGTTGAATACTTTGTCCACGTTTTGCTTCTTTTAATAGCCAGTCTAAAGCTTCCCTAAAGTGAGTTATAGTTTGGGTTTTTTCACCTCGCTTAATTTGACCATCTACAGCAATAAGACCTTTAAGTTCATCGGCTGTTTTAGCTATTTGTCGGTAGTCAGTAGAGGCAAAAAAATCTTCATCAAAAGTTTGCGAGCTTAGAGTACCATGCTCGCGTTTTTGTAAACGAAGCAGGTATTTAGATTCACCTTCTAAAGCTGGTTTTACACTTAGTTGGTATTCAACTTTTTGTGTTTCACCAATTGCTTTTAAGTGAGGTAGAACTGTATTAACCCAAGAGCTTAATGTAGCTTCATCATTTAGGTCTGTAACTTCAATTCTATCTAAATCAATCATTAACTCTAATAGAGTTTTATTATAACGACGAGCAATACGATTAATTATACGAGTAGTAAGTAAAAAATCTTTAGCTAGTATCTCTAAACCTAGCTCTTTAATAGGAGGGGTATCTTTTGAGCCAATAAGAACGGCATTATCTAGGGCTGATTGTAGTAGATAACTTTCTAACTCAGCATCATCTTTTAAGTAGGCTTCCTGTTTGCCTTTTTTTACTTTATAAAGGGGGGGTTGGGCTATATAAATATAGCCATTTTCCACTAATTCTGGAAAGTGGCGATAGAAAAAGGTGAGTAAAAGTGTGCGAATGTGTGATCCATCAACATCGGCATCAGTCATGATGATAATGCGGTGATAACGCAACTTTTCAACATTATATTCTTCACCAATTCCGCAACCTAGGGCAGTGATTAAAGTACCAACTTCGGCTGATTGCAACATTTTATCAAAGCGAGCTTTTTCGACATTAAGAATTTTACCTTTTAGTGGTAATATCGCTTGAGTTCTGCGATCACGACCTTGTTTGGCGGAGCCTCCAGCAGAATCACCCTCCACCAAGTAGATTTCAGATTTAGCGGGGTCTTTTTCTTGGCAGTCGGCGAGTTTTCCAGGTAAGCCAGCGATATCTAAGGCACCTTTACGGCGAGTCATTTCACGAGCTTTACGAGCAGCTTCTCTGGCTCTTGCAGCATCAATTATTTTAGCAAAAACGGCTTGAGCATCTTTTGGGCGTTCCATTAAAAACTCAGCTAATTTTTCATTCATTACGGTTTCGACCGCAGTTTTTACTTCTGATGAAACTAGCTTATCTTTGGTTTGAGAAGAGAATTTAGGATCGGGAACTTTTACCGATATTACTGCCGCTAAACCTTCACGGGCGTCATCTCCAGAAATGTTATTCATTTTATATTTTTTTAGCAGGCCTTCTTTGTCTGCGTACGAATTTAAGGTGCGAGTTAAAGCTGCCCTAAACCCAGAAAGGTGAGCCCCACCATCTCTTTGAGGGATATTGTTAGTAAAACAAAAAATAGATTCTTGATAGGATTCTGACCAGTGCATGGCTACTTCAACGGTAATATCATCTTTTAGCGTTGAAAAATAGAAAACCTTATCGTGAATTGTGGTTTTGTTGGTATTTATATATTCAACAAAGGCTTTAATTCCTCCTTCAAACTTGAATATCTCGTGCCTATCATCGCGTTTATCAACTAGTTCAATATGTACACCAGAGTTTAAGAAGGAAAGCTCTCTTAAACGCTTTAAAAGGTAATCATAGCTAAATTCAGTTTGGCTAAAAGTTTTTTTGCTGGGTAAAAAGCGGATTTCAGTTCCCGTTTCAGTGGTGTCTGCTACAGCCTCTATAGGAGCATTTGGTTCGCCATTAGTATAGGTTTGCTTCCATTCTTTACCTTCGCGTTTGATAGTTAAAGTAAGTTTTTCAGATAATGCGTTTACTACTGAAACACCTACCCCGTGTAAACCACCAGAGACTTTATAGGAGTTATCATCAAATTTACCACCAGCATGTAGCACGGTCATAATGACTTCAGCGGCAGAAACGCCTTCTTCTTCATGAATGCCAACGGGAATTCCACGACCATTGTCAGTTACTGAAACTGAGCCGTCAGTATGGATGGTAACCACAACTTTATCACAATGACCTGCTAGGGCTTCATCAATCCCGTTATCCACCACTTCAAATACCATGTGGTGTAAGCCAGAACCGTCATCGGTATCACCGATATACATACCAGGCCTTTTGCGTACCGCATCAAGCCCTTTTAAGACTTTAATTGAAGAAGAGTCATAACTATCATTATTGGATTCTGGAGCAGAAATTTTTTCAGTCATGGTTATATAAAGCTCTTGTTAATTGGGGATTTTAATCAAAAAAACACAGAGAATTGTAACAATTTTTTTACTAAATTACTAGTAGTGCTACTATCTAAATATAGCAGATTAATTTTTAATCGTAAAACTAATTGGTAAGGTTAATTGCCAAGTGTTTCTATTTATTTCTTTATAAAAAGGCTTAAACTTCATGGCCATTTTTTCTTCTATTATCGATAAAGCAGCTTTGTTTAATACATCACGACTGGTTTTTTCTATTATTTGTAGGTTAGTAATTGAACCATCTTTATTTATTATAAACCTTAATGTAATCTCTCCTTCCCAGTGACGGCGTTTTGCTCGCCGCGGATAGCTATTTTTTGCTAGTCTGGCAATAATCGAATTTAGTTCAGATAAATAGCGATTTTCGGCATCTGCTACAGTTGCCGCACTAATTGGTGGAGGAGTTGGTTCAACAACTTCTTCTTCAACAACCTCTTCCTTAACAATCTCTTCTGTAACAGGCTTTTTTACTGGTTTGAGCTTAGGTTTAGGTTTTTTAATTTTTTTCTTCTTTTTTACTACTTGTTTTTTTATAGGTTTCATTTTTGATTTTTTAACAGGCTTCTTAACAGGCTTCTTAATAGGCTTCTTA
>DBOE01000010.1:0-22504 GCA_002299585.1 Hydrogenovibrio sp. UBA654 | reverse complement strand
TAATGGGCTTCTTAATGGGCTTTTCAACTGGCGGTACAGGAGCTTGAAACATACTGATGTTAATTGGTATTTTTTTAATAACTGGTTTTTTTTCAGCATAGATGGTTATTGAATTAAATTGCCAAAAAATAATCGTAATAACTATTACATATAAAAATACGGTTATAAAGAAGGCCTGTAATGTACTACTCTGTTTTTTCATGGAGCATAATCTATTTAGATTTTTCGGTAAGAAAAGTTATATTGTTCAGTTTATGGACCCTTAAAATATCGACTAGTTTAATAAAGTAGCCAAACTCAGTTTTATCATCAACCTTAACTATGACAAAAGTTTTTTCGTGGTATTTTTGGTTAATAATAATCTGGGTTAAATTAGAGAACGCTATTGGTTTTTCATCGATAAATAAAGATCCTTGGGCATTAATTGCCAAGTTAACTGGTTTTTCTTTTGGCGGTATATATTCAGAAGTATTATCTGTATCTGGTAAATCTATCTCTAGTGAATCTTTAGTAATAAAACTAGCAGTAATAAGTACAATTGCCAGCAATACCAGCATTACATCAATTAGTGGGATAACATTTATTTCATCAAATTTTTTCATGACTTAATTATCCGTTTAAATCTTGGTGGGCATGAAATTTAGCTTCTAGTACATCTACTTTACGCATCATATAGTTATAGACGATAATGCTTGGTATAGCTAGGGCTATACCTCCAGCAGTGGCCTTAAGGGCTAAAGCTAAACCGACCATTATTTGACCAGTTTCCATTTTGTCATTCATCCCTAAATCATAAAAGGTGATTAAAATACCGATTACTGTACCAAGCAGACCAATATAGGGTGCATTGGCTCCAATGCTTGAAATAATAGTTAGGTTATTAGTTAAGTCTACATGTAATAGCTGGAAATGAGGGTACTTAGAAACATCTATTTTATGATAAAATATTATTCTTTCAATGAAAAACCAAACTACTAAAAAAGACATAATCATTAGTATGCCAAATACTGTAATATCTAGGTAGGATCTTACAAATTCCATGTTTTATGCCCTTAAATCAAAATAATAAGGGAAGAATTATAAACCATTATTTTTTAAATAAGTCGTCTAATTTTGCTGTCTTTAAGGAGATTTAATTTTATCTATAAAGTATTGGATTGGGTGAGCTTGGCTAAAATAATAGCCTTGTAAATAATCTACTTGCATGTCTTGTAATAATCTAATCGCTTTTTCTGATTCAACATATTCAGCGACTACTTTTTTATTTAAAGTTTTACCAATACGTACCATAGCATGAACCATTTCTTGTTTAATTAAGTCGTTTTCCATATTGGAGATAAAATGGCCGTCAATTTTTAAAAAATCAACATCTAATTGTGATAGGTAGCTAAACGAGGACATGCCAGTACCAAAATCATCTAGTGAAAAAGAAACCCCTAGCTCTTTAAAAAAATCTATAAACTTAATTGCTTTGTCAACTTGTGATGAGACCCCCGTTTCGGTTATTTCAAAACAAATTTTGTGAAAGTCAATATTGTGTTTTAAAAACAAGTTCATTATCTTATGCTGCATCTCATTAGATGCTAGAGAGGAAATTGAGAGGTTTATAGAAATATATTTTACGGACTTGATAAAGAGTGGTTCGTTGGATATTTTTTTAAATAGATTATCAACAACCCAGTAATCTACTTTTTCAGAAAGGCCATAACGCTCGGAAGCAGGGATAAACAGTGCTGGTGAAATAATTTCTCCTTTGTTAACTTTACTAGGCATTCTTAATAGGGTTTCAAAAATATTATATTCAGTAGTACTTATATGTTTAGCACTTACAATTGGCTGTAAGAAAAGTTTAAACCCATCTTCATCTAAAGCGTTATAAATTTTAGAAACTAAGTTCATTTCTTGTTGGTTAACTGATAGGTTGTTTTCACAAAGAGAATGACAAACAATTTGGTTACGACCTTTTTCTTTTGCTTCATAACATGCTGCATCAGCAGAGCTTAAAATATCACCAGCAAAAAGGGTGGTTTCCTTATAAGTAATAACTCCAATACTGGCACCAACTGGGAAAGATCTTTCCATAAATTTAAAATTTAAATTTCTAATAGTCTTTAATAAATCAGCGGTCAAATCATTAATTTCTGGTAAGGATCTATTTTTTATTAATAAAATAAATTCATCGCCACCTATTCTGCCGATAGTTGTATTTGGATAGGTTTTAAGAAATAATTTAAACTCTATTGCTAGCTCAGCTAATAGCATATCGCCAGCTTTATGCCCACAAGTATCATTTACTACCTTAAACTGATCTAGGTCTATATAGCAAACAGCATGAAAAAAAGTTGCTTTTATGCGAATAGATACTTTTATGTTTTCTAGCAAAACTTCTCGAGAGTAAAGCCCTGTTAATGAGTCGTGGTTGGCTTGAAATTCTAATTTAGAAGTTTTATCTTCAACTGTAGCTATTAAATTATCAAAATTAGCCTGAGCTCTGCCTATTTCATCTGTTAATGAGGGGTTTAAGCGAAAGGAAAAATCTTTGGATATGGCCGTTTCTTTTAAAGCTAAATTTAAAACCTCTAAACGACTAATAAACTTTTTATCAATAAAAAAAACAAGTATTAGGCCGATTATAGAAAACAACACGATAGAGAACATGAAATATAATTCAAAAAATTTACTTTTATTGGTTAGTTTGTTGTCATAAAAAATAAAGTTAATTTTTCCAATATTTGAACCTTGGTAGGTAAGTTTTGTGCTAGTTTTGTAGGTATTGTTGGTTTCTGCTTTGCTGATAACTTTTAATAATAATTTTCCCTTAGTATCAAAAATATGTGCAGAAATTAGGCTTGGTATTTTTTTTAATTGTGAGGCAATAATAGTCATTGAAGAAGTTTCATTAAAATAAATGATTTTGGCAAAATCATCGGCAATTAAGGTGCTAATTGAGATTGCCTGTTCCTGTAAACTTATTTGAATAATTTGTTGTTGTTGATACTTTTGTAACCATATAGAGCCTAGGCCAATAGATAATATTAGGCTGGTAAAAAGTAGATTAAGTTTGCTTCTAAATGACATTTACTTTAGCTTTGTTGGTTTTTTTTTGAGCTAGTTGTGTATTTAATTCTGATGGAGAAATTTCATTTTGAAAAGAAAAAGAATTTTTGCTAAATATAAGTAAAATTAGCATAATAAAACTATAGTGGACTTTAGTCATTTTATTTGGTCAAATTTTAAATTAAATTAAGGGCAGGATAACAGAAAATATAATAAATTTATATAAAAAGAACTCTAAATTTATATTAAAATTACGCAGATATTTTAGCAATCTAGAAAAAGAGAAAATAGTAATGAAATATGAAATAAGTAAAGAAGAATCTCATTTAGCAAAAAATCCCCATCATATTTTCAATCTAAATGTTATTTTAACGCATTTAGCAACATCACAAATTATTTTAGAATTAAGTGGAGGCAATTATATTTGGTTTTTAATTATTCCTATTATTTCTAGCTTAGTGTTTATATATATTTATAAACATGGGCAAGCAGTCGCCCAGAGCCAAAGTTGGTTTGTTGCGGCTAATTGGGTTTTAGCATGGCGCAGAGGGCGAATGATGCTAATTTCCTATGGGCTAGCCATAATAGTAATAGTAGCAACCAATTTAATCGGTGATATGAGTGGGGGAATGATGATGAATGACTTTTCTGATGATGATTCTTCCTCTTCGATTATTTCAACCATTGGTATGTTTTTTGGAGCAGTAGTTATTTTCTTTGTTATGTTGTTAAACTTTATTTTGACTGGTATTTCTGTCTATGATGCTGGCAAGGGTATTATTGATGAAAAAATAACTAAATTTTTACTAAGAGGTGAAAACTCAAATATTGAAATTGAAAGTGATGAACTTGCATGAGTAAAATCGTAAAGAAATCATCAAAAACTACGGTATGGTGGGTGTTATTAGCTGCGGTAGTCTTGACTTTTTTGCTGATGCTTATCCCTAAAGAAAGTGTTAAAGTTGATCCTAATATTTTACCTTGGAATAGTTATTTTAACGAAAATAATGAACTTGTTGCTCTAGGTATAACTTTAAATAAAAGTACCACCAATGATGCACTAAAATTGTTTGGCAATGATTATGAAGTGCTAGTTTTTTCAAAAAAAGATGAGTCTGGTAAGGTTGTAGAAATATATTTTCCAACTATGACCTTAGAAAGATTGCGTGGGGTGGTTACGCTGGTTTTAGATGTACCTGATAAGGAACTTTCAGCTATGTATGAACGAGGTACTACAACTACGATAAATCAAGCAGGTAATCGTCAGGTGACTTTACAGTCTGAAGATTCAGAGTCTTTAATGGATAATAAAATAAAGTACTTAACCTTTGTGCCAAAAAATAGCTTATCAGAAGAGGTATTAAAAGGTCGTTTTGGAGAGCCTGCACAAATTAAATCTGCAGAAGATGGTTTAATGAGGTGGCTTTACCCACAAAAAGGTTTGGAAATCATTGTAAATCCCAAAGGAGCTGAGGTATTACAGTATCATTCAAGATTTTCTACTCTAAGCCAATGACCACTTTTACCACCCTTTTTTTCTAATAATTGTACTTGATTGATAATCATGCCCTTATCAACCGCCTTACACATATCATAAAGGGTTAAAGCTGCAGTTGCAGCTGCGGTTAGAGCCTCCATTTCCACCCCAGTTTGTCCAACTAATTTACAAATGGCGATGATTTCGATGCTGTTATTTTGATGGTTAGCTGTTAGTTCAACTTTTACTGAAGTGAGCATTAGTGGGTGGCACATGGGAATTAATTCAGCAGTTTTTTTAGCTGCCATAATACCTGCAATTCTAGCAGTTGCCATAACATCACCTTTTTTATGGGTTCCTTCGCCAATCATGGTTAGGGTTTCGGGTAGCATGTTTATAACTGCCATAGCTCTTGCTTCACGCTTGGTATGTGATTTATTACTAACATCAACCATTTTTGCCTGACCTTTTGCATCAAGGTGGGTAAGTTTATTGTTCATAATGTTTCTCTTAAAAAATATTAAAAATGATAAAAAGCGACCTTATCGCCTTGACGGATAATAGTATTTTCGGGAATTACTACTAGCCCATCTGCCCATACGGTAGAACTTAATACGCCAGAACCTTGGTTTGGATAAAGCTCTATGCAGGTTTCTTGTTGGTTATTTACTAGCTTAGCCCGTGCGAATTCACGCCTGAAGTTTACTTTTTGGGTGTTGAAATTAGCAATTAACCAGATAGGTTCAGTTACACAATCGGTTTGACCTTGCATAGTTTTTAAGTAAGCGGCGGCAAAAAGTTTAAAGGTGGCAAATGCCGATACAGGATTGCCAGGCAAGCCAATAAAGGGAGTTTGGTTAAGATAACCATAGGCAAGAGGTTTACCAGGTTTCATCTGCACCTTCCACATATTTAGGACGCCTAATTGCTCAATAGCGGGCTTAATATGATCTTCTTCCCCTACTGACACCCCCCCCGTCGTAATAACTATATTAGCGACATTTGCCGCCTCTGTCAGGGCATTTATGGTAGCTTCTAGTGTATCATCAACAATCCCTAAATCAATCAGCTTAAAATCTAATTGGGCTATTGCAGCTGCTAACATGTAACGGTTGGAGTTAAATATTTTGCCTTGTTCTGGTGGCTGATTAGGTTCTAATAATTCGTTACCTGTTGTAAAGGTTGCAACAGTTAATGGCTGATATACCTTTACCTTATCAATTCCAATAGAAGCGATTAAACCTAAGTCTTGTGCTTGTAAAACTTTTCCTTTTTTTAAGATAGTTTCATTAACTGCAATATCTTCACCTGTACGGCGAATATTTACTCCCCTCCCTTTATTTTTAAAAAATTCTATATTTAATTTTACTTTTTGGTTTGCTAGTATCTGGGTTTCTTCTTGCATAATAACGGCGTTAGCGCCAGCTGGAATTACCGCACCAGTAAAGATTCTAGCAATCGTTCCTGTGGCGAGTTCTGAGCCGGTATTACCAGCGGCAATTCTTTGTGAAACACTGAAAGTATCAGTTGTTTTTAAAGAATCTAGGTTTAAGGCATAACCATCCATCATGCTATTATCGTATGCTGGCACATTTATCATCGCAACAATATTTTCGGCTAGAGTTTTGCCAAGGGCTTTGGAGATAGCTATATTTTTAGTTTTTACGGTTGGTATCGCTTGGTTGAGGAGATGCTCAAGTGCTTGATCAAAGGTTTTCATCTACTGAGCCACTTTTGTTCGGCATCTTTATCAGACATTCTGGCATCTACCCAATGAGTATCTCCGTTAGCAAAAGTTTCTTTTTTCCAAAATGGAGCGTTAGTTTTTAAATAATCCATAATAAAATGGGCAGCATGAAAAGCCTCTTCGCGATGGCGAGAAGTAACGGCGACTAAGACTATTTGTTCGCAAGGTTGCATTTTACCTATACGGTGAATAATTAAACTAGTTTGTAAATTCCAACGATCATGGGCTTTTAGGCGAATATCTTCGAGGGCTTTTTCGGTCATGTTTGGATAATGCTCTAATTCTAAAACGGCGATATCATCACCTTCATTTAAATCTCGTACAGTACCAACAAAAGCAACTACCGCACCTATTTTTTTATGCCCTTTTCGTAGGTTATTAATTTCGGTAGTTAAGTCAAAATCCTCTTGCTGAATTTTAATACAAGGAAATGGCATCTAGCCACCAGTAACTGGTGGGAAAAAAGCAATTTCATCGCCTGAGCTTAGTGGTGTATCTCGGCTAGCAATATCGTGATTAACTGCTATTTGTAGGTTAGTATTATGTAATAAGGCACCCGCCCATTGCTCTCCTCTTTCAGAGAGTGTGTTAATAAGGTTTTCCACTGTAGAGAATTCAGTAGCAGAAATAGTTTCTTCTGCTTGACCTAGGGCTTCTTTTAAGCTAGCAAAGTATAGAATATTTAACATGTTAACTCCTTTTTGAGTTGCTTAGATTATCCACCTAAGCTAACCATTTGTTTAAATTCAATGTTGTGAACATTTTCATTAAAGAAATGCCGTTCTGGTTTTTTTAACATCGCTTTAACAATAATATCTTTTAGCTCTTCATGGCTTACGCCTTCGCGGACAGGGGATCTTAAATCAATCGAGTGCTCTTGCCCTAAGCATAATGCTAGTACACCAGTTGAGGTTAATCTAACGCGGTTACAAGCTTCACAAAAGTGTTGTGAAACTGCAGAAATAACCCCAATTTTGGCATTACTACCTTTAATAAAGAAGTTTTTAGCAGGGCCTGCATGACTTTTTTCGGTGGTAGGGATTAAATCTGTACCTACATGGGCTTTGATCCTTGCTAGTATTTTATCCATCGGATAGTGTTGATCCATTAAACTAATACCAGCAGAACCTATAGGCATTATTTCGATAAAGCGTACTTCTATGCTTTTTTTAATCCCGAAATCCACCATAGCTTCAATTTCGGAATCATTAGTACCTTGCATAACCACACAATTAAATTTCATTGGTTTTAAACCAGCAGCAATGCCAGCATCAACACCAGCTAAAACTTTGTTTAAATCTCCCCCGCGGGTAATATGTTCAAAAAGCTTTGGTTTTAGGGTATCAATAGAAATATTACACCTATCTAAGCCCGCAGCTTTTAAATCTTTGGCATATTTGTCTAAAAAATGAGCATTAGTTGAAAGAGCAATTTCCTGTAAGCCATCAAGTTTGTGAATTTGTGCAACAAATTCTGGTACGCCTTTACGAACTAATGGCTCTCCTCCAGTAATGCGAACTTTAGTAATTCCTAAATCAACAAAAGCGGCAATAATTTTAGTTAGCTCGTCAAAACTTAAATATTCTGAGTGATGCCCTTCAGGGTGTGCCCCCTCTTCAGGCATACAATAGCTACACTTATAATTACATTTTTCGGTAATAGATACGCGTAAATAATTAATTGTTCTGTTAAAAGGGTCTATTAAAGCCATATATTCTCTAGTCGTTATGTCCGTCTGGGGATAACGATGAATTGTACCTAAGTTTTAGAATAAAATCAATATGGGGTGGATATTTTTTGGGCAATAAAAAACCTGCCGAAGCAGGTTTTTTTATTAGCCTATTTTATAGGTGTTTACATTCCAGTATGACCTACTCCTGGAGGTGCTTCATTTAACCTTTGTGGTACATTATATTGTGGAGTTCCGTCTGGTAATTTACGGGCTTCAACAAAGTTATGTATATCACCAGATCCATCACCAACCATTGTATCAGGACAGTCTTTCATACATCTTTCATTATGAATTATCGGACGGTGATCACAGAAGAAGTTACCTTGATTTTTCATGAACTTATTTTGTTTCATAAGCACTTCAGCGTTATAGAAGGTATCATCTTCAAGCTCCATTGATTCACCATCTTCATCAAAACCAATAGGAATATAGTTAGCCTGCATAATATAACCAGTTATTCCCAAGTAACCCTTATCGCCAATATAGTCAGCATTAGGTGTCCAAAAAGGCATGGTACGACGGATATAATCGAAGAGAGTTGCTGAATAAGGCCAATAGTTTCCAACGGATTTCATTGGAGCTGGGTCTTTAGGGTCTGAAGCAATAAGATCTTCATCAACAGCTAGGGCTAAATAACCTTTTGCCCCTTCTCCAAATTCACCGTGGCACATTGCACAAAACTGAACATAAACAGCTCCGCCTTCTTCAACCGTCATACCAACCGAAGAGTCAGGCAGTCCTTTACCATCACCATCAACGGTAATATTCCATTTTTCTAAAGCTGCTTCAGCTATAGGTGTACCAAAACCTTTAGCAACAAAAGTAGCGTCATTTTTATAGTTTTTAGCAGCACTGTCTTGCACTCTTGTAAAAGCCATAGGTACTTTACATTGAGAGTTACCATGGTTACCACCATCAATGCTATCATCAACCTCAAAAGAGTAAGGGTTTTTTGGATCTAATTTGCCTTGCAAACCATCACGACCATGAGTTGCACCCTTACCTAAGATAGCTTCAATAACTTTAGAGTCAAGATATTTACCATCATTAGCCTTAATTATTTCTACATAGTTTGAAGCATATTCGCCATCCATTATTGGAGTAACATTAGATGTTAATTTTTCATTACAAGCAGAAAGACCTGCAAATACGGCAGTTATTCCTGCCACAAGTATTATTTTTTTAGTATTGAACATTTTGAATTCTCCCCCCATCTTTACCATTGTTCCAATCATGGATACGCCAAGTTACCATCGCAGTACGGTGATAAACATTATTAGTACCTTCAAGATTACGCATTTGTGGCATAGGTGGCTGTACATAGCCAGTTTCGTCAGTTACACGGCTCATTAAGAAAGCCTCTTTGCCATCCCAGTCCCACTCAAATTCAAAGCGAGTCCATGCTTTATCAAGTACAGCGGAGGTAAAGTGAGCTTCTTGCCAATTTTTACCACCATCCGTAGAAACATCAACATGATCGACTTTGCCACGACCAGACCAAGCTATGCCTCGAACATAGTATTTACCAGGACCTTGCATATGAAAATCAGGGGAAGGATAGGTAATTACTGAATTAGCCTCCATATACCAAGAGAATCTTTGTGCAGTTCCATCAGGCATTAATTCTGTATACTTAGAAGTTTCTTCACGGTGCTGCATTGGCACATCATGTACCATTATACGACGCAGGTATTTAACCCACATGTTTGCTTCACAACCAGGCACAACTAAACGAATTGGGTAACCTTGTTCACGACGAAGCGCTTCACCATTTTGAGCATAGGCAACAAAGCAGTCATCCATCGCTAGCTCTAAAGGAATAGAGCGAGACATACCAGAAGCATCAGCTCCTTCAGGAATAATCCATTTACCTTCAGGCTTAATGCCAGCCTCTTTTAATAAATCAGATAGACGAACACCTGTATATTCAACGCAAGACATCATGCCGTGAGTCCATTGTACAGAGTTAAGTTGTACTCCTTTCCATTCTAAAGCACCATTTGCAGGGCATTCAACAAAGTGAATTCTTGAAACAGATGGGAAACGCTTTAGATCATCCATAGTAAATATGAGAGGGCGTTCAACCAAACCATGGATAACTAGGCGATGCTTATCTGGGTCAATAGTCGGTACTCCACCATGAAATCTTTCAAAGTGCAGTCCATTTGGAGTAATTATTCCATGCAAACTTTGTAGTGGACTCATGGTAATTGAAGCCATTGAGTCTGGGGTTAACCACTCTAGAGTACGGCGTTGCACTTCTCTTTCAAAAGGAGAAGGTAACCCATAAGGATATTTACGAACCCCAAAACCAAGAGCTTTACGAGATTTTTGGTCAGCTAGCACATCAGTAATTTCTTTTTTATTAGCGTAAGGTGCTACGGCTTTTTTGGGATTAAACTTAATGTCACTAGCCGATGCCGCTTGAGTAAAAAGAACTCCACTAGCAACAGCAGCTCCACCTTTTAAAAAGGCACGGCGACTTTGGTTGCGAGATTCATCAGTTTGAATAGCAACTTTTTCAATAATTTTATCTGTCATTTATTGCTCCTAATTTTGGTAGGTTTTTGGGTAAACTACCTTTAAGAATATATGTTTTATGCCTAGGCTTGATAGTTCAATTCAGGGCTATTTAATTTATGCTTTTTTATGAGGTCAGCACTTAATGAGGGGATTCTAACAAAATAAACAATAAAATGCTTATATAAATTTTCTTATAGCCGTGTATAAAATATTTTTATTGATGCTTGGGCAATGTTTAATCTACGCTTTAGCGTTGACATATTGGGCTAGTTTTAGGGTTTTCAATATCTTCTGCGACTTGTGTTAAAAATGATTGTATTTCTTTAATAGATAATACACTGAGAATTTTATTCATAATTTTAGGATTAATCGTAATAGTAGTAAATTCACCATTTTGTAGCTGTATTTGTATTCCACAAGTATCAGCAATTGCCCCATCTTCAGTATTACCCTCTACTAACGATGCTTGTTCTCCAAACAATAGATCAGAATAGTGATTTTCAAAAAACTCAACCGTTGAATCAGTTAAGTTTTCTAAAATAGCTACTTCGTAGGTATAGCTATTATCATTACTAAGTGATGCTTCTTGGCGAATTATTGCTGAAAATCCTTTTTCTTCAATAAGCATTTTAAATTTATTGGCGATTTTTTTATCAAAAAAAGTGTACTCAAAATTATCTAACATAGATTTAAACCTTTAGATTTATTTTTAACTAGGGAGCCTCTGACTAAGTATCATAAAATTCTGTGGGGCTTATAGCTTATCAATTCTAGGCATGTTTTACAGGCAATGGTTTATTCCATTGCCAAGAAACATAATGACGAAGTGATGGGCTAGAAGCTCCACCCTTCGGGGCTTAGCCAAGTTTATAGCCTCTGCGTTATAATTTTTTACAATAGCTAGCTATTATTGTAAAATGATGCCTTAACGCTATAAACTTGGCGTTGCCAGAAATTATGATACTTAATCAGAGGCTCCCTAAGAGAAGAGTATCATCTAATATATTAAAAATAACAAGAGATAATTTGATGATTAATCGTAAGTTTCCAATAACTCGTTTGCGTAGAATGCGTAGTGATAGCTTTTCTAGAGGGTTAATACGTGAAAACAACTTAACTGTTACAGATTTAATTTATCCGATGTTTGTGATAGAAGGTGAAAATAAGCGTGAAGCTATAGCATCAATGCCAGATATTGAAAGATTGAGCTTAGATTTATTAGTAAAAGAAGTGGGAGAGCTTGCTGGATTAGGTATTCCAATGGTGGCACTATTTGCGGTGCCCAGTGGGCAGGCAAAGTCTTTAGATGCCGCAGAAGCGTATAACCCAGATGGGCTAGCACAAAGAGCTATTCGAGCGATTAAAAAAGCAGTGCCAGCAATGGGGGTGATGAGTGATGTGGCTCTTGACCCTTACACTACCCATGGGCAAGACGGTATTATTGATGAAAATGGTTATGTTTTAAATGATGCAACGATTAATGTTTTGAAGCAACAAGCCTTATCACATGCGAAAGAGGGGGTAGATGTTATTGGTCCATCAGATATGATGGATGGGCGAGTGTTAGTTATTCGAGAAGCATTAGAAGATAATGGTTATTTTAATACTAAAATAATCTCTTACGCGGCTAAATATGCCTCGGCTTATTATGGGCCTTTTCGCGATGCGGTAGGTTCTGCGGCTAGTTTAGCTAAGGCGGATAAAAAAACTTATCAAATGGATCCTGCCAATATAAATGAAGCTCTACAAGAAGTTGCCCTAGATATAAATGAGGGTGCAGATATGGTAATGATAAAGCCTGGAGCCCCTTATTTAGATGTAGTGGCAAAAGTTAAAGAGCAGTTTAAAGTACCAACTTTTGTTTATCATGTTAGTGGAGAGTATGCGATGATAAAAGCAGCCAGTGCTAATGGTTGGATAGATGAAAAAGCGGTTATTTTAGAAACCTTATTAAGCTGTAAAAGAGCGGGGGCAGATGCTATATTAACCTATTATGCAAAAATAGTTGCCCAATGGTTGCAAGAAAAATGAATGATTTATATGCGGTAGTAGGCGACCCAATAGGGCATTCCAAATCGCCATTAATTCATCGGTTATTTGCCGAGCAAACAGGGCAAGCACTTAATTATGAAGCGATTCGTATTGATATTGAGGAAGAAAGTTTTGCCTATGCGATTAAAACACTAATCGCAAAAGGCTATAAGGGTATAAATATCACAGTGCCTTACAAATTAGATGCTTTTGAGCAAGCGCAGATGCTGACTGAGCGAGCTAAAATAGCACACGCGGTTAATACTTATATTTTTAATGAAGACGGCACAATTACTGGTGATAATACTGATGGCATAGGTTTGGTTAATGATATAGAGATTAATGCAGGTATTAAATTTAAAGATAAAAAAGTATTAATTTTGGGGGCAGGTGGAGCTGTGCAGGGAATTTTGCAACCACTATTAGCAAAGCAACCGCAATTAGTGCATATAGCGAATAGAACAGAAAAAAGAGCGGTTGTCTTAGCGGAAAGATTTGATTTTAAAATCAGTGCTAGTGATTGGGAAAATATTCCTATTTTAGGGGGGGGGTACGATATTATAATAAATGGCACTTCTGCTAGTTTAGACAATAAATTGATTCCTGTTTCTAAGCAGATAATAGGTAAGCAAAGTTTAGTTTATGACATGATGTACGGCGATAAGCCTACGGTATTTATGGACTGGGCAAAACAAATAAACCCAAACTGCACTGCCATGGATGGGTTAGGTATGCTAGTTGGGCAAGCTAGTGAAGCTTTTTACCTATGGCGAAATGTCCGCCCAACTACAGCACCAGTTATTGCTATGGTTAGGGAAATAATGAAGCTGTAGATTGAGTCTCCATTTGTTACCCACCCTTGGTACTTTTTATAAAAAATATGCAATTTTTACCCTGTATTTCTAGCACAAAACCTAATTTGAATGAATTAGGTATTTATCCTATTGTTAATAGGGCTAATGATTTATTGCCGTTATTCAAGGCAGGCGTTAGCACTGTGCAAATTCGGGTTAAAGATTTAACTGGTGATGAGCTGTTTAATGAATTTAAGCAGGCGGATTATTTTGCTAAGGTATTTAATGCACGGCTGTTTATCAATGATTATTGGCAAGAGGCAATAAAGTTAAATGCTTATGGAGTGCATCTTGGGCAGGAAGATCTAGCAGAGGCTGATTTAAAAGCAATACATAAAGCAGGTTTAAGGCTTGGAGTCAGTACCCACTCTTTAGAGGAAATAAATAATGTTTTAGAGGTCAATCCATCTTATATAGCGATAGGTACGATATTTAAGACCCAGTCTAAAAGTATTAAAACTCCACCTATTGGTTTAGGTGGGCTAGCTAAATTGGTGCCGCAAGTAAACTGCCCTGTAGTTGCAATAGGCGGCATTAATAGCTCTAATATTAAACAAGTTATTGCCACTGGAGTATCAGGGGTAGCAATGATTAGTGGGCTTACAGATTTAGAACAAATATCGCTCGCCTTTAAAACACCAGCAACCGTATTAACCATCGCAGGTTCTGACCCTTATGGAGGGGCAGGGATTCAGGTCGATATTAAAACCATTCATGCCCTTGGAGGTTATGCGCTAAGTGTGCCAACCGCATTAACCGTACAAAACTCACACACAGTATCATCCTCTTACCCCCCCCCTGCGGAGGTTTTTAAGCTACAGCTAAATTCATTAGAGGAAGATATTAATATTGATGCAATAAAAATCGGCATGTTACCAACGCTAGAAGTTGTGCAAGAGTTAATAAGTTTTTTACAGGTTAATTCATTTAATTATATTGTGTATGATCCTGTAATAGTAAGTACTAGCGGTTATAAATTGGTAAGTAATGAAGCTATAGACTTAATTAAAAATAAGTTATTGCCCCTAATTAGTTTATTAACCCCCAATTTATCAGAGGCAAAACTACTAACCGCAGAAGATGATGATTTAAAAGTTGCCCAAAAATTTTATGAGATGGGTCTAAAAAATGTATTAATTAAAGGTGGGCATGCCCAAAATTGTGAGCAGGCAATTGACTATTTATATCAGCAAAATAAAGAACCTATAGGTTTTAAAGCTGGCTGGGTAAAAACCAACCATACGCATGGTACTGGCTGTGTATTATCCTCTGCTATTGCAACTTTGTTAGCTCAAGGGCAAACTTTAGAGCGAGCAGTAGCAGGAGCAAAAGAGTTTTTAACTAATAGACTTGAAAAATCTGAGCATCTTAAAATAATATATAAAGATTCAAAAAAAACACGAAAGGAGGCTATTTATATTTAAGTTTTGCTACAATTTTTCTACAGTCTGTTTTTTGCGTAAAATAAATAGCCAATGTATCAATAACAGTAAGCTACTGACTACTATAATAATAAATTGAATAATTAAATTTTGAATATTACTTCGATGTTCAGCTTTTATTTCTAACTGATAGCTCGCTAGCCTTTTTTTAGTAAGAGTTTTTTCATCAGGTCTTGGAGCGGTTTCTTCTGTTTTAGGGTTATAGTTATGATTGGGTTTGCTTTGCCAAAAAGCATCATTGTTTTGATGGTTTTTATATCCATAAGAGTTTAGAGTTGTTGTTGGGCTTGCTATGCCAATTATGCTATAAATTGCTAAGCCTATATTTATTGATAAGGTAATTACTGCCCCAAAACAAATTATTAAAGCATAAATTTCTAAAATAGTTTTTTTCATTAGTTTATTGCCGCCATTTAATTGAACATCCCATAGATGGTATTTGCTCTAAGGGCCCTTTGCCCGTTTGAGCCACTTCAATCATTGCCTCTAGCAGGTCACGACGCACATCTTCTGGTGAAGTTTGCTTGCGAGATTCATCTAATCTACCACGATATTGTAATTTTAGATTTTGATTATAGCCAAAAAAATCAGGGGTACAAACTGCCCCGTAAGCTTTGGCTATTGCTTGGGTTTTATCAATTACATAAGGGAAAGGAAAGCCCATATCTTCAGCTATTTTTTTCATGTTAGCGAAAGAATCTTCTGCATACTCCTCTGGGTCATTTGACATAATGGCGATTGAGTTGATTTGATGATTGTCTCGCAGACTAGTTAAGTCGGTAACTAAACGGTGCTGAATCGATTTAACATAGGGGCAATGGTTGCAAATAAACATGACTAGCAATCCATTTTTGCCTTTCGCCTTGTCTAGTGTCCAATTATTACCGTCGGTACCTAGTAGTTCAAAGTCTGTTGCTGGTTTATTAAATTCACATATTGGGGTTGTTAGGCTAGCCATTTTATTTTCCTAGTTTGTTAATTAGAGGCTCCTTAGTAGTTTTTAGCAAGTATTAAGGCACTTTCCAGGCTTTTACAGACTGCCATAAAACCAGTTTTATGGCAAAAAACTGCATCTGTTAAGCCAGTTGCTTGGTTTAATTCTTCTTCCCGTAAACCTCTTATTTTTTTTGAAAGATGATTCTTTTTGTTATTACAAAATACTCCATAGGCATCTTCAGGTCTTGGGTAAACCACCCTTTTAATCTGTGGTTGTGAGCGCAAAAAGTCTTTAAAGGATAGTTTTTTTTCTAAAATTAATATACCATTAATTACTTGTTTGGCAGATTTTTTTAGCTCAATAATATCGCGAGCTTCGCCAATAGCTTGGTCGATAAAGTTATTCAAAATACCTTTAGATATTGTTAGGGCATGAAAAAAGGCAGCCAGTTGTTCATCATCACTAGCAGTTGGTTTTTGATTCATCATCGCAATGACTAGTGAGATAGAAGGACGAGGATCATCACTAAATAAACCATTGTCCACCGCATCTATATCGGCAATTATTTTTGCATCTACCCTGTTAATTACAAATTGAATTTCATAATCATCACTTAAGCCTTTTTGCTTTAAAATATCTGAGCCGTAAAATTCCCAAATTAATCCAGCGGTGGCAAAAGGGGGTCCATCTTTACGAGTGCGAACAAAGCTATTTTGGTGGTGGTCAAAGCGCAGTTTTTCAGGATTATATTCTGCTCCTACATCTAAAACTATCTCAGCTTGGTTAATTACTGTTTCATCTCTAGTACGAATTATTTCATGTTTTTGTACCATTAAAACCATGGCAGTTGCAAATACTTCATCAGCATGAAATCTTCCTGAGTGGGTTACTAGCATATTAAATCCCTAAAGTATTATTTGATAAATTTAGATTATTTTATAAGATTTTTGAGCAGAAATAGATAAATTTGTATAAATTATAAGGAAAAAGTTATTTTATGTTGCATTTAGCCCCATACTTGCTGCTTAACAGGAGAGTGACTTTTTCCCTACTCTGGTGCTAAAGAATGTAAAAAAACTCCTTAGGGGTGTAAATTTAGAGCAGGTAAAAATAAGGTAGTAACTTCCTTATAAATCAATGCCTTATGTTAGTAAGACTTCTATGGGAGGCACTTAAATGTTCCATTTGGAACATTTAGCTGTTATTTTTGAAGTCATCTTTTAATTTCACATAGTGTGCGGCAGAATATTTAAAAAACTTTTTTTCTTCAGCAGTTAAAGCCCGAGCTTTTTTAGCTGGTGAGCCAAGATATAAATAACCACTTTCTAGTGCTTTGCCGGCAGGAACTAGAGAGTTAGCGCCAATTAAAGTATGTTTTGGGATAATGGCATTATCTAAAATAGTAGCGCCCATGCCAATTAAACATTCATCTTCAATGATACAGCCGTGCAAAATAGCATTATGCCCAACAGTTACATCCGCACCAACAATACAGTGTGAGCCTTTAGTATTGGCAGAATCATGTGTGCAATGTAAAACGGCTCCGTCTTGAATGTTGCTTCTTTCCCCAACTTTAATGCTATTTACATCGCCGCGTAAAGTAGCATTTGGCCAAATACTTACTTGTTCAGCTAATTCGCATTTGCCAATAACTACTGCAGATTTATCTACCCATGCGGTTTGGCTTATTTTTGGATAAATCCCTAAATATGTTCTGATGCCCATTTTATTTTTCCCTTTTGTTTGGGAGCATGTTTTAATGATTTTTTAGCTCTATTGTGTTAATATTAACACAACTCTCGGGGTGCTTTAATTTTATAAGCTGAGATAGCAATTGCTGATCCCGTTGAACTTGATCTGGTTAATTCCAGCGTAGGGAAGGGTGTTGCAGTTATAATATATGGTTTTCTGCTGTATGTTTTTCTGTACTCTTTTCTACTTTATTAAAATATAAGTTAACAAATATAATAAATAAAGTGAGCAACCACATGACAGCCTTTAAAGACGCTTTACCTGCCTCTAATGAAATTTTAACGACTAAACCTTTGCCAGCTTCAAAAAAAATTTATGTAGCAGGGGAAATATATCCTGAGCTTAAAGTACCTATGCGCGAAATTACCCTAACTAATGATGACAAGGTTATTGTCTATGATACTTCAGGTGCTTATACTGATCCAGTAAAAGAAATAGATGTTGTGCAGGGCTTAGAAGCGGTTCGGAAAAGTTGGATTGCCGATCGTGGTGATGTTGAAGAGTATAACGGACGAATTATTGACCCAAAAGATAATGGCTATAGGAATTACAAACAAATGGAGACCGCAATCGCAGGGGCTTCTAGTTTAGTGCGTACACCATTAAGAGCTAAAGAAGGTAAAAATGTAACCCAGCTACACTATGCCCGTCAAGGAATTATAACTCCGGAGATGGAGTTTATTGCTATTCGTGAAAATCAAAATAGAGCTATGGCAGAACAATTTTTGAGCGATCCTGAAAGGGAGTTTCGTTTAAGAGGTGAGCATCATGGAGCTAGTTTACCAGAGCAGATTACCGCAGAATTTGTGTGCGAAGAGGTGGCACGAGGTAGAGCGGTAATTCCTTGTAATATTAACCACCCAGAATTAGAACCGATGATTATTGGGCGCAATTTTTTAGTAAAGGTTAATGCTAATATTGGTAATTCTGCAACTACTTCATCAATTGGTGAAGAGGTTGAGAAAATGGTTTGGTCAACTCGTTGGGGGGGGGATACTGTAATGGATTTATCCACGGGACAAAACATTCATACTACAAGAGATTGGATTTTACGCAACTCGCCAGTGCCAATTGGTACAGTGCCTATTTATCAAGCGTTAGAAAAGGTAAACGGCATAGCTGAAGATTTAACTTGGGAAGTTTTTCGCGATACCTTAATTGAGCAAGCCGAGCAGGGCGTGGATTATTTTACGATTCATGCCGGTGTTCTGTTACGCTATATTCCAATGACTACTAGGCGAGTAACGGGTATAGTTTCTCGTGGCGGAGCTATTCTCGCAAAATGGTGTATTACGCATCATAAAGAAAATTTCTTATACACTCACTTTGAAGAAATTTGTGAAATAATGAAAAAATATGATGTTTCATTTTCGTTAGGTGATGGCTTAAGACCTGGTTCAGTTGCCGATGCTAATGATCAAGCACAATTTGCAGAATTAGAAACACTTGGTGAGCTAACAAAAATAGCTTGGAAGCATGATGTACAAGTTATTATAGAAGGACCAGGGCATGTACCAATGCATATGATTAAAGAAAACATGGACAAACAATTAGAGATTTGCGATGAAGCACCTTTCTACACATTAGGGCCATTAACAACCGATATAGCTCCAGGTTATGACCATATTACTTCTGGGATTGGAGCTGCAATGATCGGTTGGTTTGGTTGTGCAATGTTATGTTATGTTACTCCTAAAGAGCATCTAGGCTTGCCAAATAGAGATGATGTAAAAGAGGGTTTAATTACTTACAAGCTAGCAGCTCATGCTGCAGATTTGGCAAAAGGGCATCCAGGAGCCAGAAGTCGTGATGATGCTTTGTCTTTAGCAAGGTTTGAATTCCGCTGGGAAGATCAGTTTAATTTAGGTTTAGACCCAGATAAAGCTCGTGAATATCATGATGAAACTCTACCAAGAGAGTCAGCAAAAGTAGCCCATTTTTGTTCAATGTGTGGACCTAAGTTTTGTTCAATGAAAATATCGCAAGATGTGCGTGATTATGCAGATGCGAATGGTTTAAATGATGAGCAAGCTATTGAGCAGGGCATGAATGAAATGTCGAAAGACTTTAAAGAAAAAGGTGGCGAGATTTATGTAAACATTGTTGATATTACCAGTAAAGATATAACTGTACCTTAAGCAATGAAAACTATTGCTATAGTTGGGGCAGGTTTAGTTGGTAGAGTAGTGGCACTAAATCTTATCAAACAAGGTTATGAAATAACTTTGTTTGATAAAGATGATGCCACGGGTAATAATGCTGCTGCCATGACTGCGGCTGGTATGTTAGCCCCCCTTTCAGAGTTGGAAACTGCCGAGTCAGAGATGTTTGAGTTAGGTAAGCACTCTATATTATTATGGGAAGGCCTACTTAAGCAAATTAATGCACAAGATGCTATGCAATTGGTCGGAAGTTTAATTTTAGCCCACCCACAAGACATGGCAGAGCTAGAGCAATTTATTAGCAATATACAACATAAAGTTAGTATTGCTGGTGAAATTGAAAGTTTGAATGCTGAGGATATTGAAAAATTAGAGTCTGATCTTTCTCATCATCAACAAGGGTTTTATATTAAAAATGAAGGTCAAATAGACTCCCAACAATTTATGCAGGCTTCAACTAATTATTTATTAAGTAACCCGCAAATAAAATGGTTTACAAAACATAAAGTCAGTAAAGTTTCTGCGGAGGGGGGGGTAATTTGTGAAGATGATGAGAAAACTTATTACTTTGATTTGGTTTTTGACAGTAGAGGCTTAGGGGCCAAAAAAGATCTTGCTGGTTTGCGTGGAGTAAGAGGAGAAGTTTTTTGGCTAGATGCTCCAGAAGTTAAAATAACTCGTCCTGTCCGTTTGCAACACCCTCGTTATAAAATTTATGTTGTACCACGCAAAAATGGCAGATATGTAGTTGGAGCAACACAAATTGAAAGTGAAGATCAAAGCCCTATGTCGGTTCGTTCAGCCTTGGAGTTATTGTCAGCGGTTTATACAATTCATCCTGGTTTTGGAGAAGCAAGAATCGTTAAAATGCTAACCAATTGTCGCCCAGCATTAGCCGATAATTTACCAAAAATAACTAAAGAGAATAAACTAATAACCATTAATGGTTTATATCGTCACGGCTATTTATTAGCCCCATCAATGGTAGAACAAGCTCTAAAGGAGATTTTATGAGTGAATTATCAGTAGTGGTTAATGGTAAAAAAACCATTCTTACACAAGGCTTAAACCTGCAGCAAGTTTTAGATAAGCAAGGCTATAAAAATGAGCAGGTTGCCATAGCGTTAAATGAAACTTTTATAGCTAGGTCGCAATATCAAAATACATTGATTGAGGCCAATGATTGCATTGATATAGTTGCACCTATGCAAGGAGGTTAAGTGGAAGGTTTCACGTGGAACATTGGCGATAAAATAGTTAATAGTCGTTTAATAATCGGCTCAGCTCTTTATCCATCACCAAAAATAATGGTAGAGGCAATCCAAGCATCTAGGGCAGAAATAGTAACCGTTTCATTAAGAAGGCAAGCAGCAGGCGATAAAGATGGGAAAGAGTTTTGGCAGATAATTAAAGATTTAAAAATTAATGTTTTGCCAAATACTGCGGGTTGTCATACTGCCAAAGAGGCAGTAACTACCGCGATGATGGCGAGAGAAGTCTTTGCTACTAATTGGATTAAACTAGAGGTAATCGGCGACCAATATAATCTTCAGCCAGACCCATTTGAATTAGTTAAGGCAACAAAAGCTTTAATAAAAGAAGGCTTTGAAGTTTTCCCTTACACCACCGACGACCTCGTTTTAGCAACTAGATTAGTCGATGCTGGTTGCAATATTCTCATGCCATGGGGTTCACCAATAGGTTCAGGAAAAGGGCTGATGAACCCCTATAATTTAGAAGCGATTAGAAACCGCTACCCTAATATAAATCTAATCGTAGATGCCGGCATAGGTAAGCCCTCTGATGCAGTGCAAGCACTAGAAATAGGCTATGATGGAATACTATTAAATTCTGCCATCGCACTTGCTAACGAACCCGTTATTATGGCAACAGCATTTAAAAATGCCGTAAACGCAGGAGTGTTAGCCAAACAAGCAGGCATGATGCAGAAAAAAGAACTGGCCAGCCCATCAACTCCAACTATCGGCACGCCGTTTTGGCATAATGACTAGTTATTTTTGAACAGACCCCTCTTTTTTACAGCCAGTCAAAGGGATTAAGATTAATATCAAATAAACGGTATTAAAAAACACATTAGAAGTTACGCCCGCCGCTATTGAACCAACACCATCTATTGTGTACCAAGTAAGCATTGCAAAAATAGCCGTGTTAATCACGCTTTTATTGTTCTCTTTTATCGCTGGTACAACAATTCCTGCTAAGAATATCGACACTGCGGCTAATAACCCCGAACTAATCGCAGATAACCACTGGGTATTTCTATCTAATGGAGCGGATAAATTATCTAAAGGCCAGTCTGATATATCCAGAATAAACCTTGCAGGGAGGTTTATCGATGAAAAAGGCGCTAATGCCCATAAGATGGCATAGATAAAAAATACAACCGCGACTAGCATCATTAGTCTAGCTCTTGTGTTAGTAGAAATTGTAAAACAGTACATGGTTTAAAGTCCTCTAAAAAAAAGAGTAAATCATATCTTTCAGAGTTTCGTAAAACAATTACCTCACAGGTAGTGTTTTTTAAAATTAATACCGTTATAATCAGAGCATGAAAAATACATTTGGAAGCCTTCTCCGTAAATGGCGAAAACAAAGAAGATATAGCCAGTTGCAATTAGCGACTGAACTAGATATTTCAAGCAAACACATCAGTTTTATTGAAACTGGTCGCTCTATGCCAAGCAGGCAGTGCCTCCTTAAGATAGGTAGTTTTTTATATCTATCGAAACAAGAAATAAATAGAGGGCTGTATGCCGCAGGCTATGCACC
>DBOE01000042.1:1027-10984 GCA_002299585.1 Hydrogenovibrio sp. UBA654 | reverse complement strand
TTCCAGAAACTGTATTTGACATTTTTTTACCTTTTGTTACAAACTGTACTGCTGTACCGCATAATAATAATAGCTTTTTAAACATTAAAAGCCCTTTTTTTAACTAAATTTTATCAAAAAATCTAAACTACTAGCTATTTATTTTAAACAATTAAAAAATTTAGAGGCCCTAATTATAACAAACCAAAACGAATATTTCAATTTTAAGTTTAAAACCTTATCAATTCATGACTATTTTAATGTTTTTTTGTTTAAAAAATAATTAATTACATTTATAATACGCCTCCTATAATTACATACTTTATTAAAAATCATAGACTCACAAAATGTATATAAACTATATTTCTAGCCAACAAGATCAAGCTATAGGTATTTTAATCACTAATGTAGGCTCGCCTAATGCTCCTACTAAGCAAGCATTAAAGCCCTACCTTAAAGAGTTCCTCTTAGATGATCGTGTAGTAGAGCCCCCAAATAAACTATGGTGGAAAATGATCCTAAATTTATTTATTTTAAATACTCGACCAGATAAGTCGGCAAAAGCCTATAAAGAAGTTTGGGGTAAATATGGTAAAGGCTCACCATTAATTGATATATGCAATGCTCAATTATCTGCCATTAAAACAAACATCCAACAAGAGTTTACCCAAAAAATAGAATTTGAAATAGGTATGGGTTACGGCAACCCGTCTATTTCTTCTGCCCTACAAAAATTAGCTAGCAGAGGTTGCACTAAACTTGTGGTGTTGCCTTTATTTCCTCAATACACTTCTGCCACCAGCGGTTCTACTTTTGAAGGGGTTACTAGAGAATTGCAAAAGTGGCGCTGGATTCCAGAGTTAAGGTTTCTACCTAGCTATTATAATAATCAAGATTACATCTTAGCTTTGGCTAACTCTATTCTAGAACATCAAAAAACTCATGGAAAACCAGATTTATTAATCATTTCCTTTCACGGCATACCAACAAGATATATTGAAGCTGGCGACCCTTATTATAAGGAGTGCAAAACTACCGCTCAATTATTAGTTACACAATTGGGAATATCGGCTAATGATTATAAAATAACTTTCCAGTCTTTATTTGGCAAAGAGGAGTGGATAAAACCCTATACCGATGTTACTTTAAAAGAACTACCGCAACAGGGTGTTAAAAATATCCAAATTATTTGCCCAGGTTTTTCTGCCGATTGCTTAGAAACCCTTGAAGAAATTGAGCAAGAAAACCGTTCTTATTTTGAAGAAAATGGAGGGGAAACTTTTCATTATATTCCTGCATTAAATACTAGAAAAGATCATACTGACCTGTTAGCTAAAATAATAAAAGATAACCTCTAATTATTAGTTTTATTGGATTTTTAAATATGAAAACCCTTCTGATTGCAGAATTGCTATCTTACCCACCCCTGATATTGGGAAGCTAATCCCTTTATATACTTTTGACTTTGCCAAGCCAACTTCATCTCGTGTTTTATCACACAACTGAACCTTTACTCCCCTAACATTCATTAGAGTATCTAAACGGCCTTTTAATTCTGCTTGTCTCGCTTTAAGTTTTTTATCTACTTGATAAGGAGTTCCTTTTAAAGAATCATTGGTGGTAAAACGCAAGCCATAGCCAACAAAAACTAAATGTACTTCTGCTTCCATTAGCTCATTTTCATAAAAATTAAGAATATTATTAATAGAAGTCAAAGTGGCCGAATAACGAGTAGGGTCTTTAAAATCTACATGGTAAACCACCCTGGCTCCGTCATCTGCTGCTTGCGATGAAGAGAATGCCAAAAAAAGTACTGAAATAAACAATAACTGATATATACTTTTCATAACGAATTCCTTTAAAAGTTAAATTATAATTGAAATTATAGCCCAATTTATCCGAACAATCTTATACAAAATCAAGTACAATCCTTTTTCTTATTTTTAGTGTATCCAGAATATACATACTAGTTCTCAGAATTAAGAGTTCTAGCATACAGAACTAAACAATATTCAGGATAACAAGCTAAGTTAGATCTTAGCTAAGGAACCTCTGAACAAGTATCATAGGTTCCCTAAACTAGTGTTATTTTGAAAGCCTTTTAAACCATCTTTTTCATCGCTTTATCTATAACTTACACATTTATAAACATAATTAGGAAAACTGATGAATACAGATATTAAATTTAGCGACCTAGGTCTGCCTGAAACCATTTTAAAAACACTCTCCGAAATTGGCTATGAAACCCCTTCACCAATCCAAGAACAGGCAATTCCTGTACTGCTAAAAGGTGGCGATATTATAGGAATGGCACAAACAGGTACTGGCAAAACCGCCGCATTTGCTCTACCAATTTTGGCAAATATCAATATAAAACAAAAAAATCCACAAGTACTACTTTTGGCACCAACGCGTGAGTTAGCAATTCAAGTTGCAGAAGCTTTTCAAACTTTTTCGCGTAATATTAAAGGCCTACATGTCCTACCCGTATACGGTGGTACAGATTATGGTACACAAATCCGTGCTATGAAACGAGGAGTACATGTGGTGGTTGGAACTCCTGGGCGAGTAATGGACCATATCAAAAAAGGCACATTAAGTCTAAACGAACTGACTACCATGGTACTAGATGAAGCTGACGAAATGCTCCGCATGGGCTTTATTGACGATGTTGAGTGGATCCTTAAACACACTCCCAATAACCGCCAAATCGCATTGTTTTCAGCAACTATGCCTAAAGAAGTAAAACGCATTGCTAATACTTACTTAAAGAATCCAACCGATGTAATTATCAAACAAAAAACAGCTACTGCAACTACTATTGAACAAAAATATTGGTTAGTTAGTGGGCTACATAAATTAGACGCCTTAACCAGAATATTAGAGGCAGAAACTTTTGACGGCATTATAATTTTTGTTAGAACCAAAACAGCTACTGTTGACCTAGCAGAAAAACTAGAAGCCCGTGGCTATGCGGCTGCAGCTTTAAACGGTGATATCCCACAAAATAATAGAGAGCGTATAGTAAACCAATTAAAACAAGCCAAACTAGATATTTTAATTGCTACTGATGTTGTAGCTCGTGGTTTAGATGTTGAACGAATTAGCCATGTAATTAACTACGATATCCCTTACGATAACGAATCTTACATTCACCGTATTGGTCGTACAGGTCGTGCTGGTCGTAGCGGAACAGCAATTCTTTTTGTAGCCCCAAGAGAAAGGCGTTTACTGCGTTCAATAGAAGGCACAACCAAGAAAAAAATTCCACAAATGGAGCTACCTTCAACACAGGATATTAACGACAATCGTATTACAAAATTCAAAGATAAAATTGTTGATACTGCTCAAAGTGGTGATTTAAAATTCTTCCAAGAAATGATCGAATCTGTAGAACAAGAACATAATATTCCTGCCATTGAGATAGCTGCTAGTCTAGCTAAAATTATGCAAGGAGATATTCCTTTCTTCATTAGTGATAAGCCAATCAAAAAACAAAGTTTTAATGACGATGGTGGTGGACGCGGGAGAAATGAGCGTGGAGAAAGAGGTAGAAATGGAAATGATCGTGGCAGTCGTAATGATCGTCCTCGTGGTGGCGATAGAGGTCGTCGTGATGCTCCTCCGGGTGATGGAATGGAAAGATTTCGTCTTGAAGTAGGTTGTAGCCATGGCGTGAAACCAGGAAATATTATTGGCTGTATTGCCAATGAAGCTGGCTTAGATGGCGAATTTATTCAAAAATTAAATATCGATGATAAATTTAGCACTGTTGATTTACCTACTAAATTACCAAAAGAAATTTTTAATGAATTAAAAGGTGCCTGGGTTTGTGGTCAACAGCTTAAAATATCAAAGGTTAAGTCAGGTCAAAGCCCAGCTAAAAAACGCTTAAAACCTAAAAAAACAACCCTAACATATAGCTAATTGCCGACTAGCGTCGGTTAGGAGTTTTTTTAAGATAATCGCATCTTGATCAAGCTCAGCAAAAATGTCCTTAATCTCTAGGTTTTTATAATCAATATTTAAACACTTAGCAACAATTTCAATGATTTTTGTTAATTGTTTTTTGTTTAAATCTTGATGAATTCTAAAAAAACTTAGTTTAGTTAAGATTACATAATTTAGTATTTCTTGCCACTGTTTATGAGATAGCTTACTACTATTAAATTCTGTTGGAATTAATCTAGATTTTTGTAATTTAACAAGCTGGTCCAATAAATATTCTCTTAATAAGGTCTTTGCTATATACCTTTTTTTTAAAGGTATTTTGTTCATGTAGACTACATCAACAACTCTATGTAATTCATCATTTTTCATACTTTAAATACCTATAAAGCAGCGATTAATTTGATATATTTGTTGTTGATTTTCTATAGCTTGTTGTTGTTTATAATCAGGGAAATTAAAATCAATACAATTTAACTGTTTTTCATTCTTCTTTGTAACTACACTGCGACTTAACTTACCTTTAAGCTGCAAATAGGTTTTAGTTTCTGGAAAAAATAACCCTATATCTAATTTAGTGCTTAAAGCATAGTCTTTATTTAATTTTATATCTAAACCACAGGCACTAATACCAATTAAAGACTGATGCCATTTATTTGGCTCTTGGTTAGCACTATGCTCTTGTAAAAGCTCCCAATAACTGGCAAGGTAAAGGTTTATTAGTTCTGAAAACAGGTATAAAGATTTCGCTAAAGCTATCTGTTGGTATTTTTTATCCTTAAATTTAGGCATTATTTTATCTATCAAAAAAACTTTACTTAAGTCATCTTGGAAAATGAATTTTGTGCTATTAGACCTTTGTAAGGTCTGAATTAAATTTTTAGAATATGCTATAAATTTAAGATTAATTAGCTCAAAAAAATGCAGGGATTTAGAGCCATTTTGTTTTAAATTACTATTTGTTAAAAAACCTAAACTAATTTGTTCTAACTTTTTCATGCCCTTTTTAGTAAAGGCCATATTTTTACCTTGGCTAATGTCTTGCACCAGCTTGCCAAACAGTTTTGCCAATAAGATACCATCTTGAAAGGCATTTTCCAGAAGATCTTTTTGCTCGACAATACTCGCAATATTAATTTTTAATTCTGCTTCTAGGCGTTTGGATTTTTTAATAAATGCTGTTGGTTGATAATTAACGGGGTAATAAAAAATCTGCTTCTCTATTATTGCTTGGCTGGGTCGAATAAAAACCTGTGCTGGCATTTTTATTCTAGCAAAGCGTCTTTTCTCATCCTTTTCAAACCAGCTTGCCATGCGACTATTACCCTGTTTGCATAGCATTATTAACCATTGTACGAGCTTCTTTAAGAATTAAATCAAGATGTTCTTGGTCAATAAAACTTTCAGCATAAATTTTATAAATATCTTCAGTGCCTGAAGGTCTAGCTGCAAACCAACCTTTATTAGTAACTACTTTTAAACCACCAATACTAGTTTGATTACTAGCCGCTTTGGTTATTTTTGCAATAATTTTTTCTCCTGCTAAGTTAGTTTCTTGTACCGTATCTGCAGATATTTTTTTTAAGATTGCTTTTTGTGCAACAGTCGCTGGAGCATCAATTCTTTTATAGATTGGATTACCGAACTGTTGGGTTAGTTCTTGATAGTACTGGGCAGGATTTTTACCAGTTACTGCCAAAATTTCAGCGGCTAATAAATTTAAAATTAAACCATCCTTATCAGTACTCCAAGGCGAACCATCAAGGCGTAAAAAAGAAGCTCCTGCAGATTCCTCACCACCAAAAGCTATTTCTCCAGTAGTTAATCCATCAACAAACCATTTAAAACCTACTGGAACTTCATATAAGGTTTTATTTAAAGATGCGACAACCCTATCGATAATAGAACTAGAAACCAAGGTTTTACCTATTTTTATATTTTTGTGCCAGTTAGGTCTATGAGTGCATAGATAATGAATCGCCACGGTTAAATAGTGGTTTGGGTTCATAATCCCATTAGTTGGCGTTACTATACCATGACGGTCAGCATCTGGATCATTAGCAAAACCTATATCAAACTGGTCTTTTATAGCAATTAAGTTTGCCATTGCATAGGATGAAGAGCAATCCATACGGATTTTACCATCATGATCACAAGGCATAAAAGCAAAGGTTGGGTCAATTTTTTTATTGACTATCTTAATATCTAGCCCATAAAATTCCGCGATAGGTTGCCAATAATAAAGAGATGCCCCTCCCATAGGATCAACCCCTATTTTTATACCAGCATCACTTATCGCCTGCATATTAACTACTTGCTTAAGGCCTATTATGTATGGACTAACCAAATCTTTTTTTATTACTAATGGTGATTTAATCGCTTGTTGATAGGGAATTTGCGAGATTTTAGTTAAACCTTTTTGTAAAATCTGATTAGCTCTGTTTTGGATTTTATTAGTGGTTTGTTCATCCGCAGGCCCCCCATGAGTAAGGTTGTATTTAAAACCTCCATCCTCAGGTGGGTTATGTGAGGGAGTTATTACTATCCCGTCTGCCTTGTCTGCTGAATTTTTATTATGCTCAATAATTGCATGTGAAATTACTGGTGTAGGAGTAAATTTATCAACACTTTGAACTATCACTGGTTGATTATTGCCTACAAAAACTTCAATTGCACTTTGTTGGGCAAGCGATGACAATGCATGGCTATCCATACCTATATAAATAGGCCCAGTTATTTTTGCTTGTTGTCGGTATTCAATAATTGCTTGTGAAATTGCAATAATATGTAACTCATTAAAGGTATTTTTTAATGAACTACCCCTATGCCCTGAAGTACCAAAACTAACTTGTTGCTCTATTATTTTAGGGTTAGGTTTTAAGGCATAATAAGCTTTTTTTAAAAGATCTATATCTACTAATATTTCTTTAGGGGCAGTTTTACCTGCTAGAGGTGATAAACTCATTAGGTTGTCCAAATTAAAGTAATTAGCTAATTTTAATATTAAGAAGCAATAAATGCACCTATTAGATTGAAAGTATTTATTTTGCCTACATAAGTAGCAGTATAAATAAAGGAATATAAACCATGAATTTTAAAGATTATTACGAAGTTTTGGGGGTTGATAAATCAGCTTCTAGTGCAGAAATAAAAAAAGCTTTTCGTAAACTAGCTGGCAAATATCATCCAGATAAAGCAACGGGTAATGAAGCTAAGTTTAAAGAAATAAACGAAGCCTATGAAGTTTTAGGAAATAAAGAAAATCGTGCGAAATATAACCAGCTAGGCTCTAATTATCAATCAGGGCAAAATTTTACCCCCCCCCCGGGCTATGAAGATGTTTTTGGTGGTGGTGGCTTTAGCAATGCAGGAGCTAGTGGATTTTCTGATTTTTTTGAATCAATGTTTAGTGGTGAGCAAGCAGGAAATTACTCAACAGGGGGGGGGGGATTTCAGCAAAAAGGTGAAGATCAAACTGTTAGGATACTAGTAAGTTTAGATGAGGCAGTAAATGGTTCAGAAAAATCTTTTACTATCCAAATGCCTACCCAAAATACAAGTGGGCATTTTAGCCACCAGCCTAAAACGATAAAAGTAAAAATTCCTGCTGGAGTAAAACAAGGCTCAAAAATCCGTTTAGCAGGTCAAGCAATGCCAGGCATTGGTGGCGGGGCAAAAGGTGATTTATATTTAGAAATAGAGTTACAGAACCACCTCCTATTTGAAATAGATGGGGAAGATATTATTTTAAATTTACCCTTAGCTCCTTGGGAAGCCGCACTAGGTAAAAAAATAGAAATACCAACTCTGAAAGGTAAAATCGCAATGAACATTCCTGCAGGAACACAATCAGGCACTAAATTAAGAATAAAAGGCCGAGGGCTAGGTAGTGGAATCAAGATTGGTAACCAATATGTCGTTGTACAAATTTATAGCCCAAAAGCCGAAACTGATGACCAAAAAGAATTTTATACAAATATGGAAAAAACCTTTTCACAGTTTAATCCTCGGCATCATTTTTAACTATCTAGGTTTTAGGAATAGGATCTTATTATTTTTGGGTTAAAGCCTCTCCAAAAAATTTAATACCATCCCAGCCTGTTGCCATAAAACTTCTAATATTTGCATGGTCTTCACCACTAGGGTTTGCCAGCACATCCAAACTATAAAAATCTCCAAATGCATTTAAAGTAGCTTGCTTTGATAAATTATTTAATTTTGCATAAGCAAAAATCTTACAAGAACCATTATTGGTATTTACTGCATTTACAAGCTTATTATTAATAAACTTGGTTGGGGTAAAATTATAGTTATTATCTATTAGGGTAATTGTTGTTGTAAAATTAACTGCGTTTTTATTTAATTGCTGATTTAATTGTTGAATATTCATTAGTTATTCCTATTTTACTAGCCTTAGAGTTTTATCTATATTTTAAAGGACTTTTATGAAAAGAAGAGATTTTATTAGTGGTATTGCAGGAGCAACTGCGGTAACTGCAATTAGTGCCTGTGGCAAAAATGAACCACAACTATCAACAACAATAACCAATACTGCAACTGTGAACTGGAAAATGGTTACAACCTGGCCAAAAAATTTTCCAGGCTTAGGTACGGGAGCTAATAGAGTTGCCCAACTAATTAATGAAATGTCTGGTGGTAGGATAAAGGTAAAAGTATATGGTGCGGGAGAGCTAGTCGGAGCCTTTGAAGTTTTTGATACTGTTTCACGAGGTAGCGCTCAACTTGGCCATGCTGGTGCTTATTATTGGAAAGGAAAAATACCTGCATCAGTTTTCTTTTCTTCTGTACCCTTTGGCTTAACTGCAACCGAAATGAACTCATGGCTATACAATGGTGGTGGGTTAAAGCTATGGGAAGAAGCCTATAAACCTTTTGGCTTAATCCCTAACCCTGCTGGCAATACTGGTACCCAAATGGGCGGTTGGTTTAATAAAGAAATTAATTCACTCTCCGACCTAAAAGGTTTAAAAATGCGTATTCCAGGTTTAGGTGGCGAGGTTCTAAAAAAAGCTGGTGCCTTACCAATATCTTTACCTGGTGGTGAAATTTTTCCATCTTTACAATCTGGTGCTTTAGATGCAACCGAATGGGTTGGTCCCTATAATGATTTAGCTTTTGGTTTATACAAAGTTGCCAAATACTACTACACCCCAGGCTGGCATGAACCAGGTTCAACCATGGAGTGTATGATCAATGAAAAAGCCTTTAATAAATTACCTAAAGACTTACAAAGTATAGTTAGAAATGCTATGAAAGTAGCTAACCTAGAGATGTTATCTGAATATACCGCACGAAATCAACAAGCCCTGCAAACCTTAATAGAAAAACACAAGGTTCAATTAAAACACTTCCCTGATAAGGTTTTAACAGAACTTAAAAAAATATCAGCTGAAGTCATTAATGATGAGGCAAAAAAAGACCAACTATCAACCAAAGTATGGGCATCACAAAAAGAATTTATAGAGCAGGTTGCAAAATGGACAAACATATCTGAAACGGCATTTATAAAAGCTAGAAGCTTATAGCTTGGCATTGCCAGAAATTATTTACAACTTAAATTTGCATTATTGCTGGCTGTTCATGTTTTTTTAAATTTTTCGACCAAAATACCATACAACATAACTGTGATTATCGGAAATAATGACGCAAAAGCTATTAAACCAAACCCATCTATCAATGGATCTCTTCCCTCTATATTAGTTGCTAAACCAATCCCTAGGGCGGCAACTAAAGGGACGGTAATCGTCGAGGTGGTTACTGCTCCACTGTCATAAGCGATTGGGATGATATTTTTTGGGGCAAAAAATGTTAGGGCGATAACGATTAGATAACCAACAATAATATAGTAGTGAATATGCCCGCCATCGACAATTCTGAATGAACCTAAAGCTATCCCGAAAGCAACACCAAAAGCGACAAATAATCTTAGAGTTAAATTATTAATTTTTCCATCACTAATTTGTTTTGCTTTACCTGCTACTGCCATTAATGCTGGTTCTGCCATGGTGG
>DBOE01000042.1:0-657 GCA_002299585.1 Hydrogenovibrio sp. UBA654 | reverse complement strand
CTGATAAGCCATTGATTCGCCTAGTGCAAACAAGCCCATTTCTAAACCTAGTATAAAAGCATACAAACCAAAAATGATAAATACAAAACCAATTAGTATTGATTTAACATCTTGAAAACTTTTCTTTAAAATCACATACTGAAAGAAGAATAAAATTGCCAAAATAGGTAAAACATCTTTCACTACGTTCAAAATACCTAAAGAAACAGATAACAAGGTTATTTCGGCAACCTCTGAAATACTTGCTTCTACAACAATTTCGACCACTTCTTTAGCTTCTACAAAATTGTAAACAAATATGCCATAAATCTGAACAGAAATCATCGGTATTAAAGCGGCAAAGGCGATTAATCCGAAACCATCAAGTAAAGGGTTTCTGCCTTTTATTGCGGTCGCTAGCCCTATTCCTAACGCAGCCATAAGCGGTACATTTACCGTTGAAGTTGTTACGCCACCTAAGTCATAAGCTAAACCAATGATTTCAACAGGAGCCAAAAATGTAACGCTAACAACTAATAAATAACCTGATATGATGTAATAATGAATAGGGTGGCCTTTAATTATTCTAAAGACACCTAGCACAATCGCAAAACCAACCGATAAAGCGACCACGTACCTTAATGTTAAGGCGTCTATTCGACCTTCGCTTATCGTGGC
>DBOE01000089.1:11791-11934 GCA_002299585.1 Hydrogenovibrio sp. UBA654 | reverse complement strand
TCAAGGTTACTTGATAGGTAGAAGATTTCTTACTTTCTATCGGCACCCCTGATTGATCAAACTGCTGTTCAAAAGTAAGCGGTTTAATCCCTTCATGGGTTACCTTATACTTTGACACCTTTGATTGTGACGAAAAACGAGTG
>DBOE01000089.1:9947-11401 GCA_002299585.1 Hydrogenovibrio sp. UBA654 | reverse complement strand
TTATTTTGCATGGTTGCATTTTTTAATGCGGCACGAATTGCCATACGACGAGCAAACTGCTCAGAAACACCCGCCGTTGATGAAATTCCTGTTACTGAAAAACATTGATTTACATAATTATTTGTAGCATGGGCTGGTTGCACAAAAACAATCCATACTGAGAAAAAACTACTTAACAGCAAAGTCAACTTTTTCATTTTTTTGCCTAAGCAGACATATCTGTCAATTCAAGTGCTTTTGCAGTTTTTATCCTATCAATAATTACCTGCCCAAGCTCTTCTGGATTCCATTTAGATAAAAACTTATCTGCGCCAACTTTAAGCGTCAAGGTATCATTAAAACCGCCACTCAATGATGAACTCAACACAACATACAAATCAGCAAGTTTTGGATCTTTACGGATATTTTTGGTTAACATATAGCCATCCATTTCAGGCATTTCAATGTCCGAAATAACCATTAATATTCTACGACTCACTCGATCATTAAATCCTTTTTCATGTTCTTCTGCCCATTTATTAAGGAAGTCAAAAGCCTGTTGACCGTTGTGCATAATTTTATTTGCCACTCCTAGCTTATCTAAAATCCCTTTCAACTGTCCTCTTGCCACAGAAGAGTCATCTGCACCCAACACAAAAAACTCATTATCGCCAATCGTATCTTTATGGCTTTTAATAAATTCATCAGATACTTCAACCTTTGTACCCGCGACTTCTGTCAACACCTTTTCAACATCGACAATCTGCACAATTTCACCATGTGCACGGGTAATACCCGTTAAATAGTTCACGGCATTTAAGGTATCAGGTGGCGGTAAAATATCATCCCAACTTAAATGCACAATTCTATCAACATTTTCAACAAGAAAACCTTGTACAGAACTGTTAAATTCAGTCACAATCGTTAGGCTACCTGTATAGTTTTCTTTTTTAATTGGCTCCATATCCAGCGAACTTGCTAAATCAATCATTGGCATGGTCTGTCCGCGAATATCAGACACTCCAACAATTCTAGCATCAGATTTTGGGACAGGTGAAACAGCAGGCGTTCTAATCACCTCTCTTACTTTAAAAACATTGATGCCAAATAGCTGGTCGCCTTTTATTTTAAATAACAAAAGTTCCATGCGATTCATACCCGCAAGGGACGTTCTCTTATCAACTTCTTTTAGAAAATCAGACATTTTTAAGGTCATCCTTATGATAGATTAGATTACACCTAAACCCTGCACATTCTCTCGCAGGATTTAAGCTATACTATAAACAATTTTTGTCAACTACTGATGAATTTTCGCTAATATCGCTGAAAAACCGCCCATAATTAAGGAAACGCTTAATAACCGCGATTAGAATCTTACTGAGAAAAAATGTGCGTCAAATTTCGTTAAATGCGTCGTAATAGCTAGTTATTGCGTCGAAATTAACGGAAGTTGTCGTGCATTTTAGCCAGTAAAA
>DBOE01000089.1:9118-9583 GCA_002299585.1 Hydrogenovibrio sp. UBA654 | reverse complement strand
TCCTTAGGAGATGCTTTGCCCCCTTGGGGCTAATCTTACTTGACTAATCAACAAACCTTCCAATAACTGCTTTAAGTGATGATGCAGAATTACTTAACTCGTTACTTATGTTTGTTGACTCATTAGCATCTAGAGCTGCTTTAATCGATAAATCATTAATTTTTAAAACCGTTTTATTTAACCCTGATGCTTTATTACTATATTCTTCAGATGAGCTAGATATCTTATTATTCAGTTTATAAATATAATTAACTGCCTCTGTAATCTCTTTTAATGACTTACTAGCTTTATGTGCCTGCTCAACCCCTGTAGCAACAATTTCGCTATTTTTATCTATTGAAATAACCGCTTGATTGGCGTTATTTTGCAGTGTTTCAATCATTTGTTGAATCTGTTCGGTAGACTTTTGTACACTACTTGCAAGAGTACGGACTTCATCTGCCACAACCGCAAACCCTCGACCAT
>DBOE01000089.1:3169-8797 GCA_002299585.1 Hydrogenovibrio sp. UBA654 | reverse complement strand
ACAACCGCAAACCCTCGACCATGTTCGCCTGCTCTAGCAGCTTCAATAGCTGCATTTAGTGCCAGTAAATTAGTTTGTTCGGCAATCCCTTTAATTACATCTAGCATAGAGCCAACATTGAGGCTTTCTTGATGCAAATCACCAATAACTTTACTTACATTTTTAACTGATTCATCCATTTTTTGGATTGTATTAATGTTTGTTAAAACTCTTTGTTGCCCTGTTTTAGACAGAGTATCTGTTTTTTTGGCCTCAGCCGATGCCTTCTCTGCTTGAGAAGATATTTCGTGGAAACTAGCACTCATCTCTGTTATAAACTTGACTATTTTTTGTGTTTCTTGTTGTTGACTTTCTACTTTATTAAGGGTCTCTGTAGAACAAAGCTTCATCTTATCTGACAAATCAGTTACTTTATTAGATGAATAAGAAACTGTCCCAACAATGCTAGAAAACACATAGAGCATTTTGTTAATTGATTCTGCTAGAGCAATACTTATTGGGCTATTTCCTTGGTCAATACGCTGGTTTAAAGAACCACTACCAGATTCGATATTTTTAGATATTTCACCAATTGCACTAGTAACGCTGTAGATAGGGTTTAAAATAGAGCGGGCATACAACCAACCAATTAAAATCCCAATCAAGCCAATAATTATCACCCCAACAACACTATAAAATAACACATTATGTTTAAATTCTTTTTGTGCGGCAAAAGCTTCGCTAACACTTATTTCGCTTAAAACTGACCAGTTAAGCCCTTTAATATTTAATGGCGAATAAGCAGAAACAACTTCTTCTTCATTATAGTTATTAAAGATATTAATCCCAGTGTTACCTGAAATAGATGCTTTAGTTCCTGGTGTTTGTATACTTTTAAGGCCTATAGTTGTATCTTTTATATCTATTAAGTTAATGGTTTTTTCAGATACTCCTGACTTCTTTAGGGCTTTTAAATAATTTTGCTTGTCTTCTATTAAAGACCTACCTAATGACCTCATTTTAAAATCAGCACCAACTAAATAGGTTTCTCCAGTATTACCAAGACCAGATTGTTGCCAGTTTTTATTGTATGTCATAATGTCATTAATGCGGTCAATCGGCATTTGAAAGATAATAACTCCAGTTTTTTTACCAGTATTATCAAAAATTGGTGATGCTATAAATGATGCTGGAGCTTCATAAGAAGGTAGATAACTAGCAAAGTCAGTTATAAAAACACTGCCTTTTTCATTACTTGCATTAGCTTTTTTAAAAACTTCCCCAATGCCTGTATTCGCATAAGGGCCATCTTTTAGAGATGTTGTGAAATCTAACTCTTTAAAGACTGAATAAACAATATCTCCAGTTAGATTATCCACCAAAAAAATATCATAATAGCCAAACTGCTCAAGAAAGCTTCTAATATGAGGATGATATTCAGAGTGAGTTTTAGAATAACTAGACATATCTTTTGCATAATCTAGCTTATGTTTTTCTCCTAAGGGGTGTGGATTGTTATAAATATAATTATACTGTAAGGCAATAGATTCTGTATCTAATTTATTCCGTAAAGAGCTAGTATCTAATGCTGAATTTAAGTTAAGCTCTTTATATTTTGTTAAAAACTTATCCGTATAATAACTTGCCAGTTTTTTTTTAAAAAAACTCTCATCTTCAATTGATATATCTGTAGCGTAATTATTAAATGTTTCTTTAAATTTACTCATTGCATTGATAATCATTTTATCGTTTGCAAAGGTTATTATTTGGTCATTTATTAAGGTGAAATAATCCTCTATTTGTGTTTTTTTTGCTTCTCTAGTAGCCACAAGTTTATCAGAAACAATCTCTTGTATAATTTCTCCCGAAGCCTGTATAGACATAGAGCTAATATAAAAAGCAATCATCGCTGATGGCACAATACTCAATAAGGTGGAAATAGTTATTAACTTTATATTAAGATTAGATTTAAACATGTTTTATCTCACTTATTAATAGATGATATATATAAAAAACCATTTAGAAGCATAAAATGTGCCACCTACTAGATAGCACAAAAAACAAACTGCTGTTACAATACGGGTATGAATAATATTATGTCTTTTGAGCATCAAATACTTATAGCTATGCCGTCTTTGGATAACAGTTGGTTTGAGAAAACTGTGATTTATCTTGTTGAAGATAATCTGCAAGGAACTATGGGTTTAGTTATAAACTTACCGCACAAGCTTAGAATTAGCCAGCTTTTAGAACATTTTAAACTTGAGTCTGTTGTTGATAATAAAATAGACAATCAAGCCGTTTTAGTTGGTGGTCCTTTGGATATTGAGCATGGTTTTATACTCTACAACGGCACCCATAAATGGCAACATTCAATAGCTTTAAAAGATAATTTAAACATGGCAATTTCTGAAGATTTACTAAAATCTATTGGGCAAAATAAAGGCCCTGAAAAGTTTATTACTTGCTTAGGGTTTGCAGGCTGGAATCCTAGTCAATTAGCTAAAGAAATCAATGAAAATAGTTGGCTAACCATCCCCTACAATGAGTCTTTATTATTTGATGTTGCTGCTGAAGATAAATGGCATGTTGCTCTAGGAACTTTAGGGGTGGCTCCTGAGTTTTTAAGTATGGAAGCAGGATATGACTGTTAAAAAGATAGTTGAGGGTGTTGTAATTGGGTTTGATTTTGGCTTAAAAAGAATTGGAGTTGCTATTGGGCAAACCATAACCCAAACTGCCACTCCTGTTGATATTGTAAATAGTAAAGATGGTAAACCTGACTGGCAACATATTTCGCAAATATTTGAACAATGGCAACCAAGTGCTATTTTAGTAGGCTTGCCGATGCGTTTAAATGGTGAACAACAAGCACTAACCCAGCCAGCACGCAAGTTTGGGCAACGCTTGAGTGGGCGTTATAACCGCCCTATTTATTATATTGAAGAACAATTAAGCTCGGTTGAAGCACGCACAAGAGTTAAAAACTCATCTCATAATACACCTCATAATACATCTCCGCAAATAGATGACCATGCTGCCCAAATTATCTTGCAAAATTGGCTACAAACAGAAAATTGATTTTTTATACAAAAACTTACAGGGGATAGATAAAATATTCTAAAATATACCCAGATTATCGACAAGAGTTCATAAATGCGGCTTTCTAAACCTAATATCCAACTAAATGCACAGGGCAAACTGCACCATTTTTTAACTTTAGAAGGTTTAAAACATACCCACTTAACCGAAATACTCGATGTTGCACAAACCTTTATTGACCCAGCAACTGGTGAGATTAACAAGGTTGATAGCCTACATGGTAAAGCTATTATGAACCTATTTTTTGAACCTAGCACTCGTACCCTTACCACTTTTGAAATTGCCGAAAAAAGACTTTCTGCGGATGTGGTAAATCTAAACATTGAAACCTCTTCCACCAAAAAAGGTGAAACTTTACTTGATACCTTGTGGAATTTAGAGGCAATGCTGGCTGATATGTTTGTGGTGCGTCACAATGAAAGTGGTGCGGCACATTTTATTGCCAAGCATGTTGCCCCACAGGTGCATGTGATAAACGCTGGTGATGGGCAACACGCCCACCCTACCCAAGCCATGTTAGATATGTTTACTATTCGGAAACATAAAAAAGACATATTTGATTTGAAAGTAGCAATCATCGGCGATATTCAACACTCACGAGTTGTTCGCTCACAAATTCAAGCCTTAAGTATTTTAGAAGCTCGAGAAATTAGGGTTATTGGTCCAACAACTCTAATGCCATCTAACCCTGATGCTTTAGGAGTGCATGTTTATCATGACATAGAGCAAGGCTTAGATGGTGTAGATGTTATTATTAATGTTCGCCTACAAAATGAACGCATGCAAAGTGCATTATTACCTAGTGAAAAGGAATTTTTTAACCTCTATGGTTTAACCAAAGAACGCTTAAAGTTTGCCAAAGCTGATGCGATAGTTATGCACCCAGGGCCAATTAACAGGGGGGTTGAAATTGATTCTGAGGTTGCCGATGGAGAGCAGTCGGTTATTTTAGAACAGGTTACCTATGGTATAGCAGTTAGAATGGCTGTCATTAAAACCATATTTGACAATGCACAGGCTCTAAAAAAATGAATTTATTAGTTAAAAATATCAGAATTATTGACCCTCTACAAAACATAGATGAAGTTACTAATTTATATGTTTCTCAAAAAAAAATTGCCGCTATTGGCACACCCCCCCCTGCTAAGTTTAATGCTGAAACTACCATTGATGGCACGGGTAAACTATTATTCCCTGGGCTAGTTGATTTACAAGCTAGATTAGCAGAGCCTGGTAGTTACTATAAGGGCAGCATTGCCACAGAAACTAAAGCTGCGGTAGCTGGAGGAATAACCACTATCTGCTGCCCTCCAGATACCAATCCTGTCAATGATTGCCAAGCGGTTACTGAGTTAATTAAACGCCGTGCTAGGCAAGCAGCCACTGCTTTTGTTTTACCGATTGGGGCTATTACACAAGGGCTAGAGGGTAAATTATTAGCAAACATGGTTTCACTTAAAAAAGCCGGCTGTATTGCTTTAAGCCAAGCTAATCAACCAATTCAAAACAGTCTTATTTTAAAAAATGCCATGGCATACGCTGCCTGTAATAATATTACTGTCATGTTGCGTTGTGAAGATCAACAACTTAAAAATGATGGTGTGGCTCATAGCGGAGCAGTCAGTTCCCATTTAGGGCTAGCCGAAATTTCTAGCTCTGCTGAAACGGTTGCTCTAGCTAGAGACTTAATCTTGGTTGCCGAAACTGGGGTTAAAGCTCATTTTTCTTTAATCTCTACCGCAAAATCTGTAGAGATGATTGGAGAGGCTAAAAAGCAAGGATTACCTATAACTTGTGATGTTGCAATTGCTCAACTACACTTAACTGAATATGATGTTATGGAGTTTAACTCCTTATTTAACACCACCCCCCCCCTACGCAGTAAAGATGATAAAGAGGCTCTACGAATTGGTTTAAAAACAGGCGTAATTGATGCTATAGTGAGCGACCATACGCCATTAAATAGAGATGATAAACTACTACCATTTGGTGAAAGTAAACCTGGCATTAGCAGTTTAGAAACACTATTGTCTCTTGCTCTAAAATTAGTGGAAGAAGGTGTGTTAGACCTTTTATCAGCTATTCAAAAATTAACTCAAAATCCAGCTAAAATCATCGGCATCAACAAAGGAAGTTTAACAATAGGCAACCCTGCTGACTTTTGTATTTATAATCCTGATCATGATTGGGTACTTGATCGAACTAAGTTAGTTAGTGCAGGTGATAATTCTGCTTTTGATGGCTGGCAATTTACAGGCAAAGTAGAGGCGACCTATTTCCAAGGGCGTCTTGTTTATGGCGACTAAACATGAAGTTTATTTCGCAAACTGAACAAGCTGGTGGCTATTGGTTAATAGTGGTGCAACTAGCAAACAATGCTAAATTACCTTTTGGTTATAGTCAAATAGTCAATAACTTTACTTGGGTGCTTTTTAGCCAAACTAAAAAAAATGCTAATTTCTTATCTAGGCATAAATATCAAGAACAGCAAAATTCTATAATAAATAACTCTCAAAAAATCCTCACCCCCCCCCCCCTTTGGGGTTT
>DBOE01000089.1:0-2911 GCA_002299585.1 Hydrogenovibrio sp. UBA654 | reverse complement strand
TTTTTTGGAAAAAAAAAAAAAACCCGGGGGGGGGCGGGGGGGGGGTGGGGGGGGGCCCCCCCCCCCCCCCCTTTGGGGTTTATTATCCGCAGAGAAAGAACATCTTAAAAAAAACAAAATCTACCTTTTATTAGCTAGTGATTTAAAAATGGCAGCCGCTTTTCATTTATTAAAAGAGCTAAAAAATAAGCACCAATTTATTGTTATATTGCATGCAACCGATAGTTTTCCTTTTATAGTAAAACCTGCACAAATCATGTTTCATAATTTTCCCCATGAGGCCATTGGCTCTTGCCCACTATTGGAAGACTGGAAATTAGTTAATCGCCTTTGCTCCAGCCAGGGTTTACCAGGTTGTTTTGATGGTGATTTTACTGAACTACTTAAAGTATGGACACCACCAACAAATTGGGAAGTATTACACTTTGAATAACCAACAACTAGCACAAAATTATCAGCAAGTACTGGCTAGAATCGCCAAAACTAACCACTCACAAAAAGTTAGTCTATTAGCTGTTAGCAAAACTAAGCCTATCGAACAAATTCAGGCTTTAGTAAAACTAGGGCAAAGCTCTTTTGGCGAAAATTATCTACAAGAAGCCCTCTCAAAAATAGCAGTAGAGCCTAATTTAAACTGGCATTTTATCGGTCCTATTCAATCCAACAAAACCAAAGCTATTGCTGAAAACTTTAACTGGGTACATAGTATTGATAGGTTAAAAATAGCTACTCGTCTAAGTAATCAACGCCCTAAAAACTTACCTAAACTAAATGTATTATTGGAAGTAAATATTAGTGGTGAAAAAACAAAGTCTGGTTTTATAGCGAATGAAGTTATTGAGATGGCACAACAAATTAACCAGCTACCTAATATAAAACTACGAGGGCTAATGGCTATCCCAATTAAAGCTAATTCTGAATTAGCACGAAGAATTCCTTTTAAAAAAATGCATGACTTGTTGCTTCAATGTCAAATTGCCTTGCCAGATAATAAAATAGATACTTTATCTATGGGAATGTCTGCCGATTTAGAAGCCGCAATTATAGAAGGTGCAACAATTGTTAGAGTTGGTAGTGATATTTTTGGGGCAAGAAAAAGCTAATCCCAAGATGCGGCATTAGATTTATCCCAATAAGATTTCCAGTCCGCAGGAACTTGCCTTTCATCCAATAAACAGCCTTCTCTTATAACTGGATAAACTTCTGCTAAACTACAAACTTTTGTATCACTTACTCGTCGACAAATATCATCTAAAACTATCTCTTGCGGGCTGATTTTACCTGTAGCTGCAAGCATCTCCCGAAAGTGATATACCATTGAACTTTGAAAGTTAGCAACTCTTTGGGATTTTAATGCTACATCTATCGCATTTGAACGAATTGGGTTTTGGGTTGCTACACCTGTTGGGCATTCATTTGTATTACACCTTTTAGATTGAACACAACCAAGTGCTAACATCATACTTCTTGCGAGATTAACTGTATCAGCACCTAAAGCCATAACTCTATACATATGAAATGCTGAAAAAACTTTTCCTGAGGCAATGATTTTGACCTTACTCCTTAAACCACAACCAATTAGACATGAATTGACAATATGCAAAGCCTCTCGTAAAGGTGTTCCTATTGAATTTGCAAACTCTACTGGAGCAGCACCACCTTCTCCACCATCTACAGTAATAAAGTCTGGGATAATATTGGTTTCTAACATGGCTTTACAAACAGATAAAAACTCCTCTGTTTTACCCACTGCAAGTTTAAAACCTACAGGCTTTCCAGAGATTTCTCTTAACTCTTCCACAAAATTTAATAAACCAATTGGAGAGCTAAAAGCGGTGTGCATACTAGGAGAAACAACATCCTTGCCTATTGCAACTCCCCTAATTTGTGCTATTTCTTTAGTTACTTTTTTAGCAGGTAATAAACCACCATGACCAGGTTTAGCACCTTGCGATAACTTTATTTCAATCATTTTAACGGCTTCTAAATTAGCTACTTCTTTAAATTTTTCTTTATCAAAACAACCATCTAAGCTACGACAACCAAAATATCCTGTACCTATTTGCCAAACTAAATCACCGCCATTTTCTAGATGAAAAGAACTTATTCCCCCCTCTCCAGTATTATGGTAAAAATTACCCAGCTTTGCACCTAGGTTTAAGGATCTAATCGCATTCTGACTTAAAGCACCATAACTCATTGCTGAGATATTAGCTAAGGCAACAGCATAAGGTTGCCTACACCTCCCCTTTCCAAACAATACTCTTGGCTCTTCATTACTAAGTTCTTTAGGGAACATAGTATGATTTGTCCACTCATAGCCAACACGATAAATATCAAACTGCGTGCCAAAAGAACGGGTGTCTCTTTCCCCCTTAGCTCTTTGATAAATTAATGAACGAAATTCTCTATTAATTGGTGTACCGCTAGTATCATTTTCTACAAAATACTGTTGCATTTCTATCCTAACACTTTCAAATAAAAACCTAAAATGACCTATAACAGGGTAGAGTCGTAAAACAGAGTGCGTTTTTTGAATAATATCAAATACAGCTAATAATAGAATCGGAATAACTAGAACAAGAATCCAAAGAACTGCACTAAAAAAATAAGATAAAACAATAATAATTAAAATAACAAACAAAGAAAACACCATAAATTGGTACTTAAATGTACTCATCCCCCCCCTTTTTTTTATTTTAAATCCTTACTAACAAACAGACCTTATCGGGTAGGTTTTGTTACAAAATATATAAAATTCTTTCTCTATTGGCAATTTTTAGAGGCAAAATTACTATTTATATAAGGAGGCACTTAACAACTGATTAAAACGTGGCGTTGCCAGAAATTATGATACTTAATCAGAGGCTCCCTAGCGAACAAGGACTAGCACTTTATATCCAATTCCTAT
>DBOE01000034.1:24264-24667 GCA_002299585.1 Hydrogenovibrio sp. UBA654 | reverse complement strand
CAGAATTGATTGCTACTGTTTTTTATCTGTTTTCGGCTATCTTATTACATAAAAAAGAAAAGTTTTACTATTTACTGGCAACAATCTTTTTTGTTTTATCTTATGTTCTTTTAATTCTTATTTTTCTTTATTTACCTAATTCTTCCACGCCTTTGCACTGGATTCCTACTGTTTTAGTATTTGTGTTTTTTCTACTGGGTTATCGCGGGGGGGTATTTTTTCTTTTTCTTTATTTGATTTTTATAGTCTATTTAATGCTTACTACTAGTGTTTTTAGTGCTATAGAGTATATTACTTGGACTAGTTCTTTAGTGATTCTTTCCATTATTATGTTTTTTTATGAGAAGGTTAAGCATAGTGAGAGCAAGTCTTTAAAACAAAAAGCTTTAGAGTTAAAAACAGA
>DBOE01000034.1:0-23927 GCA_002299585.1 Hydrogenovibrio sp. UBA654 | reverse complement strand
AAACAGACTAAAAAACTAAAGGATCTTAATGACACCTTAGAAAGAAGGGTTGAGGAGGAGTTAAAAAAACGCCAAGAACAAGAACAAATGTTATTAAAACAATACCGTATGGCAAACATAGGTTCTATGTTAGATTCAATAGCTCACCAATGGCGACAACCTTTAATGCATATAAATTCAATATTAATGAATATGAATATGGCTTTAGAAAAACAAAATCCTGATAAAAATTATTTGCCTGATAAAATTAATAAAATCTCTGTTTTAACAGGGCACATGTCACAAACCATTGAAGATTTTAGAGGCTTGTTTAGCCCAAACTCTAAACCTTCTGAATTTATAATTAATATCGCAGTTACTGAGGTGCTATATTTAATGAAAAATAGTTTGAGTAGTATTGATGTTAGGCATAACTTACCTATTAACCTTAAAATAGTAAGCCATAAAAACGAGTTTATTCAGGTTTTAATTACTTTATTAAGCAATGCAACAGAGGCTTTAGAAAAACAAAACATAAGTAAACCTGTAATAATTATTAATAGCTCTGTAACAAATGAACATTTCAGCTTTAGCGTAGAAGATAATGCCGGCGGTATTGATAATAAAAACATTACTAAGATATTTGACCCTTATTTTACGACCAAAGATCAATCAGGTGGTACAGGGCTTGGCTTGTATATCTCTAAAATTATTGTTGAGCATAAAATGCACGGTAAAATAAGTGCCCATAATACGAATAATGGTGCTATATTTACCATAATTTCCCCCAAAAAAACTTGAGTGACAAGCTAATAAAGTGCTATCTATCTTAAAAAAACACACGCTACTTTATGTTGAAGATGAACCAGAAGTACAAGACAATATTAACGAGTATCTTAGTAATTACTTTAAGACCGTTTACCTGGCTAAAGACGGCAAAGAAGCACTGGAGAAATACAATAAACATCAACCAGATGTTATATTATTAGATATAAACATACCATATATTAATGGGTTAGAAGTAGCCACCCAAATACGCAAAACTAACAAAAATATTAAAATAATAATGTTAACGGCTTTTACTGAAACCGACAAACTACTATATGCAACAGAATTAAAGCTAACTAAATACCTAGTAAAACCAGTATCTCCTAACTATTTTAAAGACTGTCTAGAAAAGCTAGCCGCAGAACTTAACTATGATAGTAAATCTATAGTAAAAATAGGTTTAAATTACACTTATAACTTAGAAACCTCATTGTTAAAACTTAATAATAATATTATTAATCTATCTGAAAAAGAGCATAAACTACTGGAATTGTTTTTAAATCATAAAGGTAAGTGTTTACAAATAAACCAGATCGCAGAAAGTTTATGGGAGAATAATAGTAAAGATATATCTATTGCTTCTGTTAAAAACCAAGTAAGCATGTTACGAAAAAAACTTCCTGAAAACACTATCATTAGTATTTATGGGGAAGGTTATATTTTGTGGTAAAAGCTTTTTATGCGTATATTATCCTTATATTTTAATATTTCCTAGACACTCCTATTTAAAAACCACCAAAAACATTATATAAATACACTTAATATTCAAATCCTATCTGTGGGATTAGGGTAATAGTTTTTTTATATAAATAATACTGTTTTATGGGGGGGGGGGATAAAAACCTTAGTCTTCTGTGCCTTTCAGCAGTTTTTTTATGTTTAATTTATGTCGCCAGAACAACATCGCCGTCATAGCAATGGTTAACACTACCCAGCTTATATCTCCATCTAAAAAATAAATATAAATAGGTGCTAATGCGGTTGCGATTAGTGCAGAAACTGAAGATATTTTTAACACTTTGGCAACAAACAACCAAGTGCCGACTACAGCTAAACCAATTGGTAGTGATAAACCAACCATCACCCCCATCATGGTAGCTACGCCCTTTCCGCCTTTAAAACCAAAAAATATAGGATAAAGATGACCAATAAAAGCCGCAAAACCAACTAGAAAAACTACTAGTGGTGACCAGTTCATTAGGCTAGCAAATAATACGGGCAAAAAACCTTTTAAGCTATCTCCAGCAAGAGTGATTGCGGCAGCTTTATTGCCATAAAGCCTTTTTACATTGGTGGCGCCAGGGTTGCCTGAACCGTCTTCTCTTGGGTCATCAAAGCCCATTATTTTACAGACAATAATGGCAGAAGAAATAGACCCGATAAAATAAGCTCCAAAAATAACCGCTAAATCTAACCAACCCATATCTTTTCCATAGTCATAAATATTAAGTGGGTTATTTTAAACTGTTTGTGCGATAATTTTGAAAAAAATTGGAATCAAAAATGAATAGAGATTTTATATTTATAAAAAAACTTAAAGTAAACGCCATTATTGGTATTTATGCTTGGGAAAGAGAAAAACCCCAACCGCTAATATTTGATGTAGAAATGAGTGTAGATATTAAACAATCTACTCAATCTGATTCTATTGATGATACGGTTTGCTATAAAACAGTTGCTGATGAAATAATGGCGTTAACGGCTCAGAGTAAACATGAACTTATTGAGGCTTTATCTGAAGAAATTTGCCAAGTTATCCTAAAAAATCACCAAGCAATATCATCGATAAAATTAAGCATAAATAAACCTCAAGCGGTTGCACAAGCAAAAACCGTTGGCTTGGTAATTTATAGATATAAAAGTTAAGGAACCTCTAATTAAGATAATTTATTGGCAATTTCTCTAATAATAGGAACTGCCATCTCCATATTAATAATTGCTTGTTGCTCAGTTATACCTGTCATTTTATTAAAATCATCTTGAAATTGCTTTGAATTTTGCCTAGACAGATTTTTAATGATTTTATTGAGCATGTCTTCGCCATCAGCTAACCTCGCTAAGGTAACCAACTGCTCGGTTGTTAAAGAAATTGCAAATTCTTGCACAACTCTATCATTTGCCAAAGCCAATTTATTTACTAGTTTTTTATAAGCTGTTATTTTTTTTTGTAAATTAGCATTATCCATAGTAGAGGATTGGTTTAAACGGGTAGCTATAATATTGGTTAATTTTTTTAATGCCTCTTCAGGTAAGTCGAAGCTAACATAACCTATAGTTAATAAAAGCTCATCCTGCTTAGTTCTTCTTGCGTAAATTTCCATATTATCTTTAACCTTAAATAAACTTTGAGTCTTTATTTAAAAATTCTATTTTACCTGCCATTTCAAGCTCAAAAATTTTTTCAGTTATATTTTTAATCGCTCTAATCGCTTCTTCCTCACTAGGGCATAATGAATCTTCAGAGTCTGAGGATAATTGTTTTGCTATTATTAAACCAACATTTTGCATAATTTTATTGTTAATTTCCGTCTTATCAATAGACTTAATTAAGATTAATACATCGTTATTATCAACATTTCTTAGCAATAATTGAGCATCTTCATCACTTATTTCTAATATTTTTTCTGCTAATTTAATATATCCTGCTAAAATCGAACCTTGCTGACCTAAACTCATTGCCTGCAAATGTTCTAAGTTAGAGCATAACAGCTCTAAAGAAAATCTATCCAAATGAATAAACGCACGGTCTATATGTAACTGCCAATCATTTTCATGGATTTTTTTAATCCCTAATTTCATACCCTTACCAAAACTCTATTTAATATATTATTTTAAGCAAGCAAAATAACAACCAGTTTGTGGTTTTACACTATAATAATCAAATATGATGCCCACAAACAAACTACCCCCCCCATCTAAAGAAGCTATTGAGCATAGTAATAATTTAGTCGCTAGTATAAAAAAATATGCTAATAAACAAACATCTCTTAGTTTTGCACAATTCATGCAGCAAACACTCTACACTCCACAACTTGGCTATTACTCTAATAGCTTACAAAAAATTGGAGAGAAGGGAGATTTCATTACCTCCCCTGAAATTTCACCTTTATTTTCTAAATGTCTAGCTAGACAAGCAAAACAAGTATTAGAACAATTAAGCTCTCCCAACATTATCGAGTTTGGTGCTGGCAGAGGTATTATGGCAAGAGATATTTTACTTGAGCTAGAGCAGTTAAAACAACCTCTTGATAACTATTACATCATCGAACTAAGTGCTGAATTAAAGCTTGTACAGCAACAAACCTTATCAAGCCTTCCAAATAAAATTAAACAAAAAGTAGTGTGGTTAGATAAGCTACCCCCCCCCCTATCTGCGGTAGTTTTAGCAAACGAAGTATTAGATGCGATGCCTGTTGAAAGGTTAAAATTTATGCCCAGCTCCATTTCTCAAGCATTTGTAAAAATAGTGCAGGGTGATTTATCATGGGATTATCAGCCAATAACCAACCGTAAACTAAAAGAAAAAGCAGAAGACCTATTACAATATATTGGTAGCCCTAGCCCTGATGGTTATGAAACAGAGGTTAATTTAAACATTGAACCTTGGATAGCAAGTATCAATGATTTTTTAAACGAAGGCTTATTATTAATTATTGACTATGGTTATAGTAGGCAAGAATACTACCAACCTGCCAGAGTAATGGGTACTTTACGCTGTCATTATCAGCACTTAGCTCATAATGACCCTTTTTTTTACCCTGGGCTACAGGATATAACTGCTCATGTTGATTTTACAGCGGTTGCAGAAGCTGGATTTAATGTCGGTTTTAATATTGATGGTTTTACCACCCAAGCCCATTTTTTAATGGCTAGTGGATTGTTAGGAATGTCTGAAAAATTAACCCTAAACACCACTGAATCAATTAAAATAGCCCAGCAAATAAAAACCTTAACTATGCCTAATGAAATGGGTGAAAGCTTTAAAGTAATTGCACTAACCAAAAATATAATACAACCACTGATTGGTTTTCAACTACAAAACCTACTACATACCCTATAGGAAATAACATGCAAGAATCTTTAGACTGGATACAAATCATTGTGCTCGGGCTAATACAAGGTTTAACTGAATTTTTACCTATTTCTAGCTCTGGGCATTTAATTTTAATACCGCAATTACTAGGTTGGCAAGACCAAGGACTTGCTTTTGATATAGCGGTGCATATTGGAACTTTATCTGCGGTTATTATCTACTTTAGAAAAGATATCTGGTTAATGAGTAAAGATTGGACTAGCTCTATTATTACCAGACAACCTACCTCAAATAGTCGCCTAGCTTGGTGGGTAATTATTGCCACCCTACCTACCACAGTTTTTGGTTTAGTTCTCCATGGTGATTTAGAAGAAAGCCTAAGAAATCCATTAATTATTGCCGCAACTACTATCGGCTTTGGTGCTTTACTTTGGTGGTCTGATGTAAAGGGAAAACAAATAAAAGATGAGTACAGCCTTAGTTTTAAAGATATTTTAATTATAGGTTTTGGCCAAACCATTTCCTTAATCCCAGGAACATCTCGTTCAGGTATTACCATTACAGCAGCGCTATTAACAGGACTAACCCGTGAAGCTGCTGCTAAATTCTCCTTTTTATTATCTATTCCAATAATTTTAGGGGCTGGTTTTTTAGAACTAAAAAACCTAATTGAATATACAGGACAAATTGATTGGCCAGCGATTATTGCTGGTACAATTATTTCAGGGGTTAGTGCCTACATTATTATTGCAGTCTTTCTAAAATGGATTCAGCAAATAGGTATGGCACCTTTTGCTTGGTATAGATTTGTTTTAGGAGCTTTATTAATCTACCTATTTTGGTAAAAACTGCTCCAGCTTAGCAAGGGTTGCAAATAAGTCCTCTGCCGAATCGGCTAGTAGATTAATATGCCCTAGTTTTCTACCTGCCCTTTCCTCTTTATCATAAAGGTGTAGGTAAGTATTTGGCAAGGATAATACTGCATTAATATCGCCAGTTGTACCAATAATATTTACCATAGCCGCAATTTCTTGCTTAGGTTTAGTAGAACCTAATGGCATACCGGTAATAGCACGAATATGATTTTCAAACTGGCTAGTTTCTGCCCCCTCCATCGTCCAATGCCCTGAATTATGTACTCTTGGAGCTATTTCATTAGCTATTAGACCACTATCTGTTTCAAACAACTCTAAGGCAAGCACCCCAACATGATTTAATTCATCAAGTAATTTTTGCATATAAATTTCAGCGGTTTCCTGTACTGAATCTATAATTTGTTGGGCAGGGGCAATGGTATAACGCAAAATACCATCATCATGAATATTATGTACTAAAGGATAATAGACATGCTCATTTTCTGCATTTCTAACCGCGATAATTGATAGCTCACGCGAAAATTTTATAAAACCTTCTAGTATCAATTCTCGATTACCAATTTTTTGCCAAGCCAGAGCTATTTGTGATGTTTTTTTAATAACAAACTGCCCCTTACCATCATAACCTTCGGTGGTAGTTTTTAAGATAGCTGGCAAGCCTATTTCCTCTACTGCCTTTTTTAAATCATCTAGGCTATTTACTAATTGGTAAGGAGCACAAGGGATATCAAGTTGGCCAAACAAAATTTTTTCACGCCCTCGGTGCTGAGAAATAAACAAAGACTTTTCCGCAGGAAAAACTGGCACAGTTTTAGTAATTTCACGAACCTGCTCTACGCAAGTATTCTCACTTTCATAGGTAATAACATCTGCAAAATCTACCAAAGATTCTATAGCACAATCTTTCTCAATAAACATCTGTCCCAGCATTGCCGAAGGTTCATCATTATTATTACCGCAAAAAGCAAATTTTTGTCCAAGTGGATAACCTGCCATAGCCATCATTCTGCCAAGTTGCCCGGCACCGATTATGCCAATTTTTTTTGAGATTGGGGTCATTTATTATTAACTTCTTGGGTCGTGGTTATTTAATACCGTTTGAGTTTGCTCTATTCTAAATCTTTGAACCGCTTGACGAATTTCAGCTATTTCATTACCCACTATTTGAGCGGCTAAAATGCCTGCATTTTTAGCACCAGCCTCACCAATTGCTAAGGTAGCAACAGGAATACCAGCTGGCATTTGCACAATTGACAATAGAGAATCTTGCCCTTTTAATGCTTTAGACTCAATAGGCACACCCAAAACAGGTACTAGAGTTTTTGCGGCTACCATACCTGGTAAATGGGCTGCCCCGCCTGCACCAGCAATAATAGATTTTAAGCCACGGGCTTCGGCTTTTTCAGCATAATCAAACATTAAATCGGGCGTACGATGGGCAGAAATAACCTGCACCTCATAAGCTACTCCAAAGATTTCTAACATTGCAACAGCATGTTGCATGGTAGACCAATCAGATTTAGAACCCATGATAACGCTAACTAGAGGGCTAGAAGAATTTGCTTTTGTACTAGGAACTTTTATAATACTAGACATATACCAACTACTTATATTTTAAAAAAGCGATTGATTGTACACTATTCCCGTAAAAAATCAATTGACACTTATCTCCCAAATCTACAGAAGAGATTAGCATATAAGTTTTTTATAGTATGATCAGTATGCTTATGCTTATGCTGGCAACGCCAAGTTTTCAATATCAAGATATAATATCTATTTATAGATTTGTAATCTTACCTAAAACCTAGTATAGTTTGTTCACTAGTGTTTATTGTTGAACTTTTATGGGGATAGAAAAATGTCTAATTTTTTGAAGATGCTTGGTGTTTTAGTAGTAACTGTTGTTATACCACTTGCCGTTTTATTAGGCATTTGGGCGGATATATTACCTAAAATTGTACAAATTTCTATAGCTCAGTTTGCTGTTTATTTTGCAATAATATATATTATTTGGGGAACATTATTTTTAATGTACGGCGATATTAAAACGGGTAGATATTCTAAAAAATAATTTTAAATAATAATTTTTAGTTTATAACTGGGTATAATTATTTTTTTCATTGAAAGTAATACCCAGTTAATATGCCAGAAATAAACTTAGATCCAGAGCCTACCAACAATGTACTAGTATCAACTAAAAAACCCAAAAAACCGGTTAAGTTATTTTTTATTTTACTAGCCGTCTTTTTTTTCGTAGTAACCCCTATTATTGCGATTATTGTTTATGCTGTAACTATTTATCCCAGTTTACCAAATGCATCTAGTCTTAAAGATGTCTCTTACCAAGTTCCCCTGCGTATTGTTACCGCTGACAATAAACTCATTAGTGAAATAGGCACTAAAAAACGAATTCCACTAAATTATGCTCAAATTCCTGAAAAAATGACTAAGGCAATAGTCTCAGCAGAGGATAGTAGTTTTTTTCAGCATGGAGGGGTAGACTTTAAAGGTCTTGCCCGAGCTCTTTATGAGTTGATTACAACCGGTAGTAAAAAATCTGGTGGTTCTACCATAACTATGCAGGTAGCTAGAAATTTCTTTTTAAGCAAAAAAAAAACCTATTTGCGTAAATTAAATGAAATCGTGCTGTCTTATAAAATAGAGCATCAAGTTTCAAAACAAGAAATACTTTCTCTTTATTTAAATAAAATCTTCTTAGGTTATCGTTCTTATGGGGTGGCCGCCGCTGCTCAAACCTATTATGGTAAAAAACTAGACGACTTAACTCTTGATGAATTTGCGATGATAGCAGGTCTGCCTAAAGCTCCTTCAAGATATAATCCAATTTACAATCCGCAAAGAGCTAAGCTACGCAGAAATTATGTGTTGCGTCGCATGTATAATAATAAATATATTTCTAAAGAAGAAATGATTTTGGCTCAATCTCAGCCTGTGCATGCCCGTCTAACAGGAGCAAGAATAGAGGTGGAAGCAGGTTATGTTGCAGAAATGGCAAGAGCCTTTGCGGTGAATAAACTTGGTGAAGAGGCTTTAAAAAATGGTTTAACCCTAGTTACTACTATAGATAGCAAGTCGCAAAATGCAGCAAATATAGCTGTTAGAAAAGGTCTGCAAGATTATGAGGTTAGACATGGTTACAGGGGGGCTATCTTACAGTTGGGTGTTACAGATTTAGCTGATAAAGTTGAATTAGAAAAAACCCTTAAAAATATAGAAAATTTTGCTGATTTATTGGTGGCAGTAGTTACTAAAGTTTCTACTGATAGTGCGGACATTTATATGGAGGATGGGGCAGAGGGAACTTTAAGTTTAGAAAGTATGCTCTGGGCAAAGCCTTATATTAATGTAAATAAAAAAGGCAAACAGCCAGTAGAGGTAGTGGATGTTTTACAGGTTGGTGATGTTATTTATGTGCAAAAAACTACCGAGGGTTGGCAATTAGCACAAAATCCACAAGTAGATTCAGGGCTAGTTTCTATCAACTCAAATAATGGTAAAATTAAGGCTTTAGTTGGAGGATATGATTTTTTTAAAAGTAAGTTTAACCGAGCTACTCAAGCAAGAAGGCAAATAGGTTCTAATATAAAACCCTTTTTATATTCAGCCGCTTTACAACAAGGTATGACAGCTGCCAGCATTATTAATGATGCCCCTGTGGTGTTTCATGATGATGCTTTAGAAGATACTTGGCGTCCAGAAAATTACTCTGGTAGGTTTTATGGGCCGACAAGATTGAGAGTGGCTTTGACTAATTCAAGAAATTTAGTTTCTATAAGGTTGTTAAGAAAGCTTGGCATTAAATATTCCATCAATCATTTTAAAAAATTTGGTCTTCCGCTTACTGAATTAAATAAACATAGAGATCTTTCTTTGGCTCTTGGTTCGGCAGAGTTTTCTCCTTTGGAAGTTGTAAGAGCCTATGGCGTTATTGCCAATACAGGGTATTTAATTGACCCTTACATAATAGATTCTATACAGGACTTTGATGGTTCAACTATTTATCAAGCCGAACCTCTTAAGGCTTGTTTTTCGCAATGTTTAGAAGATGACACCATTAATGCACCTAGAGTTATTTCTAAACAAAATAGCTATATTATAAATTCAATGATGCAAGATGTAATTAACTATGGTACGGCGAGGAAGGCAAAATCGCTAGGTCGTTCAGATATAGCTGGTAAAACTGGTACTACTAATGTTCAAAAAGATGCTTGGTTTTCTGGCTTTACTCCAAATATAACTACAACAGTATGGGTCGGTTTTGATACTCCTAAAACTATGGGTAGGTCTGAATATGCAGGTAGAGCAGCACTACCTATTTGGATTGATTATATGCGAGTAGTTCTTGTCGATGAGCCAGAAACCATATACCCTACACCAGAGGGCTTGGTTAATATCCCGATTGATAGAGAAACAGGAGAGGCTGTGCCTGCCGACACTCCAGGGGCATTATTTGAAATATTTAGAGAGGAACTTGCCCCTGAAGTGCCAGATGTTTCTGAACAAGATATAGAAAAAATGACTCAGAAATTATTTGAGTAAAATGCAAGTTAACTGGCAACAATTTAGTGAACATTTAACCAAACACCATAATATAGCTATTAATATTTATTCGGTTAGTTCTATTGCTGGTGGTGATATTAATCAAGCTTTTCACTTACATACTAGCGAAGGAGATTTTTTTTTAAAAGTAAATTCGCTTAACCAGTATGATCTATTATTTAAAGAAGCAAATAACTTAAATACTTTAGCGGGTACTTTTAGTATTACTGTTCCTAAAGTTTTTGCCTATGGGAAATTTGCTCAAACAAGTTGGTTATTACTTGAGTACTTGCCATTATCTTCTAAGGGTGACGATATTCAACGCGGTAAAGACCTAGCTTTACTGCATCATCACTTGTTTGATGAAAAAAAATATGGCTGGTTTGAAGATAACTATATAGGAACTATTTCACAAAAAAATAATTGGCAAGATTGTTGGGTTGCCTTTTATTCAGAAAACCGTTTGCAAGCACAGTTAGACTTAGCGATAAAAAATTCAGCGAATTCACAACTAGTTAAACAAGTTGAAGAATTAATTAAACAGCTACCAAGATTTTTTCAAAATTACAGCCCTAAACCATCTTATTTGCATGGTGATTTATGGGGGGGTAATAGTAGTTTTTTAAGTGATGGCAGTGCGGTATTTTACGATCCCGCTAGTTATATTGGTGATAGAGAAACCGATCTAGCTATGAGCGAAATATTTGGTGGATTTTCACCATCTTTTTACAAAGGATATAATCAGGTCTTTCCAATAGATAAAGGTTATCAGCAAAGAAAAAATTTATACCATGTTTACCATTATTTAAATCACTATAATATGTTTGCAGGCAGTTATGATATGCAGGCATTGCGTTGTATAAACTCTTGTCTAGCCTCACTATAGACTATATCAATTTACAGTTTTTAAGAACTTTCTAAATTCCTCTTCTATTTGCTTACGGCTAATGTAATCGCTTTGGCTAACAACTTCTTGCCAGCTCTTATTTTGGAGTATTTTTTTAACCCAAACATCTTTTATTGGCATAGTTAGTTTATTAATTTTATTAGGGTTTGCCAAGCTCCATTGCTGTAACAAAGAAGATACTGTTTCAAAGGGCTGGTTGTTTAAGTAGCCAATCGGCAAAGCAATTTTTTTAAAATTTAGTAGTTGGAGTAATTTAATAATAAGATTAACATCTAAGCTTTGGAAGGTTGATTGTAATAAATAAGCAAATTGTGTGGCATAAATGGTCATATTAGAAAATATTTGTTGTTGTGAGAAATCATTTAACCCGTATAGCATAGTTATAGAATAAGTCGCACTAGATTTATCCCTTTTTATTCCTAGATAGGCAGGTAAAAAATGCTGTTTTGTCCAAAAATTAATTAGTTTAGTCGTTGCCGCAAAAGAAACTGATAGATAGCTTAGCTCTGCTTTTTGTTGCCTGTTTTTAATAAAAGCATTTAGTAAATTACTGCCGATGGATTGATTTTGTAATTCTGGATGAACTGCTAAGCGGTTAATTCTGTAGCTAGTTTGAGTTAACCATGACTTTTGCTGACTTTGCTGAAATAATAGTTGTGCAACTAGGTGTCCTTGATAGCGTTTATTGGCTATTATTTGCTCTATACCCCCCTCTTTAAAAGCTAATAAAACAGCGGCCGGTTGTGCGGCAGGATTACTAGCAAGCCATAGCACTAAATTAGGGTCTTCTAATATTTGCATTAAATCATTTGGGCTGGTTTGGTAATGAGCATTGATCAATAATATAAAAATTTGTTTTACAAGCAACGGGTTATCAGCTATTTTTTTTGTTGAAACTTCTTGATAAATTAAGTTTTTAATCTTAGTTTTGGCTAGAGTATCTTGGGAATTGTCTAGCAGTAAAGATTTATTAATGGTGTTCTCTAGTGGGTCATGCTCATTCCAACGAATAGGCTGAATCATGGTTATTTGTTTGTAGTTTAAATTAGCTAATATCTTAGTAAATTTCAATTTAAAACCCATGCCAGATCCTTCATATCCAGAACTAGTAGTAGCAAAAACAATTCGACTGTATTTTTCACTTAATTGTTTTAATAGTGGTAAAGGTAAATGTGCCGCTTCATCTACCAATAAAATATCTAGTTGTTTTTTTGTTTGAAGCAGATCATCAGGGGCATAAAACTGTATTGTATAGTAGGTTTTATCAACTTTATTATCATTTTTTTGGCTAAATATTACTTTAGTTGCTAGTTGTTGTTCTACTTTAAAGTTGCTTTCTTTATTTTTAGAATATTGAATTGCTTTTGTTAAAATTTGTTTGGTTTGGTTTGGATTAGCGGCACTAATAGCAATATGTTGTTTGCCTTGTTTAAATAGTTCAATCGTAGCAAACCCTAATGAGCTGGACTTTCCTCTTCCACGAGCCGCGTTTATTAACAATGGGCGTCTACTATGCCCAAAAGTCACGGATTGAATTGCGTTAATAACCTCTAATTGCTCTTTAGTTGGTGCTAAAACAACCTGCTTGTTTGTTGTTAATAAACCCTTAAAGGGGGGGTCAGGCAAAGATTTGTTTTGCTTTATAGTAATAGCATATTGATTAAGTTTATTACTTAAAAACAATCTAAAGCCGTTTAAACCATCTTCTAATCTAAGAGGAAAGCTTAAGTATTTTTGCATTGCTAAATTAGGTTGTTCTAGCCAGTCTTGTTGTAGGCTTAAAATACAAAGTCCTCCTGCTCTAATCATTCCTGTTGCCTGAGCTAAATTGTTGGGATTTATTCCTTGTTCAGAACTAAAAATGACTAGATCAACTTCTTGCCCAAGAAAATCAGACAATTTATTATCAAGAATTTGTTTAACTGGTCTTGTACTATCTGTCCTATCAGTTGCTTGATTTACTATTTCTATAGCTTCAAAGTCATTATTAAAATTATTAAAAATTTTAATAATTAAATTTAATGCTTCGTAGCGGTATTTTTTATTGCCTTTAATAACTAATATTTCTCTATGCCTATTATTAGCCAGAGTTAAGAGTAGATTTTTAAGAAAAGTTTTTGTCATAACCATTTTTCTAATGTAATTAATATCTTAAATTTTCTGATTTTATCCATGTTGGTTTCTTTTTTGCTCGGCAATAATTTTTAAAAGACCTATTATAAGCATGAAGTATAAATATTTAATGTATTTTATCTTTCTATTTTTGTAGAGTAACTGGTTAAAGTAAAGGTTATAATCAACGGTAGTTATAATTCAAGGCATATTTAATTTATGGGCAATAATAATTTTCAAACAGCTTTAGATATTCTACAGAATATATTTGGCTATGATAATTTTCGTGAACAACAAGCAGAAATAATTTCTGATGTAATTGCCAACAAAGATTGTTTTGTTTTAATACCAACAGGTGGTGGTAAATCACTATGTTTTCAAATTCCAGCCTTATTAAGAGAAGGTACTGCAATAGTGGTTTCACCATTAATCGCCTTAATGCAGGATCAAGTAGATTCTCTAAAAGCAAATGGGGTAAGAGCAGAATATTATAACTCCAGTTTAAATGCCGACTCTGCCGAGCAGGTTTTAAAACGATTGCACCTTGGCGAGTTAGATTTACTTTATGTTTCTCCAGAGAGATTATTAAATAAAACTTTTAAACAACAATTACTTGGTTTGCCAATTAGTTTATTTGCTATAGATGAGGCTCATTGTATTTCGCAATGGGGACATGATTTTAGACCAGAATATGCACAAATCGGTGAGCTAAGAAAAGACTTCGCTAGTGTACCCTTTATTGCTTTAACTGCTACCGCAGACCAAACAACTCGCCAAGATATCTTACATAAATTACAGCTTGTTAATCCACAAACCCATATTACTAGTTTTGATCGGCCTAATATTCGCTATATAGTTTTAGAAAAAAAGCAACCTGCTAAACAATTAATAAATTTTTTGGAGGCTAGAGATGCTGAGCATGAAAGTGGCATAATTTATTGTCTTAGCCGTAAAAGAGTAGCCGAGGTTGCCTTAATTTTACAAAATGGAGGTTACAAGGCGAAGGCTTATCATGCAGGGTTAGATGCAGAAACTAGGCAGATTGTTCAACGCCAGTTTATTCGAGATGAAATAAACATTGTAGTTGCCACAGTTGCATTTGGCATGGGGATTGATAAACCAGATGTTCGTTTTGTAGTTCATTATGATTTACCTAAAAATATTGAAGGCTATTATCAAGAAACAGGTAGAGCTGGGCGTGATGGACTTTCCTCAGAAGCATTATTGTTGTTTGGAACCCAAGATATTATGACGGCTAAATATTTTATTGGCAATATAACTGATGAAGAACAAAAGCGGATTGAAACTTTTAAACTATCTTGCATGGTAGATTTTGCCGAAGCGGTTACTTGCAGGCGTAGTGTGCTGTTAAATTACTTTGGCGAACAACATGATAAAAAATGTGGCAATTGTGATGTCTGTTTAAATCCACCTACTTTTTTTGATGCTAAAGTTGCCGCACAAAAAGTCTTGTCTTGTGTGTATCGTTTAGCGGACTCAAACGGGCATGGATTTGGTATCAAGTATGTAATTGACATTTTAAGAGGCATGGATAACGAAAAAATTAGGCACAATCAACACCAAAAAATAAGCACTTATGGCATAGGAAATGAATTTTCTGCGGATGAATGGGCAAGCATAGTTCGCCAATTAATTCACTTAGGATATTTATATCAAGATATACAAAATTTTTCAGTGTTAAAGTTAACTACTAAAGCTGGCGAAATGCTGAAAGGGCAAATAGAACTGGAACTTGCACGGCCAAGAAATAAGGCAACAAGAACAGGAAAAACTAAAAAAATATCGGGTATACAAAAGGCTCAAAAAGAAGATTTAACTGATGCCCAGTTAGATATTTTTGAAGAGCTAAGAGAACTACGAAAAGATATTGCTGATAGTGAAGATAAACCAGCTTACCAAATATTTGGTGATGCAAGTTTGGTTGAAATGGCTATGCAATTGCCGACTAATGACACAGAATTTTTAAAAATAAATGGGGTTGCAGAAGTTAAGCTAGAAAAATATGGTGGTGAATTTTTAGATTTATTAAAAACTTTGTGAATTACAAAAATAAACATCATAACGGGTATTCGGGCTTTTAATACAGGTATCTGGTTTAATACCACTTGTTAATGCAATTATAGGTGCCTTAGCTGGGCGTTTCACGGTTACGCGTAATTTGGCAACCTGCAAAGCAGCCGCTAGTAAAATGCTCGAATCTAAATCTGCACCTATTAAATTTTGCAAAGCAACCATCTCTTTTTTAACCGCAGTTTTTTTTTTCTTTTTAGGATACATAGGATCCATATAAACCACATCAATTATCGGTTTATTTTTTAATAAAAAATTAGCAGAATCATCATTTATTAAAGACATATTTTTGATAATTCGCATAATACCTGTATCATTAAATTTGCTAGCTCTATCTAAAGCATCTTTTAATAAAGATACAATAACTGGCGAGCGTTCTAGCATTTGCACTTTACAGCCCAGACTAGCAAACACAAAAGCGTCATTACCCATGCCAGTAGTAGCATCTAAAATAGTAGGTGTTTTATTGCTATTTATACCAACAGCTCTTGCCATAGGTTGTCTTTTACCCCCACCAAATTGGCGGCGATGTCTTTTTTTACCCTCTAAAAAATCAACAAAAATGGCCCCTGAATTAGTTGGAAATAAAGCCAATTTTGCTGAAAGATGATCTTCTAGCCAACCAAATTTCATTGGTACAACCGTTTGTTTATCTATCTTAGAAAAACTCTCAAAGATTGTTTGTGATTTTTTATTAAGCTCAAGGTTTGAGGTTTCTTTGAACAATAGCATTTGGATATTATCCTAAATATTCTTATCTCTTTGGTAAATTTTGGCTAAAATAAATATTTTTACCTGTTTAATCAGAAAATTTTTAAGGTTATTTAACAATAATGATTATAAAAGTTGCAGTTGCAGGACCTTTTTTAACTTCACTGGATTATCGTTGTGAAGACTATTGTGTAGTTGGTGGACGGGTATGGGTAAAGGTGCGTAATAAAAAACAGTTGGGTCTGGTCTTAGAGATTAATGCTAGTTCAAACTTAGAGCTGGCAAAAATTTTATTTTTAGATGAAGTTGTTGATAAAAAACCTATATTTTCCAATACAGATTTAGAGCTATTACTGTGGGCAGCACACTACTACCATGAACCAATTGGTAATGTAGTTCAAGCATCTATGCCTGCAAAAATACGCAAAGGGGGGGGGGTAACTGCTAAAGGAGTTGTTGTTTGGCAACTAACTAAATTGGGTAAAGCTGCAAAAACTAATCTTAAAGCTAGTGTTAAATTACAAATTAAACTAATTGACTTTTTATTAAGCAAGCAAAAACCAGTAATTGAAAGTGAGTTAAATTCATCTCTAAGTAATTGGCGTAATGCAATGAAACGGTTTTTACAACTTGGCTGGGTTATCGAAAAACAGCTTAACTGTTTGCACTCACCCACCACAACTAGCCAAACTAGGCATTCTTTAAACTTACAACAACAACAAGCAGTAAGTGAAGTCCTCAAAACATCAGGCTTTAGTGCATTTTTATTAGAAGGTATTACCGGTAGTGGTAAAACCGAAGTTTATTTAGGCATTATTGAACAGGTATTAAAACAGGGCAAACAAGCCTTAGTTTTAGTGCCAGAAATAGGTTTAACTCCACAAGCAGTGGCTAGATTTGAGTCTTATCTGCAACAGCCAGTAGCGGTGATTCATTCAGGGTTATCCGCCAAAGAACGCCATTGTGCATGGTATATGATAAAAACCAATCAAATTAAGGTTTTATTAGGTACTCGCTCAGCAGTTTTTACTCCTTTTGCTGATTTAGGTGTGTGTATTTTGGATGAAGAGCATGACTTGTCTTTTAAGCAGCAAGATCATTTTCGTTATTCCGCAAGAGATTGCTTAGTTAGAAGAGCAAGCCTTGAAGATGTACCAGTAGTATTAGGCTCAGCAACCCCATCTTTAGAAACTCTAAACAATGCACAGCAAGGCAAATATGGCTATTTGAAATTAACTAAACGAGCTGGCGGAGCAAGTTTACCAAAAATTGAATTATTAGATATTAGAGCAGATGAATTTGCTTTAGATAATGCAGGAATATCTAGAGTTTTATTTACACATATAAAACAGTCTTTGGATAATGAAGGGCAGGTATTATTATTTTTAAATCGTCGAGGTTATGCTCCAGTTTTAATTTGCCAAGATTGCGGTTGGCAAGCGGATTGTCAAAGTTGTGATGCCCATATGACTTACCATCATCAGTTTAAACAATTAAAGTGCCATCATTGTGGCTGGCAAAAACCTTCTCCCAATAATTGCCTAAATTGTGGCAGTAATAATTTAGTTCATCAAGGTCAAGGTACAGAAAAAATAACAGAACTAATGCAAAGCTGGTTTCCTAAAAAAAACATATTAAGAGTAGATAGAGACAGCACAAAACTAAAGGGACAAATGCAAGCTATAACTGAGCAGGCAACTAGTGGAGGGGCTCATATTTTAGTAGGTACGCAAATGTTAGCTAAAGGACATCATTTTCCAAAAGTAACCCTAGTAGCTATTTTAGACATAGACCAAGGATTATTCAGCTGTGATTTTAGAGCCGCAGAACGCATGGCTCAATTAATAACACAAGTTTCAGGTAGAGCAGGTAGAGCTGAAAAAAAAGGTAAAGTAATTATTCAAACATTTAACCCACAACACCCTCTACTAAATACTCTAGTAACTCAAGGTTATCAACAATTTGCCAAAATAGCTCTAGCAGAAAGAAATACGGTAAGTTTACCACCTTTTAGCTACCAAATAATGCTTCGAGCTGAAGCTATTGACTCAAATATAGGTTGGGATTTTTTGCAGGATATTAGGCAGTTATTAGTGCAAAATGCTAATCTACAACAAATAAAACAAGCAAATTTAGAAGTATTAGGGCCAGTTGCAGCACCCATGCTAAGAAAAGAAGGTAGGTTTCGTTACCAACTATTACTACAAGCTACTAATCGTGGTAGCTTGCATAACTGGTTTGGCTCTGTAGAAAGCCAAATTTATTGCCACCGACTAATTGCAAAACTAAGGTGGTCAATAGATGTTGACCCACAAAATATGGGTTAATAGTGTTTAAGTTAAAAAAGAACTATATTTTTTGTTAGAATCAGATAATCAAATTAATTTGAAGGAAAAACCATGGGTCTTTTGTTTGATTTTTTTAAAGCTCTTAACACTAATCAACATCCTAGCCAAATAGCTTTATCTTTAGTATTAGGGATGATTTTAGGTTTAACTCCTCTATTGTTTGCTCATAATTTAATTACTCTAGCGTTGATTTTTGTTTTGAGAGTCAATCTTTCAGCGGTTATTGTGGCATTTGTGGTATTTAGCGGCTTTGCTTATTTATTAGACCCTGTATTTAATCAACTTGGCTTACTGTTACTAAATACACCTAGCCTTAGTTCTGTGTTCACCGATATGTACAACAATGCTTTTTGGCGAATACTACATTTTAATAACTCTATAGTTATTGGCAGTATTTTGGTTGCTTACCTATTAGCTATCCCTATTTTTGTGCTATTTTTAGTTTTGGTTAGAAGCTACCGTAATAGATTCTTAGAGTGGGTGACTAAACTAAAAGTTGTGCAATGGCTAAGTCGTAGTCAAGCTGCTAAATTTGCTGCGGGGTTTATGGAATGAATAACGCAACTGAAGAAAAAATTACAAAAAACAAAAAAGTAAAACCACTTAAAAAGCCCAAGGGCTGGGTTAGATGGTCAGGTTTAGTTGTTTTTTTAGGAGTTATTGGCAGTATTTCTGCCATAGGTTATCTTAGCTTTAGCTTAATTTTAAAGAACCAATTAGAAAATTTTGCTACTGATGCTTGGGGAGCAAAAGTGGAGCTTGGTGGTTTAGATATTGGTTTATTCCCGATAAGAGTTGGTTTGCTTGACTTAGCAGTAACTGACCCAGATAAACCAATGGAAAACCTATTTCAAGTTAAAAAAATTGGTGCCTCACTTAGTTTTTATCATCTAGTGGTTGGTAGAACAGTTATAGAAGAACTTGCAATTGAAGATTTAGCTTTTAATCAAGCTAGAGAAGTTTCTGGAGAGATTATAAAAGAACCAGGTGCAGAGCAAGCTGAAAAAGAAAAGCTTGAGCAAGAATCTAAAAATAGCTCTACAGAAGATGGGCTTTCTGTACCCAGTATGGCAATTCCTAATTTAGAAGAAGTTTTAGCAAGAGAAGATTTACAAACATTTGTGGTAGCACAAAAGGTACAAGACCAAATAACCCAGCTAGATCAACAATGGCAAAAGTTAGAAAAAGATCTGCCAGTAAAACAAGACCTAGATTCATATCAACAAAAATTTAATAAATTAATCAATAGTGAAGTTAATAACTTAGATGATATACAACGCAAGCAAAAAGAACTGGCAAGCCTACAAAAAGAAGTAAAAACCAAACTAAAATCTATGCAAGAAGCTAAAGATATGTTGGCACAAAAATTACCAGAGTTGCAAACTAATGTTGCGGATTTAAAAAAACTACCTGCCAAAGATTTAGCCAGATTACAAAGTAAATACGGTCTCAACCAACAAGGTCTGTCAAATATAAGCTACCTTTTGTATGGTGATAAAATACAGGGCTATGTGAGCCAAGCTCAGTATTGGTATAACAAAGCCAAGCCTTTTATTGATAAATATAGAGCACAGCAAAAAGATAATGAGCAACAAGAAGAGATTAAACGAGCAACGGGGGTGGATGTTAAGTTTACAGAATATGACCCAGAGCCTGATTTTATTATTAAAAAAATAGTCTTATCATCATTAATTCCTTGGGGGGACTTAGCCCTAAATGTGACTGATTTAAATTTTGATCAAGTTAATTCAAAAATGCCGATTAAGTTTATTGCTAATTTACAGCCAACGGGGCAAACAGGAAAATTAAATATTACTGGAGAAAGCAACTTTATTGTAGTAGATAAAGGCTTTCACCTGGCCAATATAACCATGGATAATTATCAAATTAACGACTGGTTACTATCTGATAAAAAAGAATTACCAGTCTTGATGAAACAAGCAAATAATCAAGTAAGGGGAAAAATAACTCTGCTTGAAAATCAAAAAATTAGCGGAAAGGTAAAATTATTTTATAAAAAAGTGGACTTTGATTTAAGTAAAACTAGTTCAAAAAATATAAAACGCTATATAGCTCCTGTTTTTGATGACATTAATCAGTTTATAGTTGTTACAAATATTAAAGGTAAATTATTTGCTCCAAAAATAGGCATTAACTCAGATTTAGATAAAAAGCTCTCCACCGCTCTTAATAAAGTTTTAAATAAAGAAGTGAAGCTGGCAAAAGCTAAACTAAAACAAGAGTTTAATGCAAAAGTTGCTAAACAGTTAGAGCCAATTAATTCCAAGCTATCCTCTTTGTTAGGTAAACAAACTAGTGTGGATAAAAGCTATAAAGGATTGCAAGAAATTTTAGCTAAAAAACCATCTGCTTATGCAGATGAACAAAAGAAAAAACTTCGTAAAAAAACCGATGAAAAAGTAGATAAAGAAAAACAAAAGCTACGCAAAGAAACAGATGATAAGGTTAACAAAGAGAAAGAAAAACAGCGCAAAAAATTAGAAGATAAGTTTAAAAAAATGTTTTAATAAAAAAGCCTTGTAAGACACAGTTAGTTTTACACGCCCAATTGGCTTGTTTGCACTATGTTTTTTTAAAAATCACCCCAAAGAAGTTGCAAAGCAGAAAGGACAGCAACACCTGCGGTTTCGGTTCTTAGTATTCTATTGCCTAGTTTAATCTCGGTTAATCCTATTGTAATTGCTTGCTCTACTTCTTTAGTAGTTAGCCCACCTTCTGCACCGATTAATAAATGTAAGGGTTTGTTTTTTAGTGAATGATTGACTTCATTTAAGCCTATTGTTGCGTCAGGATTTAACACAAAACCCTGTAGTTGGCTCTGTTCTTTTAACCAGTTTTGATAATCTTGGTAAGGTAAGATAATTGGGATAGTATTGCGATTAGCTTGCTCGCAGGCAGCAATAGCAATTTGTTGCCATTGCTGTTGTTTTTTTTGCAGCTTTTTATCATCTAAATGAATATCACAGTTTTCTGTAATTAATGGCTGTATATTTGTTATACCTAGTTCTACACATTTCTGAATGGTATAGTCCATGCGGTCGCCTTTAGAAATAGCTTGGCATAAAATCGTGTTGAGAGGGGATTCTGTTTGAGGTGATGAAACATCTTCAATAACAATACTAGCAGAACGGCGACCATCAACTATTAGTTTTGCCCGTGCTTGCTTGCCTTTGCCATCAAAGACTTCTACTTGCCGATTATTTTTTAGCCTAAGAACTGTTACAGCGTGATGAACTTGTTGCTTGTTTAACTCTAAGGTTTTGCCAGTTTGGTAAGTTGCTGGCAAATAAAAGCGAGGTATTCTCATACTATCTAAAACTAAGATTTTTCGCTATGTTTAAAATTGGTTTCGCCTGATTCATACTATAAAAATGAATCCCAGGAGCACCAGCATCCAATAATTTTTGGGAAAGTTCGGTAACAACATCTTGACCAAATTTTAGGAAGTCTGCTTGATTATCTTCAAAACTTTCCAAACGGCATTTTAACCAACGAGGTATTTCTGCTCCACAGGCCTCGGAAAAGCGAATTAAATTTTCATAGTTTAAAATAGGCATAATTCCTGGAATAATTGGCAAGTCTATGCCATGTTTTTCACAATTGTCGATAAAGTACAAATAACTATCAAGATTGTAAAAATATTGAGTTATAGCCGCATCAGCTCCTTGGTCTACTTTATGTTTAAACCATTTTATACCTATCTCACAATTTCGTGCTTGCGGGTGGGTTTCTGGGTAGGCTCCAACCTCAAGCTTAAAAGTATTACCGCGAGTATCTTTAATAAACTTAACCAAATCACTAGCATATTTAAAATCACCAGGATCCATCATCCCCGAAGGTAAATCTCCTCTTAAGGTTACAATGCGTTGCACTCCAAGCTCTTGATAAATATCTAACTGCTCGGTCAAACTTTCTTCAGTCGCTCCAATACAGGTTAAATGTGGAGCAGCTTCAAGGCGAGTTTGTGTTTGAATATATTTAACTGTTTCTAAGGTCTTGTCTTGGGTTGTACCACCTGCACCGTAAGTAACCGACATATACTCTGGTTTTAAAATTGATAACTCTTGAATAGTATTTTTTAGTTTATCCATGCCTTTATCAGTACGCGGCGGAAAAAATTCTAGGCTTAATTTTTGTAGGTGTTTTTGCTGTGTTTTCATATTGTTAACTTTATTATATTTATTAGTATTTGTATATATCTTTATCCTTTCTCCCCTCTCTTTTTTTTATTTGCGGGGGGGGGGTAAAATATTAACCTTTATAGTCCAGCATCATTTTTTAACTCGGCTGCTTTATCAGTTTTTTCCCAAGTAAATTCAGGTAGTTCTCTACCAAAATGCCCATAAGATGCGGTTTTTTGATAGATAGGACGATATAAATCTAACATAGCAATTAAGTTTTTAGGTCTTAAATCAAAATGCTCACCAATTAACTTCTCTATTAACTCCACCGCTACTTTTTCAGTACCAAAGGTTTCAATGCTAATAGAAGTCGGTTTGGCAATCCCAATCGCATAAGAGATTTGTATTTCACACTTATCGGCTAAACCTGCGGCAACTATATTTTTAGCCACATATCTGCCAGCATAAGCAGCTGAGCGATCGACTTTAGATGGATCTTTACCAGAAAATGCACCACCACCATGACGAGCCATACCACCATAGGTATCAACAATTATTTTGCGTCCAGTTAAACCTGCATCTCCAACAGGACCACCAATTACAAATCTGCCAGTAGGGTTGATATGAAATTTAGTGGTTGCATGCAACCATTGGGATGGTAGGGTAGGTTTAATTATCTCTTCCATCACCGCCTCGTGCAAGGTTTTATTATTCACATCAGGACTATGCTGAGTAGAAATAACTACTGCATCAATAGCGACTGGTTTGCCATCTTCATAGCGTAAACTAATTTGGCTTTTGGCATCTGGTCTTAACCAGTCTAATTGTCCGCTCTTGCGTAAACTAGCTTGTTTTTCCATTAAACGATGGGCGTAATAAATAGGAGCAGGCATAAATACCTCTGTTTCATTACTGGCATAACCAAACATTAAACCTTGGTCGCCAGCACCTTGTTCATGTTGCACCCCTTCATCGACCCCTTCATCAACCCCTTCATCAACCCCTTGAGCTATTTCTGGAGATTGTTTACCAATCGAACTTAATACCGCACAGGTAGAGCCATCAAAACCCAAATCGCCATGGTTATAACCAATCTCATTAACCACATTTCTAACCAACTCCTCTTGATCAACCCAAGCAGAAGTGGTTATTTCACCACCAAGCACCACCATGCCAGTTTTAACAAAGGTTTCACAGGCAACTCTTGCTTTAGGGTCTTGTTTTAGGATAGCATCCAACATAGCATCAGAAATTTGGTCGGCAATTTTATCTGGATGACCTTCAGAAACTGATTCCGAAGTAAAGACTGTTGTCTTTGTCATTATGTGTTCCTCTAAATGG
>DBOE01000013.1 GCA_002299585.1 Hydrogenovibrio sp. UBA654 | reverse complement strand
AATATAAATAATATATATATTAAATTATTTTAAAAGAATTAAAATATTACTAACCTATAATAAATAAGATTTTTAATTAAATGAAAAATAAATTTTACTTAATCCCTTTTTTATTTTTTTTAATCTCATGTAGTAATACACAAAAAATAAACTCTGATATAGAACTACAAGTAATTAAAGAACCAATGAATACAGAAGATCCTTTTGAAGGTTATAATCGTGGAATTTATAGTTTTAATATTGTATTTAATGACTATATAGGTGAACCTATAGCTAATTTATACAATAAATTACCTAATTTTATACTAACTGGATTTAGTAATGTTTTTCAAAATTTAGGTGAACCTTTAAATACTATAAATTCTATTTTACAAGGTAAACCAAGGGTTGCTGGTAGTTCATTTATTCGATTTTTTTTAAATTCAACGGTTGGTATATTCGGTCTTATAGATGTAGCACAAAAAACTGGGTTAAAACATCAAAAAGAAGATCTAGGGCAAACATTTTATGAGTGGGGTTTATGGCAAAAATCATCTTTTATAATGATGCCATTTGTTGGTCCTTATACAACTAGAGAATTATTAGGCTCACTTGCTGATTCAATTTATAACCCTATTTATCCAAATATAATTGAAACAACTACAAAAGGTAGAATATTAATATTTACTGGTATTAAATTTATTGATTATGCTAAGGTAATCCATCTTGCTGATGAAATAAAAAAGCAACCTGATCCATATATATTCATGCGAGAAAGTTATCTTCAATATCGAACAAATTTAATTTTTGATGGCAATCCACCAGAAGTAGAAATTGATAATTTTGATTTTGATTTTGAATAAATTTAACTAAATGATTATAAGTATATCTCAAGCAGTAGATGCATTAAAAATAGGCAAAACTATAGCCTATCCAACAGAAGCAATCTATGGCTTAGGTTGTAATCCATTTGATAAACAAGCTGTAGATAATTTATTAACAATCAAAAATCGTTCGGTAGCTAAAGGGCTAATTATTGTTGCTGCTAATATAGAGCAAATAAAATATTTAGTTAAATTAGAAGAACAAAATTGGTCAAAAAAAATTATAGAATCTTGGCAAGATAAAAATAAAGCTATTACATGGATAGTACCAACAACAAATAAAGCACCAAACTGGCTTACAGGAGGTAGAAAAACTCTAGCAGTAAGGGTTACTCATCATTCAGTAATAAAAGAGTTATGTGCCCTATTAAATAGCCCAATAGTTTCAACTAGTGCTAACCTAAGTAAGCAAGAACCAGCTACAAGTCAAAAACAATGTTTACAAATGTTTCCTAATATACCTATATTAAAAGGGGAAACATTAGGTTTAAACCAGCCATCGCAAATTTGGGATGCACGAACTATGCAGCAATTAAGATAAATACATAAATTTAAAAGCATTTTCAAAATTTTATATTTTTCCAATGATAAGCAAAAGATATACTTGGTATAATAATCATCTCTTTTTCATAATTATTCTTATAATAATTATTCTGAGAATTAATTAAGTATAGTTCAAAAGAAATTTCAAAGCCTTTTTTATCTAAGCCATTAAAATAGTATATAACACCAGTCTTGGCTCCTGAAAAAGTACCAGTTATTATGCCATCGCCTTTAACTGCCGCAACAGTTAGGTTTAAATTTGGCATAAAATTATAAGCATAACCAACAGTTCCACTTATTGAAAGAATACCCACCACAGCTTCGGAAAAAAAAGTAGATTTACCTAGTCTGCGGTTTATATTAATTAAAGGTATAGGCGCAAGAACATGAGGTAAAATTCCGTATCTTAATCCAACTCCATAGGCTATTTCAAGATTAAAATGATCTTCAAAATTACTACTTGGATTTGCTATATACTGAGCTTCAAAATTAGTAAATTTCCAATGATAACCCAGAGATACTGTTGGAACAGTATCATATTCAGGATTAGTTTTAAAAGTACCATTTTTTTTAATGGCAAAAATATCAATAGAAGTTTCCCAGCCACTTTTATCTAAATGATTTAAATTATAAGTGTAGCCTATTTTAAAGCCATAAAATGGCACTAATTTACTCTTATATTCGGGTGATTTTTTACCAATAAAAGTAGCAATATGGAAGCTATCTTTATTAGTAGCCCTATAAGAACTACCCATAGTAGCAATGTTTGTAACAGCTAATGCTGTAGTTTCTAAAAAAATATTATAATGCTTAAAGTTTTTACTTACTTTTAATAAAGGTGACACAAGTATAGTGTTAAATACAGGATACTCTCCATAGCGAAGACCTAATCCTGTCGCTAATTCAAAATTAAGTTTATGGTTTGTTTTTTTTACAGTAGCCTTAGTAAAACTATTATTAGTTAATAAAATAATTAAAATTAAATATTTAAAAAATAATAAATTATGTGGTTTTTTTATAGACATATTTATTTTTTATAAAGGTGGTTTACTCGTTTAGCGTACTTCTTTAAATCCTTAATACGGCTATTATTTGAAGGGTGAGTGCTTAAAAATTCTGGTGGAGAACCCTTGGATATTTTTTTCATTTTTTGCCAAACACTTACTGCTGCAAAAGGATCATAACCTGCTCTAGCAGCTAGCTCAACGCCTATTCTGTCAGCTTCTATTTCATGTTCACGGCTGTTTGGTAGGGTCATGGTTACATTCATAACTAGCGAGGTTAAATTTAAAGTAGAGCTTTTAGCACCAGTTAATACTCCTAAAAATGCTAAACCCAAACCTTGCATTTGTGCCTGTGATGCTCTTTCTCTACCATGTTCACGCAGGGCATGAGCAATTTCATGCCCCATAATAGCCGCTATTTCGGCATTAGTTAGCTTTAATTGTTCAATTATGCCAGTATAAAAAGCAATTTTACCACCAGGCATACACCAAGCATTTAGTTGTTTTGATTTAATAATATTAACCTCCCAATCCCAATTAGGAGCATCTTTACGAAACACATAAGTCTGGCTGGTTAATCTATTTGCAATAGTTCTAAGTGTTTGTAGTTGTTTTTTATTAGGGTTTAAATTACCTTCTTTTTTGGCTTTTGCTAAAACTTGCGAATAGGCTTGCACAGCACCTTTCTTCATCTCAGTGGAGGAAACAAGCATTATTTGTTGGCGTTTAACACCAACACTGCCTTTTTTAGTAGTATTTTGTGCACAGTTAGCTAAAAATATCGATGTGACTATAAGAACAAGTACTTTAATTAAATAATTAGTCATTTTTTTATTCTCTTTTGTTATTAAGTGCCTACCTTAGGAGGCTCCTATAATTTAAGATGTTCTTCATAAATAATTTGCGAAGGACTTAACTGTTCTCTTAACATTTTTTTAAAGTTTAATTTGTTTTGTACAACTTCAGGTAGGTCAGTAAATAGCATGTTTTCATTTTGAATTAAAATATCTATTAAATCTTCGGTTATTCTTACCATGCTTAAATCTATTTCACAAAGGATAGTTTTTATTTTTTCTTTATCATTTTTTAGAAACTTTTTAATTTCTTGATCAAAAATAGATTTTTTTTCAAAACCTTCTTTTATTTCTAGACTTAGGTCAATAATTGTATTATTAGAGTCTTTTTTTATATAAACCACTTAACTTTTCCCTATTTTAGAAATAACATTACCTAGTAATTCAGTTAGTCTATTATTTTCTGCATAATCTACAGGACAATCTATTATTGTTACAGTATTTTTTTGTAATGCTGCTTGTAGGGCTGGTAAAAGTTTTGCCGTTTTGTTTATTTTTATGCCTGTAGCACCAAAAGATTGAGCATATTGAACAAAGTCTGGGTTTTTAAAATCTATATTAGAAGAACGGCCAAAAATTTTTTTTTGTTTCCAATTTATTAGCCCATATTGACTATCATTCCAAATTAAAATTACAAAAGGGGTATTGCATCTTAATGCAGTTTCAATTTCTTGTGAATTCATCATAAAGCCAGCATCACCTGTAATAGCAACAACTGCTTTATTAGGAAAAGCTAGTTTGGCACCAATTGCTCCAGGAACTGCTATACCCATACTAGCAAAACCATTTGAAATAATACAAGTATTAGGTAGTTCACTTTTAAATAAACGAGCCATCCACATTTTGTGAGCCCCTACATCACTAATAGCAATATCTTCATCTTGCATTGCGGTTCTTAAATCCCATATTATTTTTTGGGGTTTTACTGGAAAGTCTGTACTATTTGAGTTTTTATTCATTTCTGCAATCATTGCGGTTCTGATTGAAAAAGGCTGTGGATATTGTTCTTTTTTTGGTAATTGTTCATTTAAAGCTAGTAAATTTCTACCAATATTTCCGATAAGTTCTATATCTGGAATATAACTAGAATCAACTTCTGCCGCCTTAGTGTCTATATGGATTATTTTATGCTCTTGGTTAGGGTTCCATAAATATGGATGATATTCAACCATATCAAAACCGACACATAAAATTAAATCAGCATCTTTAAAACCACCATTTTCATAATCACCTTTTTGTAAACCAACAGTTCCCATTGATAGTTTATTTTTATAATAAGGTACTATTCCTTTTGCCATAAAGGTATTTACTACAGGTATTTTTGTGTATTCAGAAAAATATTGTAAGTTTTTTGATGCTTTAGCTCTAACAGCACCATTACCAACCAAAATAAGTGGTTTTTTGGCTTCTTTAATTAATTGAGAAGCTTTGATGATCAATTTTGAATCCGCTAGTGTTAAGAGTGATGTAATGACTGGTAATGGTTTATCCATTATAGACATTTGAGCAATGTTTTCGGGAAAGTCAATAAATGAAGCCCCTGGCTTTTCAGCTTGTGCTAGTTTGAAGGCTTTTCTTACTACTTCTGGAATTGTTTCTGGCTCTAATATTTGTATAGCATATTTTGAAATTGGTTTAAAAATACTAACAAGATCTAATACTTGATGAGATTCTTTGTGCATTCTGGTAGTTGCCGCCTGTCCGGCAATAGCCACTACTGGAGAGTTATCCATATTAGCATCAGCAACACCAGTAATAAGATTAGTTGCTCCAGGGCCTAGAGTTGATAAACACACCCCCGCTTTACCTGTTAGACGCCCATAAATATCTGCCATAAAGGATGCACCTTGTTCATGACGACAGGTAATGAATTTAATTTTGGAATCTAATAATGCATCCATTACATCTAAATTTTCTTCACCAGGAATACCAAATATGTATTCAACCTGCTCGTTTTCTAAGCATTGAACAAAAAGGTGTGATGCTTTCATTTTTTAATACCTTTATTGCTTTTATATTAAGTGTCTGAATATGTAGGTTTAAACTTTATCTATTTACCAGATGATTGACTAGTTCCCATAATTTTTTACGACTAGTTGCCATACCCACACTAGTTAAATATTTACCATTAATAATTACGGCAGGAACCCCAGAAGCACCGTAAATATCAGTTTTTACTTTAGCTTGTTGTACTAGTTGGTCAACTTTAAAACTTTTAAAAATCTGTTTGTACTTTTCTTTTGCAATTCCCATAGGTTCTACAAATTTTGCTAAAGAGTCTAAATCAAATATAGCTTTTTTATCGCCTTGTACTGCTTTAAAATAAGCAGGGTGAAATTGTTTTTCTATCCCTAAAATTACGGCGGTATAATAAACTCTTGCCATAAATATCCAATTTTGGTTATTTAAAACAGCAGGCATTCGTACAAAATTTATATCTTTATGTTTATTTTTTAACCATTCATTTAGGCTAAGCTCTAAATGGTAGCAGTGTGGGCAACCATAATAAAATATTTCAGTAACTTGTTTTTTGTATGGGGTTATATTTATTTTTTCGGTTAGTTTTTTATAATGAACTCCTTCAATAAAACCAAAATCATTACTTGCTTGTCCACTAGCAGTAATTAAAAAAAAACTTACTAATAAACCTATTATTTTAAAAAAGTGCATTTTTTATAATTCTCCGTAAGAATGTAATCCTGATAAAAACATATTAACACCTAAAAATGCAAAAGTTGTAACTAATAAGCCTATTAGTGCCCACCATGCCATAGGAGCACCACGCCAACCTTTGGACATGCGAATGTGTAACCAAGCAGCATAGTTTAACCAAACAATTAATGCCCAAGTTTCTTTTGGATCCCAAGACCAATATCCTCCCCAAGCTTCTGCTGCCCACATAGCACCTAATACAGTAGCAATGGTAAAAAAACCAAAACCAAGTGAAATGGTTTTATACATTAAGTCATCCATCTCTTCTGTAGATGGCATACTTTTTACAAAAGAAGAATTAGGATTGTTTTGGGATATTTTATTTGTTATTAAATAAGCTAAACCCACCATAGCAGCAATAGAAAAAGCACCATAACCAATAAAATTAGCTGGCACATGTATTTTCATCCAGTAACTTTTTAAGGCTGGTACTAGTGGTTGGATAACATGCGCTTGTTTATCAAAAGTGTACCAAAGTAAAAAAGCTACTGCGGCACTTACAATTAACATTACAAAACCACCTAAGGCCTTAGTTTTAGTTTTTTGTTCATAGTACAAATAAATAAGGGTAGTTAAAACTGAAAATAAAATAAATACTTCATATAGGCTACTAACAGGAATATGACCATATTCAAAATTAATAATATAAGACTCACGCCATCTTACCATCATGCCAACTAAACCAAACATTGCACCAGACCAAGTAAGAACTGTTGCAACCTTTCCTACATAAATAGATTTAGAAAATATAGCAATAAAATAGGTTAGCATTGCCAAAACAAATAAGGCACTCATCCACATAATAGCAGCTTGACTAGAAATTAAATAAATTAGTAAAAATGATTCTTCATTAGCCGTTATTTTATTACTATAATTGGCATATTCCCAAATAGCTAATATGGATAACCCGGCAACCCAGTAACTTAGCATTTTTAGACTATTCCAAAATTTACCTACTAAAATTAAGGAAATTGCACTGGCAATTAAAATACCAATTTCGTAAAAATCCATTAAATTGCCGACCTCTAGCCAGGCAAAAAAACTACCGCTTAAAACAAATAAAATCCATAGTATTTCTTTTATTGAAAATAGATTTATTTTTGTTTCTTCTTTATAAATTTCATTAATTATTGTCATGGTTTAACCTGTAAAATTTTGTAACTGTTCATTTTTTATATTTTTATAAGTTACAGTTTTTGTTTTATGATAGCAATCATTTTTGCAAATTCTTTTTTAGTTTCAGGGAGATCTCTAGAGTCTTTTCCAGCAACAATTAAGCTCTTATCTGTTACAGAATAGGCCAACCAAATTCTCTTTTGGCGTAAGTAAAATAAAAAGAATACGCCAATTATAAGCAAAGAACTACCAAAATACACTATATCTTTGCCTGGAGATTTAGTAATTTGCAATCCAGAGGAATCAATTTGTTTAAATGAAACCAATTCAAAATACATAGCAGGACCATATCTTGTCAAAGAACTGATGGCTATAATTGCATCTTCAAACCATTGTTCATTGAACTCAGATATACTGTCTTTATTTTGTTCATCTTGATAAAGTATACTCAAATATAGTGTTTGTAGAGCTAAGCTAGTTTTTTCAAGGTAATAATCTTTTACCTTTTCTTGCTCTTCTTTTGGTATATTTGTTTGTACAAATAAATTTATTCCCTGAAAACCTTTTTTACGAAAAAGTACTAATAATTTTGTAAATAACTGCAGTTGTAGATTATAGGTTTTATTATCGATACTATCTATTTTTGGAATATATAAATTAAGTAATTTTTTGATTTTAATTGGGTTATTTATAATAGCCAGAAATTTAAAAAATCTTTTGGAACTGTTTTTTTCATCAACAGGAATAAATAAGTAACGGAAAGGTTCTGCACTAGAGGTACGCATGCCAGTCATAAAAAAGTATCTATTATCTTGCAAAGTTGGTTGCATAAAGCTTTCATACTCCCAAGCCTTTCCTTGTTCATTTCTAACTTTAAAAGTTATGCTTGGCCCATTATTATGTGTTTTTTTGCCAGTTTTTTTTCTTTCTGCCTCAGTGGTAGGAATTATATTAAATGCTCTAAAATCGTTAAATTCTACTTTAAACACTCCTAAAGGGGTTTTTAAAGGTTCAACTCTACTAATAGCGGTTTGAATTTCAATAGAATTAGGCTCTGGGGATAATAAAGGGTAAATTTTAAGATCTAAAATTGAGCCACCATCACCAAAAGAAGATTGGTAAATAGCATAGTTTTTATAATATAGAGGTTCATTTACTCGAATAGTTTTTTTGATAGGTTGTTCTAAATTAGGGTCGTTTAAAATAAGGTCTGATTCAAATGATTTAGGCATCCCAGTATCATAATGCTCAATTCTGAATTCTTTAACCTTAATGCTAAAAGGTAATTTTTGAACTAAAAAACCTCTTTCATAAGGTAAAAATAGTACATTTGTTTTTTGTCCTTCTGCTACATTTACTGTACCACGAAATGAAAAATTGTCTTCACCAAGCCAAGATTTTTTAGGTATTTCATTTAGAGATACTGATCTAGTTTCTGCAACAAGATCCCCAGTTAGTTCTCGAAATTTTAAGAGTAAATTACTGTCTAATAATGCACTTATACAAATAATTATTATAGAGGAATGAGTGAAAATATAACCTAGTCTATTCCATTTACCTTTCATAGCAGCAATAGTTACCCCATCTTTTCGCTGATGGATTTTAGTTTTAAAGCCTTGCTCTGTTAATATTTTTTTTGCACCTTCTAAATCAAAATTAGCTAGGGCTATAGTTTCGGAATAGGGTTGGTTTTTGTAAGAATTTAGTGATAAGGACTCACTAAAATTTTTCATATCTTTAATGAATTTAGGGCTGTTTTTGGTTAGGCAAACCCCAGTTGAAATTAGTAAAAACACTAATACCAAGATAAACCAAGCCGCACCATAAACATGGAACAAGCCAAGGGAATCAAAAACCTGTGTCCAAAAAGGACCAAACTTAATAATATAATCTTGAAAAGCTTGGTTTTGTTTTAAGACTGTACCTATTACAGAAGCCACAGCCAGCATGACCAATAAGGTTACTGCAAGATTCATTGAACCTAAAAAACGAATTAAGAGGGTAGATTTATTTGCCATGATAAAATTAAAAAACATATAATATTTAAAAAATAAATTATACACTTTAAAAAAACACAAACTATGCAACATCCACTTTATCAAAAAGCAGAATATTTAAAATCAGCACCAGACCTTTCCTATTGCCCTGAAGATACAGGTTTTGAAGTAGCTTTTGCTGGTCGTTCCAATGCAGGAAAGTCTAGTGCGTTAAATGTTATTACTTCGCAAAAGTCCCTAGCAAGGATTAGTAAAACACCAGGTAGAACACAAATGCTTAACTTTTTTAGCTGTGATGACGAGCATAAGCTAGTAGATTTACCTGGGTATGGATACGCAAAGGTAAATTTAAAAGTAAAAAAGGCTTGGGAAGCTGGTTTATCTGCCTATATAGAGGAAAGACAAGCCCTAAAAGGATTAGTGCTATTGATGGACTCCAGAATGCCACCTACCGAAATAGACATGGTAATGCTAGATTGGACACTAAACATAAATATACCGGTGCATGTGCTATTAACCAAAGCAGACAAGCTTAAAAAAGGACCCGCACAGGCAAGTTTGTTAAGGTTACAAAAACAGCTTAAAGAAAGCTACCCACACGCAACGGTACAATTATTTTCATCGTTAAAAAGACAAGGTTTAGAACAGGTTTGGCAAAAGATAGACCAGTGGATGGAATATGAAAGAGTAGTAAAAGCACCTAAAAAAAGGCACTAAAATACCCTAGGAGG